>QHPX01000123.1 GCA_003219195.1 Verrucomicrobiota bacterium
GCAGCATCTTGGTCCTTAATCTTCAAGTAATCCGTTGCCAGCATGAACAAGCCATCGGGAGTGTTTTTGAGAGCGGACAGAACGGGTCGGGCGAGTTCCAGCGATTGCTGATAATGTCCGTTCTCAGTCTCATTGCGCGCCAGTTCCAGCCGAGCTGTCGCATTCGATGGATCTAAGGTCAAGACGTGGCGGTAGAGTGGAAGAGCCAATTGCGGCCTTCCCTCAGCGATATAAGCTTCTGCTAAGTTGAGATGCGCGCCAACCAGGTGAGGCTCGAGACGGATTGCTTTCTCAAACAAGTCGGCACTTTCTGGAAATCGTTTCTGCTGAAATCGGATTGAGCCAAGGACGGAACAGGCCGCGGCGCGGGTCTGCGGGTCTGCGAGTGCAAGCTGAGCCTGATGATCCGCTTCCTCAAGTTTGCCTTGCTGGAAGAGACTTGCGGCATTCCGCAGGGCTTGATGGGAATCGCTGCCGTAGGCCGCGGTAGCGAGCAGAATTAAAAGTTGACACAGGAGCGGCTTCCGACCACACCACTTCTGCTTCATGAACACGCGCTTCCTGTCCCAACTAACGATCACCGATGGCCGCCGTAGCTCCGTCGCAACTAGAGTCGGAGCCGGGTTTCATTTTATCGGTCTCACAAATGTGCGACCAGACAAGTTTGCGGTTGTGAAGGCCGACGTCCTTCCTGAGTCGTATCGGGAAGGACGAATTCCTAGTAGTTCAACCGCAAGCCAAATTGAATCGAGCGTGGCTGGTTGCACTGAGTATTGACAGTACCAAAACTCGCAGGACCGTAGAATCCGTTTGGATCGCAGAAGTCCGTGCGATTGAAGATATTTCCGAACTGAGCTTCAAACCGGAGGTTCAGTTTCTCCTTGATTGGAAAGACCTTGAATATGTTGATGTCTTCGTTGTAGGTGGGGAAAGCGCGTACTGAACCGTCGCGACGGGGTGCATCCCCCAAAAGCGGATTACTGGTAGTTGGATCGAGCCCAGGGTCAGACCACGCAGCAGGGTCAAAGTAATTATCGATCAGAGGATTGAAGTTGCTACCCCGCTTGACCGCACTGACACCTTTGACGCGATTCGGCCGTCTCTGGCCATTGAACAGGAGACCGCCGAGTGGGTTATCCATGGTGATATTCATGGGTCGTCCACTTTCATACCGCAGGGCTCCGGCCAAGTTCCAGCCGCTCAGAGCCAATCGCCCGGCTCGCGAGGAGAGACCCTTTGCAAAAGGGATCTCCCAAGTGAAGCCAACAAGAAAGACGTTCGGGGTGTCGTCGCGACTAAGCCCCCACTCGCAAACATGTGGGCAGGACGGGTCTTGGACTGCTCCATTGGCGCCATCCCCGCCCTGTCCAGTCTCCGATCCATCGTTGTAAAGCTTGGAGTAGGTGTAGCCAACGCGGAATCCTAGACCGTGCGAATAGCGTTGCTCCAATACCACTTCCAAAGCGGTGTACTGGCTGCTTCCGAGGGGAACATCACGCCACAGGACGTTCTGATATTGCGGATATTGCCGAAGTGCCTGAGCTACGGTGCCATTGAAGGTGCTATACGGAAGGGGAACGCCACCCGCACAATCCCCACCCACCGCGGTCGCGGCATTGCAAGGGGAAGTTAAAGTCGAGTTGGGGATGGACAGAATGCTGGAAGGGTTCATGTTGGCACCCACGCCCATCTTTTGCCAATCCGCCGTGAGGCGACTGCCGCGGTTCGCAATGTACGATACATCCAACCGCAGGTTGTTGTTGAGCTGCCGCTCCAGGGTGAGAGACCAGTTCTGGTATCGCGGGAGAGTTAGACCATTCTTAGCGACGGCGATTACAGACTGGTTGTTAGCAAATGAGGGATCGATGAACGGCGGTGGATTAACGCAGGGTGAAGTAGGCGTTCCACCGGGGCACGCCACGTTAGTTTGAGGAAACCCATTATCTAGCAAGAACGCGGGATGCTCACCGTTGAATATATTGGAAACTGTCGGGTTGGAAACGTAGCCTAGTGTCGGCTGACCGATGAACTGATCAAACGATATGCCGGAATAATAGATGCCATACCCGCCGCGGATGGCAGTCTTGTCGTTCACTCGATAAGCGAAGCCTAAACGCGGGCCCCATGCGTCGTGCGCCGGATGCTCGAACGTGCGTTGACCTGTACGGCCCGCGCCTTTCCCGGCGAACAGCAACGCGCCCGGCAAATTTCCAGCAGCAGGATTGGGCGTATTGGGATCGAAGCTGGAATACCGGTCTTGCGTTTCGGTGCGTGCAAACTGGTAATCGAAGCGCAGCCCTAACGTCAAAGTCAGACGACTTGTGGCCTTGTACTCGTCATTGACCCATGGAGACATGTACGCTTCGTAGAACATGGGGTGAAATGGAATGTTCTGAGTAGACGAATCCACCTGTCCTAGCAAGAAAGACGCAAACGATTCGCCCGAATTGGCTATCAGGTTTCCTGTGCTGTCGTAGCCTCCAGTCTCTCTCCGATCGAAACGGAACTCGCCCGCCTGATTCCCATTCGCCCAACCAGAAAACGGAAACTGATGCCACCGATATTCATATCCTACCTTGATGGTGTGCTTACCTTTTACCCAGGATAGATCATCGGAGAATTGCCATCGATTGTTGGTCAGGAACCCGAATTTCCCCCAGCCATATTGCCCAATGGAGTTGTAGGGAATATTCCCGGCGAAGTCCAACAACGGTGGTCCCGCCGTCTGATCGAGAATTCCTCCGTTGCCGAGCGGATTTGCCGCACCCGCTGTTCCGGCCCAAAGGATTCCCGGCCATCCCGCGCCGGCAGAAAGCGGGTTCCCGCCCATGAACCAGCGATCCCACGCGATTGTGGTGTGATTGAGAAGGTTGGGGCGGATAATCCAGTCGAACTGTGTGTGAGTGTGGTGGGTCGCGATGCGCTGATAGAAGCCGTTTCCATAATAGTTGGTGTTTTTCTGCGGCTCGGTCTCCCCATCAAACTGCGTCGTGCACCCGGCTACCTCCCCGCAGTTGCGGATAGATGGGCGGTGGCCCCAATAAAAACTTTCACTCATCCGGAAGTTGGGCGTGAATGAGTGATCCACGCGGAACTCGATGGTTCGAGCGTTGAGAAGCCAAGTTTGATCGCCCGCAGGGTTACCGGCAACATTGTTGCTAAACCCAGCCCGATCCGGATGGACCATAAGGCCCGAGACTCTGGAAGCGACCGTGCTAATGAGAGAGGGTGGCAGTATGTTGCAGGGCGTTCCGCCCGTCTGCGTCCCATCCGGATTGGGTATGATCGGAGTTCCGGCGCTATCACATTTGAACGGATCTCGACTAGGAATTCCCGTCGGACTGACAACGGTGCTGTAGGGGTTGTAGATCTGATCGGGCCAAGAACTGAAATCCCCCGCCTTAAACGCATCAATTGGGGTCGTATTGCCGAACCCTGGCAGCACACCCGAGCGAAGGCGAGTCCAGTCAAAGTTTGTGAAGAAGAAGGTTTTCCTATGTCCGTCGTAGATATGTGGGATTACGACCGGCCCCCCTAAAGTAAATCCAAAGCTATTGTTCTTGAGAGGAGTCTTCTTGCGTGACGTGCAGTGACCGGAAGCATCACAGTCCGCGTCGAAGAACCCGCGGGCGTTAAGCGCATCGTTGGCAAAGAATTCGTAAGCGCTTCCATGCAGAGTGTTCGTTCCGGGCTTCGAGGTGTACTCGATAAATCCGCCGCTGGTGTGGCCATATTGCGCAGCATAGGAGGTGGTGATGACCTTCACTTCCTGAATGCTCTCGATTGGAGGCGCGCTTTCCTGACTCTGCTGGTGTCCGACGGCATAACCGAAGGCTGCGCCATCAAAGAAGCCGGGCTGAATCTGAAGGACAGCCTCCGCCAAGCGAACATCCGACGCAGTAATGGTCGGAATATCCTGATAGTACTTCTCGTCGACGACGTGGCTGATATCGGGAGTGGTGACGTTCAGTTCCGCACCGGCAGTCACCTCGACCGACTCGGTGACCGCGCCGATGGTCAGAGTGATGTCTTTGCGGATCGTCTCTGCACCTTGCAGAGCGATCCCAGAACTGACGGACTGCTTGAAGCCTGCGTGATCGACGGTCACCGAATAGGTACCGAGCGCCAACGGAGGCGTTGTGAATGCACCAGCGCTGTTGGTGGTCAGCGTAGTTTCGAGCGCAGTGTCTTGATTCCGTACTTTGACTTCGGCCCCTGCGATCGCCGAACCGGTCGGATCCGTTACGATGCCGGTGATAATTCCGCGATCTGAACGCTGCGCGAGAAGCGGAGTTGCAGCGCAAATGGTAGCTAGGCACAACCCCACGACGAGGTAGGATCTCATGGCATTGCCCCCACATATGTTTGCCCGCCGAGCGAGTAAACGCTTACTGATATGGTCGGCAACGTTACTCGTCCCGTCAATCGACTGTCAAGAGAAAAGTAATCTTTTTCTACTACCCGCACGGATTTTGTGGGTAGCCCTTTTCTCCTGCGGTCTTC
>QHPX01000025.1 GCA_003219195.1 Verrucomicrobiota bacterium
ATTGTCGATCAAAGATGCAAGTGACTCATCAACCAAACAACTGCGATGGCGAGTGCGATTGCGAGAACGATAAATACGATCCGGCCTTCGCGCCGCGCCTTGCGAAGCGAACCGCGCCGCTTGGTCCTCCGATCATCGTCGCCGTAACGTTTGTCGTGCAAAGCGACCGAAATATCGAGGCGGCTGCGGCCGGCGTTGGCTCGCACGCGCAATTCTTCTCGCTGCCGCCGCGAAGTCTCCTCCGCGACCCGCGGCGCATCCGCGATCATACGCTCGAGTTTTTCAACCTTGTCCCGCAGGTCCGATTCCCGGTGGACAAGTTCTTCTTGTTCTCGATCCAGCGGCGTAGCCAATCTAGGCGGGCGACGAAGCATGAAGCATCACCGGGTGGACGAAGCGATCCAGAAAAAAAGAAAGAGCGCGATAAATCCGAAGATGATCAGGGGCAAACTGAGGGCGAAGCCAATTCGCAGCCATTGAAAAAGTGAGCGGCCACCGGTGAGCTCCGCAAGGTCCGGCGCAACTTCGGGTAACGGAGCATCGCCCGCGCTATCGCCGGTTGCTTGGAGCCGGCTGCGTTGCTGGCTGAATTCGGCGCGCGCGTCGTCCACCGCGCTCAGCGCCCGGCTCAATTCCTTGTGCAACTCCGCCGGATTCCAGCTCTTCGGATCGATCGCTTCGATTAATTGCAGATGCTGCCCAAAACTTTCACGCACCGCGCGGAGTTGCTCGAGCCTTTTCTGCGTGTCGTAGCCTTCCCGCTCGAGCACGACGAGCGAGCGCGTCAGCTTGTCGGTCATTTCCGCGCGGCCCCGTTCCAGTTCTTCCTGGCGGCGACTCAATTCTTCGAGTTCCCGCTTTTGCTTTTCGATTTGTTCCTGCTGGCGCTTGAGCTGGAGCAATTGCTCCTGCGCCTTTTGCACTTGCGAATCGAGATGCTCGGGGGAGAGCGACTCTTCTTCGCTCAATTCCAGCATTTGTTCGATCGGTCGAATTTTTTCTGCCATGACAATCCGGTCGCGTAGTTGGCTCACCCCCTGGCTCGCTCACGCAGGTTCGCCGCTGACGCCACATTAATGAGCAGCGTTCAGAATTCCAGATTTTTCCCGAAAGAATTTTTTTGATCAAAGGCGCTCTCAGATCTCGGCGATTCTGTGGGGGACGACGATGTCGTCCCACGGGAAGCCAACGGCTTCCCCTACAAAACGGAAAGCTACCGCCCCGGCATCATTTCGAGCAGGAGGCCCTTGAAATATTCGGTCTCGGGCAATGTGGGGAGCACGGGGTGATCAGGCGCCTGTTCGAACCGGTGGAGTTTTCTCGCCGACCGCCGTGCGTCGACAAGCGCGTCCACGACGGTTTGCGCAAATGCGGCCTCACTCACGTGATGCGAACACGAAAACGTCGCGAGCAAACCATCTTTCGATAAAAGTTTGAAGGCGCGCAGGTGCAGCTCGCGATAACCGCGCAAGGCATCGCGCAAGCCGCTCTTCGTTTTCGTAAACGATGGCGGATCGAGAACGATCAAGTCGTACTGCGCCTGCGCTTTTTCAGCCGCGCGCAGGAATTGAAAAACATCGCCCTCCATCCAGCGCACCTTCAATCCATTTTGTGTCGCGTGGCGTTTCCCGGCGGCGATGCCTTCGCGGTTTTCTTCCACAGCGGCAACGTCAGCCGCTCCGGCGCGCGCGCACGAAAGCGCGAACGCACCTTCATTTGCAAAGCAATCGAGCACACGGCGTGCGGCCGCATGCTGGGCAACCACTCGATAGTTCGGCCGCTGGTCAAGATAGAGGCCTGTCTTCTGCGCGTTCAAAAGATCGACATCGAACTTCAAGCCGTCTATTTCGATTTTGATCTCGGTGGCAGCGCTGCCGCGCAAAATACCCTTTCGCAAGTCCAAACCTTCTGCGCGACGAACAGGCGCGTCGTTTCGTTCGATGATGGTGACCGCGCCGAAGAGATCGACAATCGCATTCGTGATCAGGTCTTTCCGCATGTCCATCGCCAGCGTCAGCGTTTGCAGAATACAATGGTCGCCGTAGCGGTCGATGATAACGCCGGGCAGTCCGTCGCTTTCGCTCCAAACCACGCGGCAAAGTTTTGGATCGACCTCGCGCCGGACGCGGTAAGCGGCCGCTAGCGCGATGCGGCGCTTGAAAAAATCGAGATCGAGCTCCTGCCGTTGTCGCGAAAAACGGCGCGCGACGATTTGTGATTTCGAATTATAAATTGCGCTGCCGATCAAACGATCTTTGCCGTCCTTGAGCGAAATCACGTCGCCATCGGCCGGATCGCCAAAAATCTTCAGCGCCTCGCTGGAAAAGACCCAATCGTGTCCATGCAAAATCCGGGCACGCGGTTTGATGACGATTCCAGGCATAGATCAGAAAACGTCGAACGCCGAACACCGAACGTCCAATCTCCAATGCAGAAATCCATTGGACGTTCGGCGTTCGGCGTTGGACGTTCGGCGTTCAGAAATGCCAATCGCACTACAGGCTTCAATCGATCTTCCTGGAATCAAGAAACTGCGCAGCGGAAAGGTCCGCGAAGTTTTCGATCTCGGCGAGACTCTGCTCTTTGTCGTGACTGATCGGCTTTCCGCGTTCGATGTGATCCTGCCCGACCCGATACCGAAAAAAGGCGCCGTCCTCAATCAACTCTCGGCGTTTTGGTTCAAACGCTTCGACAAGATCGAGAACCACTTCATCACAGCGAATTTCAACGAATTCCCGAAAGCGCTGGAGCGTTTTCGCGAACAGCTCGCCGGTCGCTCCATGATCGTTCGCAAGACTAAACCGTTGCCGGTGGAATGCGTAGTGCGCGGTTATCTGGCCGGCTCCGGCTGGAAAGAGTATCAGGAGTCGCAGAGCGTTTGCGGAGAAAAATTGCCCGCAGGATTGAAACTCGCGTCGCAATTGCCGAAGCCGATTTTTACGCCGGCGACAAAAAGCGATACCGAGCACGATCTCAACATCGACATGAAGGAATGCCGTAGAATTCTCGGTGGCGAAGTCGCAACCAAAGTGCGCGAGCTCAGTTTGAAAATTTATTCCGGGGGTCGCGATCATGCCGCGCAGCGCGGAATTATCGTTGCGGACACAAAATTCGAATTCGGGACGGTCGATGGAAAGTTGTTGTTGATCGACGAATGCCTGACTCCGGATTCGTCCCGCTTCTGGCCGAAAGATCAATATGTGGTCGGGCAAAGCCCGCCCAGTTTTGACAAGCAATTCGTGCGCGATTACCTCGAGACGCTCGATTGGAACAAGACGCCGCCCGGGCCGAAGTTGCCCGGCGACGTCATCGCGCGAACGGCCGCCAAATATCTGGAGGCGTTTGAGCGGTTGACTGGCGAGAAACTAAAATAGCTGTAGCGGTGCTCTATGAGCGTCGTATGATTCGGCGATCATAGACCGCCGCTACAGCAAATCGCTAACGAGCGATTTTTCTTCCTTCAGTTCCGCAACCGACCTGTCGATCTTGGCGCGACTGAAATCGTTGAGCGGAAGTTTTTGCACGATTTCCCATTTGCCGCCGCACACCCGGACCGGAAAAGACGAAATCAATCCTTTCTCGACGTTGTAACTTCCGTCGGAACAAACAGCGACGCTGTGGCAATCATCGCGCGGCGTGTCATTGTTGAGAAAGCGCACCGTATCGACGATGGCATTCGCAGCTGAGCCCGCCGAAGAAAGTCCGCGCGCCTTGATCACAGCGGCGCCGCGCTGCTGCACGGTCGCGATAAATTCTTCCTTCAACCATTCCTCATCGCCGATCACTTCGTTGGCCGGTCGATTGTCGATCCTAGCGTTGTAAAAATCGGGGTACTGTGTGGCGGAATGGTTTCCCCAGATGATCATGTTCGTTACGCGCGCGATCTCGACGCCCGCTTTGTGCGCGAGTTGGGCGCGGGCACGATTTTCATCGAGACGCGTCATGGCAAACCAGCGATCGCGTGGAATTTCTTTGGCGTTGTTCATCGCGATCAAACAATTTGTGTTGCATGGATTTCCGATCACAAGCACGCGTACATCGGCCGCGGCATTCTTCTCAATGGCCTGGCCCTGGCCGATGAAAATCTTGCCGTTGATCCCGAGCAAATCTTTGCGTTCCATTCCAGCTTTGCGCGGCACGCTGCCAACGAGCAACGCCCAGTCCACATCGCGGAATCCTTCATCGAGATCGGCTGTCGGCACGATTGATTGCAAAAGGGGAGAAGCACAATCGTGCAATTCCATGACCACACCATTGAGCGCGCCGAGCGCATTCGGAATTTCAATCAAATGGAGCGCGATCGGCTGGTCGGCGCCGAACATCTCGCCCGACGCGATGCGAAAAATGAGCGAGTAACCAATCTGCCCGGCGGCGCCGGTGACCGCGATTTTAATCGGAGAAGTCATAATTTTGTTTAGCCGCAGATCGCCTGTTTGTCATCCCGAGCGGATGCGAGGGACCTCTTAATACAGTCAAAAACGTGCAAGCGTTCGCCATTTCCTATCCGAAGTTTGCGCGTTCAAAAATTCATAAACGCAATCGCAATGTGGGATCCTTCGCTCCGCTCAGGATGACACGCGCGTTACACGCGCCCGCTCTTTTCCAACAGCTCACGGATCAATTGCATTCGCTCGCGCTCTTTCCAGCTGGAACGAAGTTCGGCCACGCTGCGTTGCAGTCGCCGCGTCCAATTGGCGCTGGCTGCCGTTCCCGGAACGTTAAAGCGATATTTCCGCCGAAGCAGATCAGTCAGCATGACCACCGCAATCCACGATTCGCATTTGAAGAGCGCTTCCATGATGGCGGGATGAAAATCCTGGCCGAAGTTTATTGATCTATTTGCCGGTCGGAATTCTGCGAACTCGGCAATCTTGTTTAGCTCGTGACGCGACTGGTTCGAAGTCGATGTTGCCTGCTCGATTGCTTCCTCCCACAACTTTCGCAATGGTTTGTGATCATGCGTCGCGTAGGTGGCGACCGAGAGCCGCTCATATTCGGTTCCGCGTGTAACACGCTTCCGCTGCATTTCCCATTGCGGAATTTTGAATCCGGCGATGCCTAACGAGAGCAAATGGGGCCGGATATAATCGGGCACGCTTCCCAAATCTTCGCCGATCACCCGTGTGCTGCCGGATTCCTCGAGCACGACACGCAGATACTCTTCGCCTTCCCGCCGATTCGCTTCGCAATTTTCCAACGTCGAATCATCACGCGGTGCGAAATGGGGAACGCGTCCATTGGTTCGCGCCAGCATCTCATTCCAATCGAGTCGAAGAAACTCCTTGTTGCGCGCCGGTCGCCACGGGAAAGCGTAAATCCGATAAAACCCGATGACATGATCGACGCGAAAAAGATGAAATGTGCGCTTTACACCGCGCACCCGTTGCCGCCACCATTCGAAATTATTTCCGCGCATTGCCTCCCAGCGATAAAGTGGAATCCCCCAGTTCTGCCCCCATTTCTGCGTGAACTCGTCATCTTTGAAATGTAGTTCTGGCGGCGCGCCGCCCGACCAATCGATTCATTTCGCGCCATTGTTCGTCCGCGATCCATTGCACGTAACGAAAGAAATTCTGGCGAGCCGCGAACGTTGGCTGTCGATCTTGCGACAAATGACGCAGCCACTCTCGCGCGTTTTCCATAGTTCGGTGTTCCGTTCGCCATTTGTCCCACGCCTCCGAATCGCGATTCTGCTCCATCAGTGCGCGAAAGAATGTGTAATCCTCCAGCCAGGATGCTTCCTCTTGGCGAAATTTTTTGAATTCCGATTGTCGATCTTCCGCCGCGTTCGCCGAGAAATTTGAGAATGCCTTTTCGAGCAGCCGACGTTTTAATTTCTTAACCCGCCGATATTTCACCGAACCCTGGCGCAACTGAGCAAGATTGACATCTGCAACCGCAATATCGAAGTCCTGGTGCGTTAGATCTTTCGGCGAACCGGGCGCGAGATGCAGCGTGGTCGGCTCGATCGCCATCGCGCTAATCGCATTGTAAGGGCTGTTGTCGTTGCCGGTCTCGTTGATCGGAAGTAATTGCACGAGCTTGAAGCCGATCTCCGCCGCCCAATCGATAAACTCGCGCAATGCGGCCACATCTCCGACCCCGAGATCATCTTCCCGGCGCAACGCAAACAGCGGCGCCAGTACACCCGCGATCTTTTTTTCCGGCGACAGATTCATTTACGTCCACAGATTACACAGATTTTCGCAGATTTTTTTGGACAGTTCCCTTTCCGTAATCTGTGTAAATCTCCGAAATCTGTGGAGGAATTAAGTTCTTTGCACCTGCCAGTCTTCGACGAGCTTGTTCGGAATCTCTTTCAAAAAACGCGAAGGCCGCTGAAAGACATCGCCGTATCCGCCGCTCAGCCGCATGTGTGGATAGGTGAGATAGAGCTCATCCCGCGCGCGAGTGATCGCGACATAAAAAAGGCGCCGCTCTTCTTCGAGCGCGTCACGCGTGTCGAGCGAGCGGCTGCTCGGAAACATGCCGTCAGTGAGCCAGATCACAAAAACAGAGTGAAACTCGAGCCCCTTCGCCTGATGCACTGTGGAAAGATTGACTGCTTCTTTGTCCGCGGTCTGGTTGGGCGTGGCTTCGGCATCGACATTGCTGATGAGCGCCAGCTGCGAAAGAAATTCGTCCACGTCCTTGAATTGACGCGCAAAAGCCGCTAGCTGATCCAGATCTTCGCGGCGCAGCTCGTAGTTGGTAAAATTCATCTTCGCGTAATCGTCGTAGATCGCTTCCACCACCGATGTGATCATTTCCGAGGGCGGATTCGGCCGACCGGCCGGCGCGATTTCATCCAGCGTGTGGGCCAGTTGCGTCCAGGCTTTTCGGGACTTCGCGCTCACGTTCATCGCCAGTAAACGTTCGCCCCAGGAACTGATTTCACCGCGCTCGTTCAACGATTTCTCCCATGCGTTCCAAAGATTTTCCCCGCTGCGATTACCGATGCCAGGCAGCAGTTTCACCATCCGCTTGAACGCAACTTCATCGCGCGGATTGGCAGTGAACCGGATGAACGACGTCACGTCCTTGATGTGCGCCTGTTCGAAAAAGCGGACGCCGCTTGTGATCTGATAGGGGATGCCGCGGCGCGATAATTCCAATTGCAGTTCCATCGCGTGATAATGCGCGCGATACAGGACCGCGATCTCGCCAAGATCGACATCTTCGTCGCGCAGCTCGAGAATTCGTTGCGCGACAAATTGCGCCTGCTCGCTGCCATCATTCAGCGCGACCACAGCCGGTTTCACCGCGTTTGATTCGCGAGTCGGCGCGAGATTCTTGCGAAATTGTTTTTCGTTTGCGGCGATGGCTGCGTTCGCCACTTCGAGAATCTCCGGCACGCTCCGGTAATTCATCTCGATCTTAAAAACCTGCGCGTCCGGATAACGTTTCGGAAATTCAAGAATGTTTTGGAAATTGGCCCCCCGCCACGAATAGATCGACTGGGCATCATCGCCCACCACCATGACGTTGCGATGATTGCAACCGAGCGTATCGATCAGGTCGGCCTGGATCTTGTTCGTGTCCTGATATTCATCGACCAGAATGAACTGAAACTGGCGGCGATAAACCGCCGCGATCTCTTCCGTCTGTTGCAACATCGACAATGTCTTTTCGAGTAAGTCATCGAAATCCATCGAGTTGGTTGCCTTTTTCTTTTTCTGGTAGCGCGCCTGCACATCTTTGATTCGCTCGAGCAAGGGCAGGAAATACGGGAACTTCTCCGCGAGCAGTTCTTCCATCGGCGTCTCTGTGTTGACCACGAAGCTGAAAATTTCCGCGAGCACATCTCCTTTTGGGAACCGAATTTTTTTTGGATCGATCTCCGCGCTCGCAATCACTGTGTTGATCAAATCCTTTTGATCTTCGCGGTCCATGATGGTGAACCCGCTGGAGTAACCGAGCGCACTGCCGTGGCGGCGCAGCATCCGATTGCCGATCGAGTGAAACGTGCCGCCCCAAATTCCGCTCGCATCCACCGGCAACAAATTCGCGACCCGATCGAGCATTTGCCGCGCAGCTTTGTTCGTAAACGTGAGCAACAAAATATTTCGCGGATCGATTCCGTTTTCGAGTAAGTAGGCTACGCGATAGGTGAGCGTGCGGGTCTTGCCCGAGCCTGCGCCGGCGATAACGAGCAGCGGCCCCGGCGGGGCCGTCACCGCCGCGAGTTGCTGCTCATTTAGCTCCGCGGCGTAATCGATATGGATCGATGTCGATCGTGGCGCGCGTTGCAGCGTGTACTGACGGGACATTGCCGCTTACGCTGCGATGTGCTGAAACGCACTTCAACCGAAAATCCATCGCGCGATTGCCAACCCGCAATCCGCCAATGTCAACCTTCGCGTTTGCGGCCGATTTCTTCGAGCAACTCGATTTGGATCTGCTGAATCTCGAAGAGGCGATTGTATTGCCGTCGCAGCAAGTGATCGATTTTTTCGTGCAGATGCCGGATTTCAAGTTCGGCCTTGAGATTAACCTTATAATCGTTTTCCGCGCGCAACCGGTCACGCGCTTCCACGCGGTTCTGGCTCATCATGATGACCGGCGCCTGGAGCGCGGCGAGGCATGAAAGGATCAAATTAAGCAGGATAAATGGAAACGGATCGAAAGCGCGGGTCGCGAGAAGAACGACGTTGATCGCAATCCAAAACACGATCACTACTCCAAACGAAATGATGAATTTCCAACTTCCGCCAAATGAGGCGATCCGATCGGACAGCCGCTCGCCAAAAGTCAGCTTTGTCTCAAACTGTTTGCTGATGTCGCTGGAGAGGATTTCATGTTGTTGCAAGCTTTCGATGACTTCGTGATCGAGCGTAGAAAGTTCGCCGATCTCATCCTGCAAAACTTCCTTCACGTAATCTTTTCGGAATTCACCGAGATCGTCCAAGCAAATGAAACCTTTGCCGTCCAACTCGGGCACGCGTTTCCTGATGAACTCGAGGAGCGACGGCCGGATCAATTCTGCGATTTGTCCCTCGTGCGGCGATCTCGGTTTTTTGCAGACCTGGCAGATGTGTGTAGCGGGCGCGCTCTCCTTCATCGAATCTTTTTCTCAGAATAGAACTGCTGCTGCGTGGTTGTCGATGCTGCGCCTGGACTAAGCGCGCTGCGCTAATCAAGCTGGCGCTGGCTAAAGCCTCGAACACGAGCAACGGTTTGCTAAAGCCGGGAGTTAACAGCCAGGAGCTGCGTTTTCACACATGCCGAACGATGCCGTAAAGCTCATCGAATGTCCCCGCGACGCCTGGCAAGGCCTCAAGCGGCAAATTCCGACCGAAGTTAAGGTTCAATACCTGCGCGCGCTCATCGGGGCCGGTTTCAAACACATCGACGCCGTGAGCTTCGTCTCGCCAAAGGCCGTGCCGCAGATGGCCGACAGCGAAAAGGTACTCGAGCAACTCGGGCCGCCGGATCACGTCGAGGTCATCGGCATCGTAGTGAACGAGAAAGGCGCGGACCGCGCCATTGCCACCGGGACCGTGACCACGCTCGGCTATCCCTGTTCCATCTCTGAGACCTTTCTGCGCAAAAATCAGAACCAATCGCCGGAAGAGAATTACGAAGTGCTGAAGACGATCAAGAAACGGGCCGACGCGGCCGGGCTCGATACGGTGGTCTATATTTCAATGGCATTCGGCAATCCGTACAGCGATCCGTGGAACGAGGACAAAGTGCTGCAAGCGGCAGGGAACATCGCCGGCCTCGGGATCCGCTCGATTTCGTTGGCAGATACGGTCGGCGTCGCCGCGCCGGGATTGATCAGTCGCGTGATGACTGCGGTGATGCGCGACTATGGTGAGTACGATATCGGCGTTCACATGCACAGCATGCGGGCGGGCGCAGCGGCGAAGGTGCTGGCCGCGTACGACGCAGGGTGCCGGCGTTTCGACGCGGCCATCGGCGGGCTCGGCGGGTGTCCCTTCGCTCAGGACGCGCTCGTGGGGAATATCCCCACCGAAGTAGTTCTCGAAGCGTTGGAGCAGCGTGGATCGAGACTGCCGATCAAGAGAGGACTGGATAACGTCGTGGCGATGAATGGGGACATCAGCATGAAATTTTCCGGATAAATGATCAATTCCGTCTTGAACGCGTGATTGACTCGCCCCGCTCCTGCGTGTCCGGCCTAGCGACCTGCTTGTCCATGTCGCTCGCGTCCCCACGGTTCCATTGTCGATCTTAGATGAGTTTTCATTCGACCTTGAACGCGCGATTGGCGATCATAGAATGGAACGCGTGGAAGAAGCGGAAGTTCCCCTGGAGCATTTACATGAGCACGTGCATCACAGTGCGGAGCACGGCGAAGCGTGGATTTCCTGGGTGGCGCTGAGCACGGCGATGCTGGCGGTATTTGCGGCGATTACGGGATTGCTTTCCGGCAAACACGCCAACGAAGCGATGATGAACCAAATCGAAGCGTCCGATCAGTGGAGCTATTATCAGGCGAAAAGCGTCAAGGCCGCGCTGCTCGACGCGAAAATGTCGCTCGCGACTGTGACGGACGAAAAGGATCACGCGAAAGCTGCGCGCTACGAAGAGGAGCAAACCGAAATCAAATCGGAAGCGGAGCGCAAGCAGGCCGATGCCAAATCAAATTTTCATCGACATGAAGTTTATGCGCGCGGTGTAACCATGTTTCAAATCGCGATTGCCGTTGCCGCGATTTCGGCGCTCACGAAAAAGCGCCGATTCTGGCTCGTGAGTCTGCTGTTTGGCGTGGCTGGTTGTGTTTTTGTTGTGCTCGGGGCAATTGCTCATTAATTCCATGCGCGTTCTTGCAATCGATGCCTCCTTGCGCAACACCGGCGTGGCCATTATCGATGCAAACAACGGAAAATTGCGCGCTCTTTATTTTGGGACGATCCACAATACGAGTTCGCTCCGTTCCTCTGCCTGCCTGGTCGCGATCCGCGATCGACTCGCGGAGTTAATCCGTTCGCATGAACCTGATTGCTGCGCGCTCGAATCGGTCATTTACGTGCAGAGTTACAAGACTGCGATTTTACTCGGTGCCGCGCGCGGCGCAGCCATTCTCGCCGCCGCCGAAAATGGCCTGCCCGTTTTCGAATATGCTCCCACGCGAATTAAACAGGCGACGGTTGGGCGCGGGGCCGCCGGAAAAAATCAGGTCGCGTTCATGGTGCGCGCACTTCTCGGCCTGACCGAAACACCGGATGCAGATGCAGCCGACGCGCTGGCCATCGGTCTCACCCATTTGCGTTCACAAGAAGCAGCGCGCCGTGGGATTCCGGCCGAAAGACAAATATGAACGAGACATTTGCGTGGCGTTGGCTCGGCCGCATGAATTTTCAGGAAGCGCTCGCGTTGCAAGAGGAATTGGTCGCGAAAAAGCGGGAGAATCGCAACGCTGCCGACGAGTTCCTTCTTCTCGAGCACGAACCGGTTTACACGATCGGCCGAACGCCGGATCAGTCGAGTCTGGTCGACGCAGCTCATCTGCCGCATCCGCTTTTTGCCATCAATCGCGGCGGCCAAGCGACCTATCATGGTCCCGGCCAATTGATCGGTTATCCAATTATTGATCTGCGCCGGTGCGGGCAAGATCTCCACCGCTATTTGCGCTGGTTAGAAAAGCTTTTGATCAAAACGCTTGCGATCTACGAAATCTCAGCGAAGACGCGTCCTGGTCTGACCGGCGTCTGGATTGAAAATCGCAAGATCGCGTCCATTGGCGTGGGCGTTCGCCATTGGATCACGATGCATGGTTTCGCACTCAACGTCTGCGGCGATCTCACTCCGTTTGATCGGATCATTCCGTGCGGCATCCAGAACGTGACCATGACTTCGATCGAAAAAGAAACCGGCATGGCCTTTTCACCCGAGGAGGTCGGTCGACGCGTTGCCGAAATCGCATTCCACACGATCGCCAATCTCACGACTGAGGGTTCTCTCATCCAGATTGCCGGCAGCCCGATAACGCATTTTTGATTTAACAATGGCCATCCCGCTCGAAGACAACGTCGGCGACATCATCGGCAAAGCGCAGCGTGGTTTGCGCATTTCTGATACCGAGCTTGCAGAGAAAGCACGTGTCAGCTCGCAGAAAATCCGCAAATTGCGCGAAGGGGATTTCGATGAACTGGCCCTGTTGCGTGTTGCGCCGGCCCTGGGCCTTGCGGCGCGCGCTTTGTGCGAGCTCGCAACGGGCGAATGGCATCCAAAAAAAATTAATGATCGAGAGGGCCTCGGCCAATTCAACACCCGTTATCACGACATGGCCGTCAATGCCTATCTCATTTGGGATCCGGGAAGCCGTGCGGCGGCAGCTTTCGATACGGGTGCGGATTGCTCTGAAATGGTCCGTTTTGCGACTAAGGAAAAGCTGAGTGTGAAACTGATTTTACTCACCCACGCGCACTCCGATCATGTCGCGGACCTGCCGCGCCTTCGTGAAGAAACCGGTGGCCAAGTTTTTAGTCCGGCGCGCGAATCAGTTCCCGGCGCGGAACCGATCGAGGAAGGCAGGCGTTTTCGGCTTGGCAATCTCGACATCGATACGCGGCTAACCTGGGGCCACTCCCGCGGCGGAATGAGCTACGTGATCACCGGGCTCGCCCGACCGGTCGCGATCGTGGGCGATTCGCTTTTTGCCGGATCGATGGGCGGCGGCAATGTTTCCTACGAAGACGCCTTGCGAAATAATCTCGACAAAATCTTAACGCTACCCGATGAAACGATTATTTGTCCCGGTCACGGCCCGATGACCACGGTCGGGGAAGAGAAGCAGCACAATGCGTTCTTTGCGGGGAAAATCTAATATTTAGGTAGGGACGCACCTCCGGGGCAGCCGACGGACCCAATTTAAAAAATTCACGGACGGCTCGGAGATCTGTCCCTACCTTATTTGTATGAACATTGGATTCGTCGGCGTTGGCCGAATGGGCGCGAACATGGCGCGGCGATTGAAAGATCGAGATGTTCACGTGACGGCGGTTTACGACACAAACCGGAAAGTCGCGACCACGCTGGCAGCGGAGCTCGGCTGCGCCGCTTGTCAGAATTTATCGGCAGTCACGGCGGAATCCGACGTAATTATCACGGTGGTATCAGATGACGGCGCGATGCGTGAGATCTTCTGCGCCAGTGGCGATAACTTGCTGGTGAACGCGCGCGGGAAAATTTTTATCAACTGCGCGACGATTTCGCCGCAGGTCCATGTCGACCTCGAAAAGCTCGCGGAAAAAGCCGGCGCGCAGAGTTTGGAAGCGTGCATGGCCTCCAGCATCACGCAGGCGCGTGAAGGCTCGCTCTATTTGATGTGCGCCGGCAGCGAGGAGGCGTTTCAGAAGGCGGAACCGATTTTGAAAGAGCTTGGCTCGACCGTGCGCTTCGTCGGCCAATCGGGCGAAGCGGCGAAAGTGAAAGCGCTCGTCAACATGGTGATGAACATCAACACGGCCGGCCTGGCGGAAGGGCTGGGGCTCGGCGCTGCGCTCGGTCTCGATCTGGAAATGTTAAGAAAAATTTTTTCGCAGACCGGCGCCGCCTCGCGCGTGCTCGAAACGGACGGTGAAGACATGCAAAATCGCGAGCACGCCTGCTTCTTTTCGGCGGCCCATGCCGCGAAAGACAACGGGATCGCGCTTGAGCTCGCGCGCAGTGTCGGTCTCGACCTTCCGCTCGCGCGCGCGACAAAAAAACAATACGACCAGATGATCTCGGAAGGATTAGGCGAGCTCGATAAATCCGGAATCGCCGAACTCACATTCAAAGATCGGCATAAACATTCCGGCGATCACGTCTGATGCAGCCACGCGCCGGCGGCGTGTCGAGCACCGGCCACAGGCCGGTGGCTACAACATTTGCGAAGATAAGATCGACAACGGAGCCGGCAGGAGCGGGGCGACCTGGACGGAGTTAGCCCGCAGGGGTTCACGAGCTGGGAGGCGAGACAATCAATTGCGCGGCGCCGATCTTGATCCAGCCGTTGCTCAAAATCTGTGCGCGCAGCCCGCCGTTGTTCGCCAGGAATTTTTTTTCGCCCGGAGCGAAGACGGTGTCCATCCAGCGACAGGGCGCGCAATGGGATGCGCGGGCGAAGCGCACCCCTTGAATCTCAAATTCACGGCCAATAAGTGAGCTAAGATCGACATCGGAAACGATTACGTTGCGGCGCAGGACGCCAGCCGATTTGCTCGAAATCCCAAACTCCGCGCAAAGCCGTTCAAAAACTTCCGCGGAGAAAAATGTGACCTGTCCTTTGTAGTTTTCACGAAGATCGAAATAGCGATCGCCGATTACACCGCGGCCGGCAGCGCACTCAATCTTCACCAGTTCGATGAGAGGAAAATCAGCCGGTCCCGTCGAGCTATGGCCGGCCGAGATGAAGATTTGGCGAATGAACATCGGCATGTGATCGTAAGGTATTCGGACGAAAATGAAAACAGTGTGGCGCGTTTTTGCTTATCTGAAGCGTTACCCATCGCTCGCGGCCGGGACGCTCAGCTGCGCGATCGTCGGCACATTAATGGTGATCGTTTTTCCGGCGGTGACGAAGCGAATCATCGACGATGTCGTGCGGCTGCATCATCCGGAGAAATTGCTGCCGCTTATTTTGTTCGCCGTGATTGCTTTCTTTTTGCAGCACGCTTTCAACGCGCTGCGGATTGTGTTGAACAATACGTTCGAACAAAAAGTCATTTTCGATCTGCGCAGCGATCTGTATTCGCACATTCAATTGCTCCCGCTGCGCTGGTTCGACAATCGCGCCACCGGCGATCTCATGACGCGCGTGATCGAAGACGTGAACTCAGTCGAGCGGGTCCTGATCGACGGGATCGAGCAAGGTCTGGTCGCGGTCCTGCAAGTGCTCATCGTGCTCGGCATGATGTTTTATTTCAACGCGAAGCTGGCGCTGCTCGCGCTTGTTCCATTTCCGCTTCTGATTGCTGGCGCGTTGGCCTACACCCTCACCGCGCACCGGCGTTATCGGCTGCAACGCCGCGCCGCCTCGGCGATGAACGCGCTTTTGCATGACAACCTCTCCGGGATTCGCCAGATCAAAAGTTTCGTGCGCGAGAAGGAAGAGCACGCGCGTTTCAACCGAGTGAGCGACCAGCTGCGCCACGCCACCCTGGTGGTGATGCGGGTGTGGGCAATTTACAGTCCCTCGATGTCGATGTTCGAAGCATTGGGCGCGATCATTGTTCTGGCTTTTGGGAGTCACGCTGTGCTCACCGGTGCGATGCAGATCGGCGATTTAGTAGCCTTTTTGATGCTAACGGCATTTTTGTACGATCCAGTAAGCCGGTTGCATCAGCTTAATCAGCTCGTGCAAGCGGGACGTGCGGCCGGTGAGCGCGTTTTTGAAATCCTCGATGAACCGATCGAACCGGATTGGATCGAGGGGAAGATTTCGGCGCGAATCGCGGGCGACATTCGCTACGAAGACGTGAGCTTCAGTTATACGGAAGGGCTTCCTGCGCTCATTCATGTTTCATTCCATGCTCCACCCGGCGCCACAATCGCGCTGGTGGGGGCGACCGGCGCCGGGAAGTCGACGTTGGTGAATTTGCTCGTCCGCTTTTATGAATTCACCAGCGGCGAAATTTATGTCGATGAAAGACCGATTCGCGAGTACGGTCTGCGCGCTTTGCGCGAAGCGGTCGGAGTGGTGACGCAGGAGAGTTTTTTGTTCAACGGATCGATCCGCGAGAACTTGTTGATGGGGAGACCGAGCGCGACGGATGTGGAATTGTGGCGCGCGGCGGACGCGGCGAATGCGCGCGGTTTCATTGAGAGGTTGCCAAATGGTTTGGAAAGCGTCGTTGGCGAGCGCGGAGTGAAGTTGAGCGTCGGTGAAAAACAGCGGCTGTCGATTGCACGCGCGCTCTTGAAAGATCCGCCGATTTTAATTTTGGATGAAGCGACTGCCAGCGTGGACACGGCGACGGAGCGCCTCATTCAGGAAGCGCTCGAACATTTGATGGCCAACCGGACGTCGATTGTCATTGCGCATCGGCTTTCGACAATTGTGCACGCGGACGAAATTCTTGTGCTGGATCACGGCCGGATCATCGAACGCGGCCGGCACGATGAATTGCTCGCGCTCGGCGGAAAATATGCGCGGCTCTGTGAACAAAGTTTGCTGGAAACCCGCCGGGAAACACCGGGTGTCGCCCGCGAATTGGAAGCGGCATTGGTAGGGCGAGACTCGGTCGAGCCGGCGGAAATCGAAAAGGAAATCTAGCCGCTGGACAAAAGTTCTTGGTACTTACGTTCCAATTCCTGGTAACGCCGCTCGCCTTCCATGAGCGCGCGGCGTTCTTCGCGTAAGCTCTGTTCGAGATCGCGGACGCGCTCCTGCAGTCGAACCGAGATGCCGGTTGCGACGGGCTCGTTGGCCAGGTTTCGTTCATCTTCACTCGTGGCAGGTGGACCAAAAATGCTGCCGTCTTCGTGTTTTCGCAAAAACCAGGTCTGGTTCGACGGCTCTTCCATCAGTTACTTGTCGATGAAGCCGGAGAGGCGATCGGCGCCGGCGACGCCGGAATCATAATTGTTTGGCCAGCCTGCAATCTGCGGCCGTCTTCAATGTGATTAAATTTTTGCAGTTCTTCGACGCCCACTTTGTATAGCTTGGCAATGGAAGTGAGGGTCTCGCCGCGCGCGACGATGTGCGTGCTCCCGCCTCCTGCCTGCGGGAGAGATCCGGCCGGGACCAGGGACCCTGCCGGTGAAGGAGCATTTTCTCCAATCATAACGCCAGGCCGCTTGTTCGAAATCTCCTGTTCCAATTTAAGGATTTGCTGAGAGAGCGCGTCGATCTTGGCGTTTTGCTCGTCGATTTTTTTTGCGAGCGCTTCGAGTTGCGCGGTATCAGAAGGTTGGGTCGCTGCTGGTGTGAACGTTTGGGCCGAACCGAGCGGAAGGAGCCAAGCGGTCATCAGCATCGCGGTCAGGGACATCGTGCGCAGGTTCATCGGTTCAAATGTTGGCATCGGCGGCTTCGCATGGCAAGCATCCCCGAATGAGGCGCCGGGCGGCAGCTTGCCTTTCTGGCGTTTCTTCCTAGATTTTTTTGCATGCCTGAGCGCATTCAAAAGCCAGTCGACCCGGTTCCGTGGGGTCCAAAACAAGGCGATGGAGGCGGGCCGCGCTCACCGGACGTTTCCAGGCCGGACACAAAAGATCTCTTAAAAAAAATGCGCAAGGTCGATCCCAATCAATCCAAGCGCTATCGCCAGCGCACGGGCGAGTAATGGACAAGCTACCTGCGGCCTTTGGCCAGAACTTTTCTGGCGCGAGCGAGGATTTTCTTGCGTTGTTACGGCGCAAGGGCCTGCTCAGTCCGGCGGCGACTCCGAAAGGGTTCGCGAGCGCCGAGAATTTTGGCGTTGTCGATCCAACCGTCCGGGCGCCCGGGCCGCGTGAGCAATCCTGGAGGCCAACCGAAGCGACCACCATCCTGGCGTTCAAATTTTCCGGTGGCGTGTTGGTCGCGGGGGACCGGCGCGCGACCGCAGGCAATACGGTGGTTTACGATCGCGCGGACAAAGTCTTGGAAGTAGATCGACATTCGATTATGGCGATCGCGGGCGTTCCGGCGACGGCGTGGGAAATGGCGCGCGTCCTCGAACATTCGTTTCAGTATTTTCGAAGGACGCAATTGCAGGAGATGAGTGTCGATGGAAAAGTGCGCGCCCTTTCGAAATTGCTGCGCGACAATTTTGGTTTTGTCATGCAAGGCGTCGGCATCGTCGTGCCGCTCTTGCCACCGGCTCCGGTTCGCCGGCAGTACGCGGCATTCTCCATTACGAAAACCATTGGGGCGAAAAACCGCTCAAGGAATTGGACGAAAATGAAGCGGTCGCAATCGCATTGCGTGCGTTGGATACTGCGGCAGAATCGGACACAGCAACAGGCGGGGTTGACCGCACCGGGAAAATTTTTCCGATCATTAAAATCGTTTCGCGCGACGGGATCATGACCCTGCCGGAAGAAAAGATTGCAGCGGTCTTCAAAAAATCTGTCGCATGATCGAAGAGCCGTATCGTTGGGTTGAGGCGATCGCGAACCGGCGCGAGTACATTGAGACGCAGTTAGCGTCGGGCAGTCCGATTGCGGCGGTGGGTTATCGCGACGGCATTTTGTTTCTCACTCTTGGCCAGGCGCGGCAGAAAATTTTTGAGATTTACGATCGCATCGCCATGGGCGCGATCGGTCATCCGGGAGACATTGAGCGACTGCGTATGGGCGCAATCGAGCTCGCCAGCACTGAAGGCTTCACGCGGTCAGCGGCGGATGTTTCATTGCGGCGGCTTGCGCATTATTCGCTCAGCCCCGTGATGAAAAGCGCTTTCGAGCAAGTGTATGGCCCGCCTTATCTTGCCCGGTTGCTCTTTGCCGAGATCGGCCTCCAACCGGAAGAGCATTTGTTTCTGCGAGTGGAATACGACGGAGCGATCGCAGCGAACGGCGCAACCTTCGCGCAAGTGCGGCAGGATTTCGCCGTTCTCAGCGGAACACGGCAATCGACGGAGCTGATGGAATCGTTTCTCAAGGCCGAGCACGCGCCGGGCGCGACGTTTGAAGCGGCGCTCAAAACCGCGCTCGACGCGTGGAGTATTGGGCACATGGCATTACAAAAAGACGACGGGAAAGAACTTCCAGAGCGCGCGGCCGTCACGAAACATCGACAAGAACAACTTGCCACCACTGGCATCGAAGCGGCAATCCTTGAACGCAATGCAAACGCAGCTATTCGTTTTCGTGCGCTATCGGATAAAGAAGCGCGCGCCTTAATCGGCGATTAAAGAGGGAAAAGAGATGTTTGGACAACGATCTCGAATTCGGCGCGCGATGCGCAACACCGTGCTTTGGATAGGGCTGCTGCTCATGATTGCGTCGTTTGCGTGGATGCAATGGATTTCCAAGCCAGCGCCAGGGACATCCATGCAGGGCCCTGCGCGACATGAGCCTTTCTCAGTGGTGGTTCTCGATCCTGGTCACGGTGGTCAGGATTCGGGTGCGAAGGTTGGCAACATGCTTGAGAAAGATCTCACGCTCGACGTGGCGCAGCGGGTCGATCGATTGTTGCAGTCGGAAGGTCTCGCCACCGTGATGACGCGGGTTGGCGATGGCTATGTCTCGTTGGCCGAGCGCGCGGCGCTTACCAATCGCGTGCCGGGGTGCGTTCTTGTCAGCATCCATTTCAACGAAGACAACAAACCCGTCTCAAGCGGGATCGAGACTTATTATGCCGAACGTCAAATCCAGCCCGGAATGCCGATCATCTCGTGGCTTCCGTTTTTGCAGCGGACCACGGCGCAAGGGCCGGACCCTGAAAGTCAAAGTCTGGCAGGATTTATTCAAGAGGCGTTGGTAGCGCGAACCCAGGCCGTGAATCGTGGAACGAAAACTCAGCAATTTTTTGTGATTGCGAATGTGCGCCATCCCGCAGTCCTGGTGGAGGGAGGATTTCTCACAAACAAAGAGGACATCGCGAAACTCGCCAGCGCTGATTATCGTGAGCAAATTGCTGCGGCCATCGGCGAAGGGGTTCTTCGTTACCGCGATCTCATAAAGAGGCGTCAGCCAGCGCTTGCTGTCAGCGCGCCGGAAGGAGTCGAAGGCGAATAATCCGCCAAATGCGAGCTTCAAACCGCAAAGATCGAGATGAGAACTAAAATCGCCATTCTGCTTTTAATTGGCTGGACAGCGCCGATTCATGCTGACCAAACCATCGCGAACGCGCAGCAGGTGCTAAAGGACCAGGGTTTTTATTACGGAGAAATCACAGGCGAGAAAAACGCCGATACGATTGCCGCGATACGGCGCTATCAAATTCGCAACGGCTTGCCAATTACCGGCGAGCTCAATGACGACACTCTCCGCTCACTTCGCAGCGCTCCGTCTGCTTCGACACAGCCGGCGGCAACGAATGCGCCGTCGCCAAATGCGGACAGACCCGCTATACACGATGAATCCTCGCGGGAAACCGCGGCCGCCACTCCGGCGCCTGTTCAACCGTCGGTTGCGCCGCCGCAAGATCGCCAAGTATATCCGTCAAATCCCGGCGCTCTTCCGCCTCCAGCCGGAGGATCTTTTGCCGGCACGCCGTACGAGAATGCCCCGCCTCAAGTTCAACGCGATGTCGTAGTTTCCGCGCAAATGGCTCTTTTGCGCCGCGGGTTTTACCGCGGCGAGATCGATGGCGTTTATAATTCAGCGCTCGAATTTTCGCTGCGTGCCTATCAATCACGCATCGGGCTACCGGTCACAGGGCAGCTCAATCTGGAAACGCTGGCCGCTCTCGAATTGTTACCCGGGGCAAAGGCGCCGGTTTACAGACCGCGCCGGCGCACTTGGCGCGAACCGCCCGTGCGCGGCGAATGGATTCGGCAGTAGATGTCGATCTTTGACCACGGGAGGTGACGGTGGAAACGGGCTAAGATTTTGCGTTGTCGAATCGGAGCGACTGTAATTCGGCGAAAACTGTTCCGATAAAAATTTGGGCTTCGGCGCGCAGGAGCAGCCGATCCGTATCATCGGAGACCCAGATGGTGGCGCGCCGGAATTTACGGTGTGGCTCCAAATCGAGATTCTTGCCGAGTTTACTGAGCTGCAAATCGATTTTGATTGCGCTGTATGTGCCCGCGCGCACCGAGATTTTTTCGCGGCCGATCACCGTGACAGTGGCAAGATAGGCTGAAGTCGCAGGGTAAACGACGAGCCGGTAGATGTTGCGGTCCCGGAGCGGCTGGCTGCGCAGATAAAGCATGGCCGAATGCAAATCGAATAGATTCGGAAAGCTAAACTCGCGGATTTTTGTGGGGCCCGGGCTGATTTGATCTTCGGTCCTTACTCGCTTGACGCCGTTGCTCGTGAAAGTCAGATGGGTCGTCATTTTTCTGGATCGATAAGTCTCCGTCTGCCTGGTTTCGATTGGGCACAGTGTGTCGACATAGGCGAGCGCGCGATAATTCGCGTCCAACTTCCACAAGACGCGAACGAAGCCGGTCGTCCGTCCGACGGCTTCGAGTTGGAAGCGATCCTCAGAGGGTTTTGTAAAATGAACTTCTCCGGTCGCGGCGGTGACTCCAGCCCAGCCGAAATGATAGGTAGCGCGGAGCGGTCGGAGCTCCGGGAAAGGACCGGGCGGATCTTTGGTAACGGTTGACTGCCAGCTTGCTGCGAGCGCTGTGAAGGATGAAGCGAGAAGCAGAAGCAGGGCGAACCCGGTCGAGCGATTAGATGATTCGATCATGCGGCTCATTATGCCGGGGAACCGGTACCGTCCGGTCGGCAAGCGCGCTTGAGTCTTCACCCCTGCGGAAAAAAAACACACGCGAGGTTGACTCGCGTGTGCGCTCTGATTTGTCGGAAGTAAAGGATTAGGGTTTTGAAGCTTTCGCGGGGCTGGCGGAAGGATTTGTCGCCGGTTTCTCGCCTAAGCTCGAACTGGTGGTGGCGCGCCCCGGTTTGTTGAGAACGGACATGATGTCGGTCGTAAAATCGGTGTTATCGCGTGAATACATCACAACAGGCACGCCATTCAGGCTCATGCCGGATTTGTCAAACACGAGGTCCATATTGTTGGCCTTTACTTTGTCCATCACCACGTCGGTGATCTCTTTGACGATGCCCTCGCGCATGCGTAACGCCTGCTCCTGCAGCTGCCGCTCGCGAGTTTGACGAAACTCGGTGATCTCCCGCTCCATGTTCTTAATGTTCGCGATCTTGTCATCGCGTTCCTTCGCCTTTTGGGTCTTGGCATCGGCGCTTAACGCAGGGGCATCGAGTTGTTTGTTCAGATTGTTGATTTCATCGAGCGCTTTTTTATAGGCATCGGCCCGGTCGTCGTACTCTTTCTTGGCCGCGTTTTTGGCGTCGTTAATCTTCGCTTCCGCGTCCTTGGTCTTGGTGTACTCCTTGAACGCGCGTTGCATGTCGACCGTGCCAATTTTGAGTGTGCTCTGGGCAAGCGCTGCGACTGGAAACGCGAGCGCAGAAGCCAGTGCCATCGAGAAAAGTTTTTTCATAAGACAGAGTTAAGGGTTGTTGGAGACGCTTTAGACCGTAATAGACGGGATTCGTTCAAAATTGATAACCGACATTGAAATTGAATTTCCCGCTGCTGCTGTTCCCGTCACGTTGAATTGGAATGCCATAATCGATGCGCATCGGTCCAATCGGCAGATCAAGTCGAATTCCGACACCGACGTCGGAGACGACGTGGTCTCCACTGAAATCCCAAGCGTCGGCATGGACAAAACCGGTGTCGTAGAAGATGGCGCCACGCGCTTTCGCCACAATCGGAAAAGTATATTCAATCGTCGCGCGTGCTAGTGATTTGCCACCGATCGGCTCGCCAAACTCGTCTTTCGGGCCGACATCGCGGAAATCAAATCCGCGCAGATTGTTTGAACCTCCGAGAAAAAGCCGATCAAAAATCGGGACGTCATCGCCGCTGCCCCACGTATCAACGGTGGCGACTTCACCATTAAAAAGCAGGATGTTGTCCCACCAAAGATGGAAATACTGCGACGCTTCCACGTCGAATCCGTAGATTTGAGTATCACCGCCGAGAAAACCGCCGGCAACGTAAGGCGACACGCTGATTCGCTGTCCATGACGCGTTAGCAAGGGACTGTCGCGACGGTCGAAAACTAGACTGCTGAGGACTTCGCTCTTCAAACGCGCTCCTTCTTGAGCTTGAATCAATGCGGAAGCCCCTGAGGATACATTGAAAATTTCGTCGTCTTCCAGGCGATAACCGAGCGTCGCATACATAAACGCGTTAAGCGGCTTGCGTAACTCAATTGCAAAGCCATATTCGCGCTGGTCGTAGATCGAGCTCAGATAATTTGCCTCACTATAAAACGCCTGACCACCGAGCGATAGCCGGCGATCAAAAAGCCACGGTTCCGTCAGCGCGAGAATAACGTCCTTGCGTGCCGTGCCGTACTGCACACGCAGTCTGAACTTCTGACCTGCGCCGGTGAAGCCGGGCCAGTTCAGCAAATCGAAGTTACCTTGCGTCAGTTCCGCAAAACCGACCAGTTGGTCAATCGTGCTGAAACCGCCGCCGAAACTGAACGCACCAGTCCGTTTCTCCTGCACTTCAATGGTGAGATCTTTGCGTCCTGCGACCCCTGTGTCTTCTGGATAGGTCTCGACTTTGGCGAAGTAGCCCAGGTTTTCGAGGCGTTTTTTACTCGTTTCCACCCGCACGGTGTTGAAGACATCGCCCGGCGCGATCAGAACCTCGCGGCGGATCACCTTGTCCTTGGTGCGGGTGTTGCCCACGATATTGATCCGTTGAACAAAGAAGCGATTGCCTTCTTCGATTTCGTAATGGACATCGATCTGTCCTGGACCGGCCGGCGAGCCTTGCGGCACGATTGAAAGATCGACATAACCGCCCGTGCCGTAGGCATCGGCAAGCGCTTTCGCATCGTCGTGCAGCGCTTTTGGCGAGTAGACGGTGCCCTCTTTCATCTTGAGCACGAGGCGGATCTTTTCCTCTGTTGTGACCTTATAGCCCGAGATTGTGATTTTGCCGACGTGATACTGCGGCCCCTCCGTTACCACGATCGTGATAATCATTGGGCCGTTTTCGCGGCGCTCCTTGCGGACGTCTTTCACCTCCACGTCGATGTAGCCGTGGTTTTGATAGAATTCTTTAACGCTATCGAGGTCCTGCTGTAACTGCGTCTCGTCGAGTCGGCCGGATTTATCGATAAACGAAATGAGCGTCTTGCCGCGCGTTTTCATCTGCTTGCGCAGAACGCTTTCGCGGAAGTGTTCATTTCCCTCGAAACGGATCCGGCTTACCGCGCCCTTTGCTCCTTCGTTGATCGTGTAGACGACACGCGCAGTTCCACGCTTCTCGTCGATGGGATCGACTCGATACTTCACATCAATGTCCGTGAACCCCTTCGCCTGATAGCGCTCGATGATTTTTTGGCGCGCTTTCTCCATCTCTTCTTCGTTCACCGGCTGGTTGATTCTCAAAGTTATGTCCTTGCGAATCTTTTTTGGGCTGATTCGCTCAGCGCCATCAATTTCGATCTCGCGCACGACGGAACGCGTCTGTAGCGCCACCACCACCTTTACACCATCACCTTGCGGTTGAGCGAAGATGCGAACATTGAGGATGGAGCCCGTCTTATAGAGATTTTGGATGTCCTGCTCGACGATTTGATCGGAGTACGGCTGCCCTACTGCGGTCCGCAATTGCGCCAGGATCCGTTCTTTGCTCACGGTTGCCGGTCCGCTGTACTGAATATCGATTGACCGGACGATCGGGAGGCTCTGTCCACGAGCGGATGCTGCGCCGAGCGTCACGCAAAGGCAGAAGAGCGAAATCGAAAACACCGGGCATCGCAGCAATCGGGAAATCTGTTTCATGAATTGAGAAGCACAGTCCCGCGCAGCGAGCCGACGCGGACGCGGGACATGCGCGTATTAGAGAATAAGAGGGCAATCGTCAAGGCGGGATTTTTCGGGTGCGGGCGGCTTGTCCATAGACAATCCGCCGCGGCGGTTAGTTCAAAAGCTCGTACCAGTTATTCCGTCGCCGTGGTTCGTAGCCGGCATCGCGAATGAGCGATTCGATTTGCGCCGCATTTAATCGAAATGTTGTCCCGGCGCTGCTCACCACATTCTCTTCCATCATCACCGAACCGAAATCGTTCGCGCCGTACTTCAACGCCACTTGGCCGATATCCGGCCCTTGCGTGACCCAGGAACTTTGGATGTTCTCGATGTTGTCCAGGAAAATTCGGGCCAGCGCCTGCGTCCGCAAATATTCCGCCACACCGGTGGGATTGTCGATCTTGAGCACAGTATGCCGCGGTTGAAACGTCCAGCAGATGAACGCCGTGAAGCCGGCGCTCTTGTCCTGCTGAGCGCGAATGCGCTGCAAATGCTCGACTCGATCTTCAATCGTCTCCACGTGGCCGAACATCATCGTCGCGCTCGATTTCAACCCGAGCTCGTGCGCCACTTGCATCACTTCCAGCCATTCGTCGCTGTTGATTTTTAACGGCGAAATTTTCTTGCGCACACGGTCAACTAGAATTTCGCCTCCTCCTCCGGGAATTGATCCCAGTCCCGCGTTCTTAAATTCCGAAATCACTTCCCGCAGCGGCATCTGGAACGTCTCCGCGAAATGTTGAAACTCCGGTGGACTGAATCCATGAATGTTGATATGCGGATATCGTGCTCGGATGTGCTGCAAAAGATCGATATACCACTCAAACGGCAATTTCGGGTGATGCCCGCCCTGCATCAGGATTTGCACGCCGCCGGCGGCGGAAAGTTCGTCCAGTTTCTGATCGAGCTGCTCGAAACTGAGCACGTAATGATCTTCATCGCGCTCCGTCCGATAAAACGCGCAGAACTTGCAGTAAACATTGCAAACGTTCGTGTAATTGATGTTGCGATCGACAATGTAGGTCACAATTCGGTTTCCCCGACCGTTATAAGACCTGCGTTTCGCTTGCCGTCGTCGTTCGTCCGCCAGCACGCCAAGCTCTTCGAGCGGCAACTGATAAAGTTGTATAGCTTCGGCCGGCGAAATTCGTGTCCCCGCCAGCACTCTTTCCGTCAACGCATCTCGATTCAACGAAACCATCGTGCCGCATTTTATATGACTCTGCCGTGTGTTGCACGTCATCATTCGGGAGAGAATGTCTCGCATTGCTTTTCGGAGTTTTGGCCGCGATTCTCGGATTCTTGCTTAATGGAAAACGCGAGGGTTAACCCCAGGAAACCGGCCAGTGATGTTTGGTGACGTGCTGTTCACCGGCGGCACACGCGTGCTCGGAGCTCAGGCGACCGATTTGTCTCTGCCATTTCTTTCCTGGCGCGACTTCGGGTTTTGCGAGTTGGCCAAAGGAAATCTGGCGCTGTGGAATCCGCACATCTACGGGGGCGCACCCTATTTCGGTTCGATGTTGTTCTCGGCGATACAAGCGACGCGCGAAACCTTCACGCCTTCATGGCGCGCGATCGCTCTGCCTGGAAGCGCGCAAGCAAATTACCAACTGCTGCCGGCGAATTACGTTTTGCGCGCTGTGCCGCTTGCCGCCGGTCATCACCGCCTGCGCGTCGAGTATGCGTCGCAAGCATTCGAAATTGGAAGATGGATTTCGATTGTTACGGGCCTTCCTTTTCTCGCGGCGTTAAGCTGGTGCTGGAGACATAAATCATCTTAATGAAGCAACGCGTCGCGATCGTTGGTGCCGGCGTTTCGGGATTGACCTGCGGCATTGTTTTTGCCGAATGCGATTTTCGCAGCGCGATTTTTGCGCAAGACATTGGACAACGAACCACTTCTGGCGCCGCCGCCGCACTTTGGTTTCCGTACGATGCCGAACCCGTCGATAAAGTGATCGCGTGGGCGCTCCAAACCTACCAGGTACTTCTCGATCTTAGCCACGATCCGAACAGCGGAGTTTCAATGATTGAACTGCGCCAATTTTCTCGCACGGGTAAAATCCAAATTCCCGATTGGGCAATTCCGCTCGGCGCTCACGCTCTTGTCCTGTCGAGCGAATATGCCAGTCCGGCTCGGACCGAGGCATCTCTTACTATTTGTCCTTCCGTATTCAAGAGCGGCTTCACGCTCAACGTCCCGCTCATGGACACCACGATCTACCTCGACTATCTCGCGAAACGTTTTGTCGCGGCCGGCGGCTCAATCCACGGCAACATGCGCTTCGAAAGACTCGAAGATGTCGGTCGCGAGTTCGATCTCGTCTTCGACTGCTCGGGCATCGGCGCAAAGACGCTTGTGGCCGATGTCGATCTTGAACCGCACCGCGGCCAGGTCGCAATCGTTCCCAAGATCGACAATCTCTCCTGCGCGATTGTGTGCGACGATGCTCCACTCATGTACGCCATCCCGCGCACGAACGATTGCGTCTTTGGCGGCACGAATGAAGTCAGCGGCAATTGCGCCGTCGACCCAACATCGACATCTCGCATAGTCGCCGAATGCAGCCGCGTCTTGAACATCGACAAGCCACGCGTTCTTGATGAACGCGTCGGCCTTCGCCCATTCCGCAAATCAGGGGTTCGCCTCGACCGCGGGCGTCTTCGCGACGGCCGCACCGTCCTTCACAACTATGGTCACGGTGGCTCCGGCTTTACTCTCTCGTGGGGTTGCGCAAACGAAGTCTTTCAGCTAGCGCAAAATGTTCGGTAGGGCTCGACTCTGTCGAGCCGACAATTTTCGTTGCTCTTGTCCAGATATATTTCGTCGACGCCGTTGGTTGAGTTCGCAACGAAATCGCCCAGTTTGGATTGCCGCCTAGCGGCAGCGAGTCAGGTCATCTTGGTCTGGCGCCATACGACAGCATGGGCGCGGACTGGGTAACCGAAGCCTTTGAGGACAACTTCCCCTACATCTTGGAATGGGAGCCCCTTTCCAGCGCACAACTCGGCAACCACGTTCGATACCAGGATTTGTTCTGGCAGTGCGTGGGAGCAGAGGCGGGCGGCCAGTTGAACTGTAGATCCGAAGAGATCCTGATGCTGCTCGACAGGTTCCCCTGCTGCGGCGCCGATTCGAACTTTGAGCGGGCGCTCAGGGTGCGCTTCCTCGTGCTTGGACAACTCGTGCTGAACCCGAGTTGCGCATCTAACCGCCGCCGCCGCCGAGACGAACGACGCCATGATACCGTCCCCCGTGTGTTTAACTTCACGGCCGCCTAAATCCGCCAAGGCATCTCGAACGACAGTGTTATGCACGTCGAGCAAGGCCATGGCCGCCTCATCCCCTATTGATTGAGTTAGCGTTGTCGACTCCACGATGTCTGTAAACAGAATGGTTCTGATCGCGGGATCTCGGTCATCGGCCGCGCCACCGGGAATCAGGACTGCGCCCGACGGATTTACTTTGCCACCGCCGAGAAATCCTTCTGCAAGCTCGGGCTGTACCTCAATAATCTTCTGGGCGGCAAGGCCGTGTGCTTCACGGTGTACTTGGTCCGCTGCCTCCGCGCTCGGGGCATCGACGAGGCAAAAAACCTTTCCGCAACTCTCGTTAACCCAATACTTAAGATAATTAACACCGTACTTCTCCTGCGCTTCGAGATCGGCCACGTGAGCCTTCGCTAGATCGTCCAAATCAACGGGCTCATGAAACTCGTGAATGTCCAAGTATGTTGGCATAGAGACTTTGCGCAGCGGCGAATTTACCGTGACGCGACACGACTCGCAATGTCGATCTTGGGAGGACGACTAAGCGTTTGGTAAACGACGCAGTACCGCTCTGTCAGGCGAAGCAGCGTGGCGAGCTGCTCCTCGCTGGCGTCGGTGTCCAGATGGAGGTGTAGTCGAATTTGCTGGAACCCAACTGGCACATCCTTGGAGACGCCAAGAGTGCCGCGAAAATCGAGATCGCCTTCAGCACGAACCGTTGCATCGCGTATTTCGATACCCAAAGCAGTAGCCACTGCGCGCAAGGTGACTCCGGCACAGGCGACTAATGCCTCCAGCAGCATATCGCCCGAGCATGCGCTAAGGCCGTTTCCTCCTGTCGCTGGGTGAAGCCCAGCTTCTACGAGCGCTTTTCCCGTTTCTACTTTGCAGGTGAGACCCTCTCCCGTGCGCCCCTCTGCTCGCAGCGTGACCAATGCAGTGGCGGGACGCTCTCGGTACTGGTCCTTGATGGGCGCCTGCAAAGACCTTAACTCATCAGCGTTCATCGGTCTCCTCCCGTGCGTGGTTGCTGATTCAAGCGAACTTAAGACGCTTCAGTAGCTCCTGACTTTTGCTCGCTGGGCTTTATGTTTTGATTCACCCGAAAAAGATTGTCAGGATCGTATTTATTTTTGATGGCAACCAGGCGCTGGTAGTTATCTCCATATGTTGCCCTCACGCGTCCTTCTCCTTCGTCTCCCATCAAAAAATTTACATACGCTCCACCGGCTGAATACGGATGCAGCGCATCATAATAACTCTTCGTCCACGAAATAATTTTTTCGTTGTTCGCGGGGTCGGGATCGACACCGACCATGACCTGTGCCCAGGTGGCGTCGCGGTAATTCCAAGCAGTGTCGTTTTTGCCCACGCGTGACGCCGCACCGTTAATCGGGTAGAGATGCATCGTGGAGTGCATCGATGGAAGCGCGCCGCCAAAACGAATATGTTGAGCAATCGCTTCATCATTTATTTCGTTTACGAAATCGGCACGCCAATACCATTGCAAGCCCGGAGGATACAAGGCATCGAACATGGTTTGCAGGGCGGGCTGCGACAGCGGACCTACAAAATCGAGTGCGGCCTTCTTGAAAGCGCGGATAGGCTGAAATGTTTCCTCCGCTTCCGTTTGCGGCCCTGCATATGCCCAAACGACGCCGCACATTTTTTTCATGTGAAGACGCTCTGGGAAAGGAGCGACGGGTGGCACAGTGAGAAAAGCAAAGAAACCATTCAAATCATCGGGAGCTGTGGGAATCAAATACCGGTACCATTTCATCACGTCTGCGGTTTCCCTTAGCTCGTACAGCATCGGGCCGCCATAGACGGTATCGATAGGGTGCAACTTTAATGTAAGGGAAGTCACCACGCCGAAGTTTCCACCCCCACCGCGGATAGCCCAGAACAAATCAGGGTTTTCATCGGCATTCGCTTTCACAAAGTTCCCATCTGCCAACACG
>QHPX01000026.1 GCA_003219195.1 Verrucomicrobiota bacterium
CAGTCGTGAACGAATATTTGATGTCGATCTTGGTTGATGTCGATCTTGATATGAAGAGATGGTTTCGCTGCCTTAGAATGGGGCCTCCGCTTCATACTCGGGGCAGGTAATCCACCGGTCGAAGTTTGAATCCTAATTATTGGTCACTCACGCTCCCGCGTTCACGCCAGCTACCTAGCTGCGCTACCGCCTACCCGTGCGGCTCCCGCTCGCACGTGTTCCGCGTCTCAGCGTTTCAACTTTCAGCTCTTTAAATCTGCGACGGAGCAGAGCTAATGGCCGAGGCGCGGAAAGCGTCCGCTCCAATTCTCGTAAGACGCGCCCACAGTGATGTGAAATTTATCGTCTCCCACCTCACCGATAATATACCCTTGCTCGACCTCGCCGCCGTGTTTGCCGCCGATGGATCTCCCGTACAAAAAGCCCACTTCCCCGCTGGCATAATCAAGAAGATTGGGCCGGCGCGCATCCACGACCTCTTTGGATGAATCCTTACCGGACGTTGCGGAGGCATCGGCTCTCTGTGGTTCCGTTGTGCTTAGGGCCGGAAGAAAATCAGGTGGCGTCGTTTCCATCCAGTTGAATGCGCTTGAGAAGGAGAAAAGCCGTCCATCGGAGAGCGTGAGCGACGGGAAACGAGGAGAGGAATGATTCAGCGCGCTGAAGATATCCGGGAGAAGGGTCTGCTGCGCGGACAAGGAAAGGCAAAGACCAAGAAATCCCGCAACGGCAGAAAGTGCGCGTTTGGTCATGAGAGAATCCTCGGCCAAAAAGCCCCGAGCGCGAGCGAAATCTTAACGCGAGAACGAGATCCCGCCTTCGCTAAAAGCTACGGCGTGGCGGGCAGAGGTCAGTTGTTCCCGGCGAATGGATGTGCTCGGGGCGCGGACCTATACCGATGAAACGCGCGGGAAGCGAGCGCAAGGGAGGGAACCACAGCAAGAGCCTGAGAAAAATTGGGAGCGAGTCGCCGCTCCTGGACTCGCGTCCGGTCACCACGTGGCGATGAATGAACGCCTGCATCGCCTGGATCACACGCGTCGGCCATTCCCGGCGCTTTTGCACCTGCTCGAGTTCGGCTAGCGAGACGGGCCGCTCCCGCAATTTGGCCGCGAGCAAATTCGCGGTCGCGACCGCGTCCTGCAACGCGAGGTTGATGCCGACGCCGCCGGCGGGCGACATGGCGTGCGCGCTATCGCCGATGCAAAGTAATCCCTCGCGACACCATTTGCGCAGACGATTGATCTGTACGGTGAGCAATTTGATTTTCGACCAATCGTCCAGCTCGGTGATGCGCTCCTTCAGGAAAGGCGCGAGCGCGACGATGTCATCGTACAAGGCGGGCAGCCCCCGCTGCTTGATCTCTTCGATGCCGCCCTTTGGAATAACGAAGCCAGCCTGGTAATAATTGTCGCGATTAATCAGGACGAGCAGTTTGCCGTGACGAAAGAACCCAAATAATTGCTCCGGATCGCCTTCGCGTTTGGAGATATGCATCCAAAGGACATCGATGGGCACGCCCAGCTCCTCGATGTCAAACCCGGCGCGCGTGTGCGTAAGGGCATGACGACCATCCGCGCCGATAACGAGATCGGCGCGAAAATCGCGGTCGCCATCCGGAGTCTTTGCGCGCACTCCCGCCACACGTTCCTGATCGAAAATGAGATCGACCACTTCATGCTCCATGTGGATGACAAAAGAAGGGAAGCGTTTGGCTTTAGCGACGAAAAAGTTCAGGAAATCCCATTGCGGCATGAAAGCGATGAATTTGCAGTGAGTCGGCAGCCGCGAGAAATCGGTCATCGGGACAAGGTGACCATTGAAGATTCCTTTCAATTGCGGCACTTCCTGATGCGGCAGCTTCAGGAATTCATCCAGCAACCCGAGTTCGTGCATCAACTCAAGTGTGGAAGGATGAATGGTGTCGCCGCGAAAATCGCGGTTGAAATCGCCGTGCTTCTCCAGCACCACGACATCGACGCCGCCGCGGGCGAGCAAATAGCCCGTCAACATTCCGGCTGGTCCGCCACCCACGACAACGCAACGAGCGCGGATGTCAGGCGACGTGTTCATGGAATTTGGAGATCAATGTTAGCATCGCGCTCGCCTCCTTCGCCGAGGCTACGGCGCGCCAGGGGAGATGTCGATCCACCTAACAAGCATTCGTGTTGTTTTTTCGAAAGAAGAGAACGATAGAAAAATTATGGCGAAGAAAATGCGCGCGGTGCAGGTCACTAAGCCGAAAGGACCATTTGAAATTGTCGAGCGAGAGATTCCCGAACCGCAGGCCGGATGGCTGCGAATCAAGGTCCAGGCCTGTGGCATCTGTCATAGCGACTCGTTAGTCAAAGATGGGACGTGGCCGGGCATTCAATACCCGCGAGTGCCGGGTCATGAAGTGATTGGAGTTGTTGACGCCATCGGGTCGGACGTGGCGGAGTGGAAATCGGGTCAACGAGTTGGCGTCGGCTGGCATGCTGGACATTGCGGACATTGTGATTCGTGCCGGCGCGGCGATTTCTTTGCCTGTCAGGTGGCCCTGCTGACTACCGGGATTTCGTTCGATGGCGTTCGGTCGAAAGCGCGCCGCTCATGTGCGCCGGGATCACGACGTTCAACGCGCTTCGCAACAGTGGCGCGCGACCGGGCGATGTCGTCGGCGTGCTCGGGATCGGTGGACTCGGTCATCTTGGCGTTCAGTTCGCTGCCAAAATGGGGTTCAAAACGGTGGCGATCGCGCGCGGGAAGGACAAAGGACCGCTCGCGAAAAAGCTCGGCGCGCTCCATTACATCGACAGTCAGGAGAAAAATCCGGCGGCGGAACTTACCAAGTTGGGCGGCGCCAAAGTCATCATAGCCACAGTCACTAACGCCGATGCCATGACCGCGGTGCTTGGCGGTTTAGCCGCTAATGGCGTTCTGATGGTGATAGGCGCGGCCGGACCACTCTCGGTCGATCCGATTCTGCTCATCAGCGGTCGCCGTTCGGTGAAGGGCTGGTATTCCGGCACGTCGATCGATTCGCAGGATACGCTCAAGTTCAGCGCGCTGGCCGGCGTGCAGTCGATGAATGAAATCTTCCCGCTCGAGAGAGCGAGTGAAGCTTACGAACGGATGATGAGCGGCAAAGCACGCTTCCGCGTCGTTCTCAGCATGGAGCGATAGAAAAACGCGGCGTTATTGTCACTCTCGAAGTGATCACGAAGCCGTGCTCATACCAGCGTGTGAAAGATGGCGAAGCTGATGATGACCGTTTGGATGAGAAAGAAGATGGCGTAGAATTGGTGATAGCGCTCGTTGCGCGTAATCGCGGCGATAGTTAAGCCCATTAAAGCTGCCGCAATGCTGATGTCATACCGCCAGCCTTGCTCAAGAAAATGAGCTATGCCCTTGAGCAGAGTGTCAACAATATCAACCGGCGTAAACAGCGCGAAGAGGATGAAGAAAGCGCGATGATTTGCATAGTAATGGGTCTTGTAGTCAACGGCTAGATCGACATCGCCTTCCCGCGGAAAAAGCAGCATTGAAGCGAGATACAAGATCGTCGGCGAGATCAGGACAAAGACGAAGAGGAAAAAAGTCCACGGTTGCTGGTTGCGCCAGCGGTAGAAGATCCACCACGCGATAACCAGATACAGGAAAAGATTGACGATCCAGAGGGCGTGCACCCAATACATGCGCCGATGCGAGCGCGCTTGCAGCATTTCGCCGACGCCAGCGAGCACGCGCGTCATGCCCAACGCGAGAATGATCGAGATGAGAACGGAGAGGTAACTGAACGGGTCCATCGGTGACGATGTTTGATGTACGAGGTTTGATGTTAGCATGCATCGCAATCGGTTTGGGATCTCCTCGTATTTTCCGCCGATCGCAGCTCGATTGACGCGTCAAAGCACTCGAGGTACGCTTTAAAACGATGAAGCGAAAATTTCACGTGACGTTGTTGGAGCACGACGAGGGCGTTTCGGTTAGTTGTCCAGAGCTTCCCCGGTTGTCACTCCCAAGGGGACACGGTCGATGAAGCGTTGGCAAACATCGAGGACGCAATTCGCTACGTGGAGTTGTACGGCGAGCCCGAAACGCGATGCGAGATTCGCGAAATGGAAGTCGTGACCGGCTGATTGATGCCAAAGCTTCCTGGCGTAAATCATTTGCGCGCAATCAAAGCTCTAGAGAAAGCTGGCTTTCATATTGATCGACAAGGGAAGCATATCTTTATGTCGAAAGGCTCGGTCAGAGTCGTCGTGCCGCGCAATAATCCAGTCGATGCTTACACGATGGCCGCAATCGTGCGCGATGCGGGCCTGACAATCGACGAATTCAAACGGCTGCTCTAAGCGACGTTACCGTGAAAGCCAAGTATGACGTCATTATTTTAGGAGCTGGACATAACGGACTCGTCGCGGCGGCTTATCTGGCGCGCGCAGGGTTGAGCGTGCTGCTCCTGGAGAAGAACGATTATATCGGCGGGGCCACGACTTCGCAGAAGGTTTTCCCCGACTATGACGCGCGCTTGTCGCGCTATTCGTATCTCGTCAGCTTGTTTCCGGAGAGGATTATTCGCGATCTCGGGCTGAATCTCGAGCTGCGCCGGCGCGCGATCGCATCGTTTACGCCATACGTGATGAATGGCCCACATAACGGCTTGCTCTTGAGTAACGTTTCCGAAGAAATGAGCCGCCAGTCGATGTTCGAGCTGACCGGAAATCAAACGGAGTACGAACAGATGAAGAAGTTTTACAATCTCTCGCGGGTTTTTGCAGAACGCGTTTGGGACACAATGCTGGAGCCGCTCCTGCCAAAAGAAGAGTTCCGGCGCCGGTTCAACGTCGATGAGGTTTCCCGCGAAGCATGGCGTAGTCTGGCGGAAGAACCGCTCGGGCGCGTGATCGAACGTTATTTGCAAAACGATTTGCTGCGCGGCCTAGTGCTGACCGACGCGAAGGTTGGCATCTTCACCTATCCGCATGATCCGTCGCTCGTGCAGAACCGCTGTTTTCTTTACCACCTTATCGGCAACAAAACCGGCGAATGGAAGGTGCCGGTCGGCGGCATGGGCGCGGTAGCGAGCGAGCTAGAACTAGCGGCTCGGAAGAGCGGCGCCGAAATGTTAACGAATGTCGATCTTCGCGCGCTTAATGTGAACGGAACGAAACGCAGCGTCGAGTTTGAGATCGATGAAAAACGGCAGACGGTCGAGGCGCGGTATCTTCTGGTAAACTTTGGCCGGAACATCCTGGCGAAGTTCGTCGGTAAACTGTATCAGCCGAATACTGCGGATGAAGGTTCCGTGTTCAAGATCAACATGCTTCTGCGCCGGTTGCCGAAGCTGAAGGCGGCGCGTTACCCGGCGGCTGAGGCTTTCTGCGGGACGTTTCATAGCGACGAAGGCTATGAGCAAATGAATGTCAGCTATGACCAAGCCAGGGAAGGCCGGTTGCCGAACAAAACGCCGTGCGAAGTTTATTGCCACACGCTCACCGACGACAGCATTCTCGCGCCGGAACTCCGCTCACAAGGCTTCCACACCATGACGTTGTTCGAAAGCTCGCGGAGAAGAAATTCATCGAAAGCATCAATCAGTGGCTGCAAGAGCCGATCGAAGATTGTCTTGCCGTCGCACGCGATGGGAGTCTCTGCATCGAAAGCAAAAGCCCGGTCGACATCGAGGATGCCCTCGGAATGTATCATGGCAACATTTTTCAGGACGCGCCGACGTGGCCGTTCATAACCACGAAGGAAAAGGCCGGCACATGGGGCGTCGAGACGGAGTACGACAATGTGTTTCTCTGCGGTTCAAGCGCGCTGCGCGGCGGGGCCGTCAGCGGCATTCCCGGGCACAACGCGGCGAAGAAAGTGATGGAAACGATCAAAGCGAATTGTTAATCAGGAACCCTGGAAACCAGGAATGTGTTCCGAAATTTATGCATCGGAAGAGCCTATGATAGAGACTTGGAACGCTGATCCAAGTGATGTCGCGTCGATCGACGCCATCATCACCGCAGCTTATGAAGTAATTTCCGGACCGGCTGGTAAGAAGCGCGATTGGCATCGGGAGCGCTCTTTGTTTATTCCCGGCGCGCGTTTGATTCCAATCGCGAAGAAGGCCGGGGAGGAAGATGTCGATCTTGCGCCGCAAGTTTTGGATGTCGACGCTTACATTGCGCGTGTGGAACCGTATTTTCAGAAGAACGGATTTTTCGAAAAGGAAATTGCGCGTCGCACCGCGCGGTTCGGCAACATTGCGCATGTCTGGAGCACGTACGAGTCGCGCTACAATCCGGACGATGACGAACCGTTTATGCGTGGGGTCAACAGCATTCAGTTGTTCTACGACGGTAGTCGTTGGTGGATCGTGACTATTTACTGGCAGCACGAAAGCTCCGATAATCCGATCCGGAAAAATATCTCGAGACAAAAGGTTGAGAGGTGTTGCTTGGGGAGTTGAAAGTGTGGCGCTACGCGGCTTCCGCATTCCTTTCCGGGCTGGTGTCACAGGCTGCGACGGAGATGGCGAAATGCCTTGCGTGCGCGAATGGGGATGTTTCTTGTCGATCGTCGTCGTCGGTTGCGGGTGTGTGTCGCGATAATGTTTCGCCGCCAAACCGAGAACAAACGCCGCGAGAACGAAAGCAATCACGCGTTTTTCCTCCGATGTAAGGACGAGACGTTGCCTGAGCTCGTCGAATTTTCGGCGCGCAGGAAATTTCAATGCGCAGATTCGTCTTTTACCCGCGGGCGGACGCGCACGGAGCGATAGTTTCGCTTGATGTTCAAGTCATAGTAGCGCGCCTTCGATTCGGCTGAGATCAAATCTCGGTAGACCGACGGTGGAACATCGACATATCGATAAATGGCGCCGTTCATGAATTCGATTTCGAGCAAGTGCCCGCGTTTGCTGTAACCCACCTCCGCGATACCACGCGACTGAACGCGCTGGCGCGGAATGTGCGAAGTGATTGCGGGCGAGCTTTCGGAATCTTGCGGTTCGGCATTCAGCGCCCCGCTAACGCAAACGAGAAATGCAAAAATAAGACAGCGCTTCACGGCGCCGAGTCGTAACAAAATTCGCGAATTCAGTCGAGGTCGGACTGCCGCGCGCGGTGTCGAATGGGTCGGGCGATGTCAAAGTCACTCCGAAAGCGCACTAGGTTTATAACATCGAGCAAGGGACTGCTCGATCCACCAGCTACCATTAGTGGCCGAGCGGCGTGCTGATCTCGGTGCCGGGCGGGGGGGTAAAATCGAATGTCGATCCAGCAATGGGCGCGCGCGTTTGATTGGAATATGTTGTGACGATGCGATCGCCATTCGGCTGCAACATTTCCGTGCGCTCGGCAAAGAGATCGTTATTCAGTCGCAAACGGAACATCTGAAACATCCGTTTCGTCGAAGATGAACGTGGCGTCAGTTCGAGATCGTATCCCGTCTGAGGCGGGTCGATCTTAGCTCCGCTTATTTGAAAGGTGCTTTCGACATTTTCGAGGTTCAGCGCCGTGTTGATTGTTGTAATCGCCGCGTCGAGCGGCGAACGTTTGCCTAAGGAGTAATGCTCCGCCGATTTGAAATTCGGATAGTAAATCCAAAGTTGACGGCCGTCGCTCACGGTCACACTTGGTGAATTGCCTTTGACTTCGCGGCGGAACTTGTTTGGCGCCTGAAACCAAACCTTGCCCGAGCTTGTGATCGGTTTGTTCAGGAGATGAACGACCTTTTCTTCCTTGAAATCGGCTTGCGCTTGAGGTGCTTGGGCGCGCTTCTCGCGGATGCGCGCGACCAGATTTTTTATATCGGCGGATGAAAGCGGCCCGGCGCTCACGAATCCGGACAACAAAATCAAACCAAGAATTGTGAACAGAATTTTCCGCATGATTGTCGAGCTTAGGTTTGTCTATCGTCGCGCCAACTTTTCGGTTCGACCGCGGCTATGGCCGGCAGGGTAAAGAAAATGGTCGCGACCAAACTCCAGAAGATGCCGATGGCGCAGGCGATGCCAAGTCCACTTAAGGACGGATTGCGTGCAAGACCCAATGAACCGAAGCCGCAGACTGCGGTTAGTCCGGCGAGCAAAACGGGCTTTACCACGCCGGCGATATCATGCTCGAGTTCGTGCGTCTTTTGCCAGACCAGGACGACGTAAATTCCGTAGTCAACGCCGATGGCAAGGACAAGACGAAAGGCAAGGACATTGAGCAAGTTCAAATCAATGTGCAGCAGTTTCATCGAAGCGACCATCGCGCCGATGGCAAACGCAAGCGTAATGACTTGAATGATCCAGAGACGCAGATCGCGATACAAAATTGCGAGCAGCGAGACGTCGAAGATCGCCATCAAGGCGCTGATGATAAGAAGCTGCCGACGCGACCAAGGTAGCAAATCGGCCAGAGCATAACTCCACCCCGAGAGAATCATTGGGACTCCGGCTACGGGCAGGTCGCGTCCTAGGCTTTGCACTTGCGCATGGGTAGCGATCGGTTGGTTGGTCGTGACAAAACCAGTGGTGAGCAGCGGGTTTTGCGCGAAATAGCGGTCGATCAGAAACCACCAGCTCGACGATTTCGGCAATTGATTGCGCCAAGCTGGCAGCGGCGCGCGAAGATCGACAATGCGTTGTAAATCCTCGATCAGCGTAAAAGCCGCCGCAAATGCTTCGCGGCTAAATCCTTCGGCATCGAGCGTTTCTTCAAGTATCTGGCGAACCTCCGGAAAATTAATTGTGCTCAAACGTTCGCGGTTTCTCTGCATCGAATTGGGTGAAAGACAAAGCGCCGCGGGCGTGGAAAAGCTTTTGATCTCGCCGGCACCCTGGAGCTCGCGCCAATGGGCGGCAATCTTTTGCCAACTGTCGTGAAGTTCCTGCGCGTTGCGCGCGTGTACGATCGTCAGCACTGGGTCCCAGCGTGCCGGCATTTTGTGCATGATCGCTTGCACCGCGTAACCGGCGCGGCTGTTTTTCGGTTCGAGCGAGCGCGTGCTGGCCTCGAAGTGAAGTGGAGGCACAGGTGAAAAGCCGAGTGCGCTGAGCAATAACAGAATGGCGCTTGAAAAAATCAAGATGGGCGCCGGGCGCTGCACACTCCATCGCACATATCTTTTCACGAACTCGAAAACCCAATCATGACTGAGCGGTGTCTGCCGTTCGCGAGCGAAGAGAAACAAAATCGTGCACATAAAAAGACCGGCGAAGAAAATGCCGATGGCAATGAGCGCGCCGAGCTGCGAGAAACCCATCGAGCCGCTCAGAACCAGAGCCAGAAAACCGACGGCGGTGGTGAGCGCGCCAAAAAAAACGGCGCGGCCAAGTTTTGCCACTGAGGTGGCAATGGCCTCGCGATGCGACTCTCCATCGCCGCGCGCTTGCTGATAACGTCCGAAGATCAGGATTGCAAAATCGACGCCCAGGCCCACCAGGATCGCGCAGAATCCGACCGCCACCATGCTGAGCCGGCCAAAAAGGAGAAGGCCCAGGGCCAGCGCCACCAAACATGAAAGCAGGAGTGAAAACCCCATTCCGAACAGTGGAATCCAACGACGAAATCCAATAAAAAAAATGACGCTGACGAGCAGGATCGATCCAAGCAGGGTCGCGACGATGTCGTAGCGCATGCTCAGGGAAATTTCCGCGACATACGCGGCGCGCCCGGTCACGAGAATTTCCAATGCACCTCCGTTCCAGTCTTCGCGCGCTTGCGAGCGAAACAGATTTACCTGGCGCATCAAACGCTGGCATTCGAAGGCGCTGACTGCCGGCTGACTCGTGACCGCAAGAAGGACGCGCATCGTGCGATCGGGCGAAGTCAGCGGCTGCTCTTCTTCGATCGCATTGCCCTCGGCGAAAGGTTTGAGTGCCGGTGCGATCAGGCCGAGCGGATCAAACGAGAGCTCAAACTCCGGGCGCGGCGAGCCGGCTTCGATTTGCTGGCGTAAACGATGCAGCCGGTCGCGAATTTTTTGTGGCTGCAAGATCGACATCGTCTCGTCAAACGCCTGCGGGTCGAGATTCAAGAGCAACGGCACGGCGATGGATTGCAGATCGCGAATTCCATCCGGCGTTTCCATCGGCGAACCGGCCAGCACGCGTGCGCACCAGGGTTGTTGGCGCAATTTTTCCGTGAAGGCCGGCGCGAACTCTTCCAGCTTGTCGACATCGGCCGGGTCGCAAAGGAGCGCGAAAGTGAGCTCCCGGGTCTGTTCAAAGTCGCGATCGTAAATTTTTAGTCCGGCCACGGAGCTGAACCTGGCGGGCAGCATGTTGAGCACATCGGAATCCAGCCGCATCCGCATGACCAGGATCGCGAGGCAAGCAGCGGCAAGTGCAACGACCGAGCACCAAATGAGCACACGTCGCTGAGTAATGGTCCGCGCAATGAAATCGCTGATCCGCATATTTTGACCTGAGACCGCGACGGTCGCGTTTCAACCGTCGCCGGTCAAAAGCGGAAGAGAAAAGTTTCCGCGCCGGCAGCGTAGCGCACTGCATGTCGATCTTGCGCGCGAATCAATTTGTCACGCAAATCGAGCCAGCCTCGCAATCGTTGCGGCGCTTGTTCGAGTTGACCCGACCAGCCACCGCGCACAAGCGGGCCTTTTATTTCGGCGAAGGAACTGTCTTGCCGCAGCGCCAAAAGTGTCACGCCAGCCCCTTTCGAGAACGTCAATTCGAAATCGCCATTTCTTGAATAACGAATAAGCACTTCGCCGATGAGCATCGTTTTCTGGTTGCGATAGAGAAGCTGTCCGCTCCGCATCTTCCAGTCGCCAGCTGATTCGGCGAATTGATGCGAGGAAGTCGTCGCGCAGCTCGTTAGATCGACAATCAGAAACCCGACGACGAGTGCGCGCATTAAAGTCCCGAGCAGCAAATTGTAGCTGCCGCTGTCCCCAGCGGCAGTTCTTAAATTCTGCCGCCAGAGACAGCGGCAGCTACAACGAAGAGCGTCAACGTCCACGCTTACGAAATCACCGCAGCCGATTCAGTTGAAATCGCGTCTTCTTTTTTCGGCACGAGCGTGAGTCGTGGAACGATCGCGTAATGTTTTTGCAACCAGACGAGAAAATAGAAGACCCACATGCGCCAGCGGATGGCAAAACTATTGCCGATGTTTCCGCCGAGCACTGCGTTCACGGCCGGCGGAAGACCGAGTACGTCGCGCGGCGCCAGAAAAATTTCGATGAATTCCTTCGTGTACCAGGCATTGACGAAGCGGAGATAAATGTCCATCGCGCGGTTGAGCGCTCTCTCGTAGCGCGGGAAAAGCCGCCGCGCTTTGCGCGGACGATCGAGAACTTCATTTAAAACGTCGGCGCATTGTTCGCCGCTGAAGACGGCGAGAAAAACGCCGCTGCTAAAAATCGGGTCGATGAAACCGGCGGCGTCGCCCGCGAGTAGCCAGCGGTTGCCCTGAAGTTTTGTGCTGCGATAGGAAAAATCCGTCGCGACATAAACTTTCGTCGCGCGCCGTGCATTCGTCATTCGTTTAGCGATGATCGGTTGTTCGGCCAGCGTCTCTTCCAGGAAATCTTCGGCGCTCAATTTCGATTTGCGAAAAACTTCGCTGTCGAGCACGACGCCGATGCTCGTGCGCTCCATCGTTAATGGGATCACCCAAAACCAGCGATCGATCCCGCGAATCAAAAGCGTGAGCGTGGCGTCGATTCCTTCCGCGCGCCAAACCCCGTCGTAATGCGCGAAGATGGACAACTTCTGCAGATGATCGTACGTTTTTTTTATTCCGAAATGATTGCCCAGAACGGAATTGCGCCCGCTCGCATCGATCACGTAGCGAGCGCGGAGGTTTCGAGGGGAGCCGTTGGCGGCGAGGGAAAGATCGACATCTTCACCTGAGAACGTGACGCGCTCCACTGAAGTCTCTTCGTGAACTTCGGCGCCGCTTTCCGCGGCGTGATCGAGCAGCACTTTATCAAAATCTGCGCGTGTGACTTGATAGGCGTGGTCGGTTTGCGAACGAAAGGCGTCTTTGAAATAAAATTTATTTCCTGTTTCTGAGCAGGAGCCGAACATTTCGCCGCCGAATTTTTTCATGAATCCGGCACGCGAGAATTTTTCGTGCAGGCCAAGTCGTGTGAACGCCTTCATGCTGAAGGGTAGAAGCGATTCGCCGATGTGAAAGCGCGGGAATTTTTCGCGCTCAATAACGATCACGCGCCGCCCGGCGCGCGCGAGCAACGCCGCGGCGGTGCTGCCGGCCGGTCCGCCACCGATGATCGCGACGTCGTAGATGTCGATCTTGTCCACGCCAATGCGATCTTAACCAATGAGCGCGCGGAAGCAAAGAGGTGGATCGAACAGTCCCTTGCTCGATGCTAAGAGATTAGGCGGCGAGATCGCATATTAAAATAGCATCGCCCGGCGGAGCGGCCGGTCCACCTTGCGACGTTTCGCAATCGGACTTAACAGAAAGAAGCGATGAAGTTGATCGACAAGTTCGTCAGCCGCGAGTTAATCGTGAATGTGCTCTTTGCCATCGCGGTGCTGAGCCTCGTTCTGGTGGTGGGCAACATTTTTCGCAAGCTACTCCCGTTGCTCGTGAATCACGACGTGCCGCTGGAATACTTACTCACGTTCATCGCTTATGTGCTGCCGTTCTCCCTCATTTTTACGATTCCGTGGGGATTGCTAACCGCGATCCTGCTCGTCTTCGGCCGGCTCTCGGCGGACAACGAATTGATCGCGCTGCGCTCGAACGGCGTGAGTGTTTCGCGCGTTTGCATTCCGCTGGCCGCGATCGCGCTCGTCAGCACCGCGATCTGTCTTTGGCTCAATGTACAGGTAGCGCCGGCCGCGCAGGAAAAACTGCGCAGCACCATTTTCGATCTGGCGACGCGTGATCCGATGGCGCTTTTTGGGAGCGATCAGGTGATCGATCAATTTCCCGGTCGCAAGATTTATGTTGGGAAAAAAGAAGGGAACAAGCTCGAGAACATCACCGTGTTTGAATTGAACGGAAATTCGCTTCCGGTAAAAGTGACTTATGCGCACTCCGGCATGCTCGAGGCCGATCTGCCGAACAAGCGAATTCTGATGCACCTTTACCAGGCGCGTTTTCAACAGCGCGATGAAAAGGACCCATTGGACCTGCGGAAGATGCGCGATGGAATCAACATGACTGAAGGGACGCTGCCGATCAGTCTGGAAGAGCTTTACGAAAAACAAAGAAAACGGCCGTACCGTTCCGCCTTGTCGATCGAACAACTTCTCGAACAACTGAAGAGCGCCAGTACGCGGGAACGCAGCGCCAGCCGCACCGAAATCAACAAGCGATTTTCTTTTCCGTTTTCGTGCATGGCTTTTGCTCTAATCGGTGTGCCGCTGGGCGTGACCGCGCACCGGCGCGAAACTTCGATCGGCTTTGCCATGGGATTGATTGTCGCCGTCTCCTACTTCCTGTTTGTCATCATCGCCGACACGCTGCGTTCCAATCCGCACGTTCATCCGGAGTTGCTGGTTTGGTTTCCGAACGTGCTCTTTCTCGTGCTCGGCGCATTTCTTTTTCGGAGATTGAGCAAGCAGTAGAGTTCTTAAGCGTTTGTTTTCCGATTTTTGGGCGGGATACGGACGCAGATTTTGCCGTCGCGCATTTCCATCTTGAATGTTTTCAGATCCACTTTGGCTGGTCCGTTGGTGACTTTTCCGGTGCGCACATCGAAACATGAGTTGTGCCATGGGCATTGCACGTTGAAGCCCTCAAAACTGCCTTCGGACAGCGGGCCTGAGCGGTGCGTGCAAAACTCCTGGAAACCGTAAAAGTGATTGTCGATCTTGGCGATCGCTATGACCTGACCGTCGATCTCGGCCCGTAATGTTTCTTTCTCTTGCAGGCGTTCTGCTTCGGGAACCGGAATGAAAACGACATCGGATTGTTCATTCTGCGCGAAATGCGCCGCTGAGAAATGGAGCGTGTCTTCTGGTGTCGGTGTGCGCCGTTTATGCCGGCCGACGCTTATGCCCTCGTCATAAACGAGCCGGCCGCCCAAGTAACCGGAAGCGGAGAGAAGTGCGACGCCTACCAGCGACAGAACCAACGGCAACAACGGTATTTTGGAATCGGCGAGCATCGATGAGCGAACGCCCAAATTGATTCCGTAAAGCGCGACGACGAGAAGGTTCAAAATCATATGCGCCGTCGCGGTGCGTTTGGCGGGATGATCGCTGCGGATATCGGTGTAATCGACGAAGCCGGGCACGGCGGCGAACAGCGCGGTGATAATTCCTACAAGCATGGCGTAAAACGAATCGCGCACGAGGTTTGGCACAGACGGAAAAGCGAGACTGGCCAGATCGAGTAACAAGCTGAGGATAAAGAGGCCGATCGGAAAATGGACCAACAACGGATGCACCGGATGCCGCAACGGTTTGCCTTCGAGAAAATCTTTTAGCATCGGCGTTTCCTATTCCGGCGGAAGATTTGCGCCGCCGGCCTCGGCAATTTTGCGCCACTTCTTTTTCGACATCCGAGCGACGCTGATGCCGTATTGATAAACCATCATGCCACCCAAGTAAGCCGAGCCGATCAGAAGTGCAGTGCCGATAGCCGAGAGCAGCAATGGCGCGCCGGCAACCTTTGTGTCCTGGCGAAACGTTTGCACGCGCAAGCCGAGGTTGATCGCAAACAACAAGGCGACGGCGAGATTCAAAATCATATGATACAAGCCAATTTTCCACGCCGGTTTTTCTTTCTTGATTCCGGTCCAATCGACCAAACCGGTCGGTATTGCCAGGAGTGAGGCGCCCAGTCCGAAAACGATTGCGTAAAAAGAAAGCCGGACCATGCCGTTGCCGGCAATGTTCCATTGCGAAAGGAGATCGAAGATCAACGCACCCGGCCACATCGCCATCGGCACGTGCACAACGATCGGGTGCAACGGATGTCCCAGCCATTTTCCCTTCAGAAAATCGAGCAGCCATTTCATAGGATGAAATTGCGCGTCTTCCTTAAAACATCGGGGCTCATCGCTGTTGCAGACTTAATTAAAACCAGGATTGTAACTCCAGATTATTGGAATGATGAGCTGTCGTCGGCTCGACAGAGTCTCGCCCACCGGAACAAGGGGTTGCAAATCGCACCTTCTTCGTTACCTTGCGCGTTCCTTTATGGCCAAAACCTCCTGGATCAATCGTAACGCGCGCAAACGCGCGACGGTGAAGAAATACGCCGCCGTGCGCGCGGAGTTGAAGGCGAAGAAAGATTATGCCGGTCTGGCGCAACTGCCGCGCGATGCCAGCCCGACGCGAGTGGTGAATCGTTGCGAAGTCACCGGCCGCCGGCGCGCTTTCATTCGTCGCTTCAAAGTTTCGCGCCTGACTTTTCGCGAGCTTGCCTCCCAGGGATTGATCCCTGGCGTGACGAAATCAAGCTGGTAGAATCTGGCGAGGCGGGTTTCGGATGCAGGCCTGCATCCGCACAATGAATTCTTTGTTGTTCCCATTTTTCGCAGCAACGCCAATGGCCGGTACGATTCTGACTCATTGGGATTCGCCCGGGGTCGTGATTGGAAAACTGGCGGTGATCGCGGCGCTGGTCGCGCTCAACGGTTTCTTCGTTGCCTGCGAATTTGCCATCGTCAAAGTGCGGGCCAGTCAACTCGAGGCACTGGTGGAGGAGGGGGATTTGCGGGCGAGTTTTGCCAAATATGTCCGCGGGCATCTCGACGCTTATCTTTCCGCGACGCAGCTCGGCATCACGCTGGCGAGTCTGGCGCTGGGCTGGATCGGCGAACAATTTCTGGCCCAAATGCTCCAGCCATTTTTCGCGCTGCTGCACATTTACTCGCACGCATTCGTCACGTCCGTCTCCGTTGCGCTTGCTTTCGTCGGCATCACATTTTTGCACATCGTGTTCGGCGAGCTGGGGCCAAAATACACGGCCATCGCGAATCCATTGCCGGTTGCGCTGCGTTTGGTTCGGCCGCTCGGCGCATTTTATGTCTTGTTCAAACCGGCCATCTGGCTCCTGCACAAGTCTTCCAATTTTCTTCTGCAAACAGTCTTGCGCCGTCAAGCAGTGGCGGACACGGAACTGGCACATAGCGAGGAAGAGCTGCGGCTCATTCTCGATCAAAGCGAGAAATCCGAAGAAGTCTCGCCGCTGGGCCGCGATTTGTTGACCAATGTCTTGGATCTGCGCCGCCGCGTCGTGCGCGACATCATGACCCCGCGCGGTGAAGTTGTTTCACTAAATATCGAGGACAGCTTCGAGGAGAACGTAAAGAAAGCGCTCGCGTCCAAGCACACGCGTTTCCCGCTCGTGCGCGGCCATCTCGATAACACGCTGGGCCTTATTCACGTTAAGGAACTCGTGCCGATGATGCGCGATCCGCAGCCCGATCTGTTGCGGATCAAACGCGAGTTGGTGCCGGTTCCGGAAATGATGTCGCTCGAGAAATTGCTGACGCTCTTTTTGAGTAAGCACGCGCACCTCGCCATGGTGGTCGATGAATTTGGCGGCACCGTCGGAATGGTGACGCTGGAAAACGTGCTCGAAGAACTGGTTGGCGATATTCAGGACGAGTTTGACGCGGATAAGGAAGAATTCCGCAAGATCAATGAGAACGAGTTCGCCGTGGATGGCACACTTGGACTGTACGAATTGCGCGACGCAGCCGGTCTGGAATTGGAGAGCGCAGATGTGAGCACGATCGGCGGGTACGTCACGCATCTGCTCGGTCATCTGCCGAAGCAGGGGGAACAGGTCAAGATCGACAATTATCTGGTCACGGTTTCGCAAACCGATGCCCGCCGCGTTCGGCAATTGCATTTTCGGAAAATGAGCGAGGCGGCTGCTGCTGCGCCTGCGACCAAACCCGACGTCGCGCTTTAATGCTGTAGTGGCAGCCGTGTCGGCTGCTTCTGTTTGGATTTGCGGGCGACACGCCCGCCTCTACAGCTGAAGTTTGCCAATGGAATTCCTCCTGGGGACCGAAATCATTTGTCCGCATTGCGGCGAGAGTTTTCCGTTGGAAGTGGATACTTCGCAGCCGGATCAATCGATCATTGAAGATTGCACGGTCTGTTGCCGGCCGATCAATTTGACGATTCGTTGCCGCCCGGGCTCCGTTGTCGATCTTCACTGTAGCGGCGCTCTGTAGGCGCGGCATTTATTTAGTTTCGGCGGTCAACAGACCGCAGCTACAGGATTACGCGATCGCGGTTTCCAACCGCGCACGCAACGCCGGGCGTCGGCGCAGTTGCCTGGTCAATGCTTCGATTGCCCGAAGAGTGGGGACGCTAATGTGATGTTCCATTCCTTCCACATCGTGGTGGATAACACGCTCATTCAGGCCAAGCAGTCGAAGAAAGTCTGTAAGAAGCCTGTGCCGGCGCGCGATATTTCGCGCCACCGTTTCACCGGCTGGGGTCAGAACCAAGCCACGATACTTTTCATACTTGAGCAGGCCTTCCGCGTCGAGACGCTGAACCATGTTTGTGACGCTGGCCTGCGAAATTTTCAGGCTGGAGGCGATATCGACAACACGCGCATAGCCCTTTGAATCGATCAGCTCGAGAATGCGTTCAAGATAATCTTCGACAGCGGTGGAGCTGCTAAAAGCGGAGCGAGATTTTTTCCGTATCACAAGGCGCTCAAGATACCGAGCAGCCATGTTTAGTCAAGGAAATAAAAAATTGCCAGTTGACAGAATTATTGAGTCGGACAAATAAATTAGGTGAAGCTAACTTATT
>QHPX01000027.1 GCA_003219195.1 Verrucomicrobiota bacterium
CTGCCCATTTGTGCTGGTTCCCGCCACCGGCGCCGATCCAATCCAGGCGCCACACCAGGCCGTAATTAGCCATGTCGCGGTGAGCGAAGGTCAAACTGTGAAAAGCGGCGAGGAGCTATTCGTGTTGCGCTCTGATGAGATTCGCGGTTGGGACACGCAATTTCGAACGCTGACGGAGGACTTACGCACCAAGGAAGAGAGCCTCACCGAAAGTGATACTGCATACGCTGCGCAGCTAAACATAAAAAGAGCTGAAATCGAGCAAGCGAAAAGCGAAGTGAAATTCCGCGAAAATCACGCGAAGACGAGCCGCGAGCTCGTCACACGCATGGAAAAACTGGCCGAAAAAGGCGGCATTTCGGAAGTTGACCTCGTCAAGCTTAAGCTCGATCTGGCCGGATCCGAAAAAGATTTCAGCGTGGCCCAGAGAACCGTCCAGCAGGTGAATCTTGATCGTGAGCGAATGGAAACAGAGCGACAGCGAGAGCGCGGCGAGCAACTGGCGGACATAGAAAAGTTAAAAATGCGAATCGGAGCTTTGAAGGCAGACCTGGAAAATACGCAGCAAAACTTACTGACGGTGCGCAGCCCCTACGATGGCGTCATCATTTCAATGGATCAACGAACGGTTGGCAGCGTGGTGCAGCAGGGCCAAGTGCTTTGTCAGCTCGCTCCCAAGGATGCGAAGCCTCGGGCGCGGATGACGCTTAACGAAACTGGTCTTCCAAAGCTCGCCGTTTCTCAACGGGTACGATATTTCTTCGAAGCCTTTCCATATCAGCGTTATGGCGCTGTCACCGGAAAACTCGACTGGATCAGCCCATCAGCGGTCACCTCCGCCGATGGTTCGCATTTCATCGCGTCCGCCTCACTCGATCGAACCGCGATCGAACCGCGTCCGGGCCAACTCTTGCCTTTGCGCGTTGGGATGAAAGGAGAAGCGCACATTATCGTCGGCGGGCGCACGCTGATCGAATATGCGTTCGAGCCAATTCGGCAGTTGCGTGAAAACATGAGCCAATAAATTCGCGAGTCACAATGCAAGAGCCGCTCTCCAGGCTGAGGATCGAAGATCTGACGACGAGCAATGACGCGATGGCGCGTTGTTTGCAGTTAGCAGCGCTGGCCGCGAAGTCGGAAGTACCGGTGGTGCTTCTCGGCGAGACCGGCACAGGAAAAACATTGCTCGCACACGCGATCCACAATTCATCAGCGCGCGCAGGTCGACCGTTCATAGCATTTAACGCCTCGGCGATAAGCGACACGTTGCTCGAGAGCCAGTTGTTCGGTCATGAACGAGGCGCTTTTACCGGCGCGCAACAAAGCGTCAAAGGAAAATTCGAACTGGCCGACGACGGCACGCTTTTTTTAGACGAAATCTCCGAAATGAGTCCGCTTGCTCAGGTAAAAATCTTGCGCGTGCTGGAGTACGGCGAATTTGAACGCCTCGGTTCCGAACGAATGCTCACTTCTAGCGCACGAATCATCTGCGCCTCAAACTGTTCGCTGCGCGAACGAGTGGGACTGGGGAAATTTCGAGAGGATCTTTATCAGCGATTAAACGGCCTCACCCTCCTCATCCCTCCGCTTAGGGAACGGCTGGAGGAGCTGCCGGTATTGATTGCCGCAGAATTGAAAGCGGCCGGCTTGAAGGAGGGGAAAAACATCACGGCGATCCATCCCGAAGCCATGCAGAAATTGCTTCATCATGAGTGGCGCGGAAATCTTCGCGAGTTAAGTCACACCGTGCGCGCCATGACTTTGTTTTGCAATGGCTCGGTCATTCTGCCCGAGCATGTCGTTTTTCCTCCCGATCTCGAATCCGATCGGTCTTCTCGGGAGGGTGAGCGACCTGGTTCTGTTGCATTCTCGAACAACAACAAAGAGCCAGGCACCGATCTCTCGCTGGCGAGCGCTGTGAGGAGGCATGTCCGGTTTGTTTACGAGCAAGCAAACCGCAATCAGCGACGCGCGGCGAAGCTGCTCGATATTTCTCGCGCGACGCTGGCGCGCCATCTCCGCAACGTTGCGCAAAAATAAAGCATGGTTGGCCTAAAAGTAAGCAGAAGTGGCCTTAGAAATGAACCAAATAGGTTCCGTCAGCTTGGAGTGGCAACTATCTTTTTGTTAAAAGATACGCTGCATAAGTGTTTCTCGTTTAATAACAAGCACAGCGAACATTTTTATTCCATCGAGGTTTCGCGAGACTAGGCATGAATGCTGGTTACAAAAAACCAAAGTGAGTCCACCGAAAAGCAAAAAAATTGCGCCCGCCGGAGAGTCAAGGAATCAAAGGCCCAAGCGCAGGAAAGAAAAATTGATCCGCCTGGATGACCTGATCCCAAAAGAGAATGTCATGGGCGGGCGTCAATTGCCCTTCGGTGTCACTGACACAACAAACAACCCATAACAAGAAAGAAGAATAAAATGGCGACAAAGAAAAACAAAAAAGAGAAAAAAATAACAGTAAAAGTCCGTGACTTGAAGCCGCGCAAAGACGCCAAAGGTGGCGGCGGCGGCCCCAAGCACCTGGGCCACTTAGGCGGCTACACGGGCGGCCACAACTAAGCTGGCCGACCAGAAGAACAGAGCGCGCCGTGGTTCAATCCCGCGGTGCGTTTTTGTGTACACGCACGATAAAGAGCCGATGGACGGCTGTTTAATCGCAAGAGGCCAGTTGGGGAGCCATGCTAAAGGAGGCGCGCAATTCGCCGCCCGGAGAAATTGTTTGAATTCCTTCTTTCTCTTCAAAAACGCGTTGCTCGTGATGATCGGTCAGTCCCCAGCACGGCTCGAGGCAAAGGAATGGCCCCCCGTCGGACCACAAAGTCAGATAAGGTACGTTGCTTAGATCGACAATCACCCAGCGTCCGCTCGGCGGATCGACATAGGAAAATTCGCGCACCGGAACATCGATAAGTTCCAGGATGTAAGACCCGGGCAATTCATTTCTGGGGAACGGCATTTCGCCGCCGGTAAAGTTGAAGTCCCGCGTTTCGCCGGAAAGGTAGTTGTCTGGCGAGAAATGCCGGCGATAACAACCGGCCGGCATTTGCAAACGAAAGCTGTCAAAGGAAGTCGCAGCGAATCCCGGGTGCAATCCGAATCCGATGTGCGCGGTTAGTTCGGATTCACCGTTTCGAAACTCGAACGCAACGCTCACTTTGTTCGTGTCGATCTTATAAGTCAGGTCGAGGCTGACCTCGAGCGGATATTCCGTCGCGGAAAAATCTTGCGGCGTGATTCGATACGTTAGGGCTGCGCCCTCGCCCATTCGGGCTTCGACAAAGTGCCATGTCTTTGTTCGAAGAAAGCTGTGCGTTCCGCCTTTGATTTCATGGCCGCGGTAAAAACTGCGTCCATCTTTAAGGCGATGGAGATAATAACCCATCACGGTCGCGTGGTTCGCCCAGCCTTGTGATGGTACTGAGAGATCGTTGTCCCGATAAAGAAAGCCAATCCATTCACCGGCTTCGTTAATTCGAGCAAGGCTGATTAATTCCGCGCCTAGCCGCGATACGATGAGACGCAGACCGTTTGTTTCGTCGGTGAGGACGTCGAGCAACCGATCTCCCCGTTTATCTTCGCGATGCAAAAACATCTCATGGGAACAAGCCACGTGTCTTTTTCGCCCTCAAGACACGCTCGACGCCAATGGCCATCGCCGCCGTGCGATGGGCGATCTTATGCTCTTTCGCGCGTCGGATCACCTGGGTGAAGGAATGCTCGAGGATGCGGAAAAGTTTGTCGGTCACTTCCGTTTCGCTCCAGAGAAAACTCTGCAAACCTTGCACCCACTCGAAGTAGGAAACAATCACTCCGCCCGCGTTGCAGAGAATGTCTGGAATGACAAAGATCTCATCCCAGCGCTTCTCAAGGATTAGATCTGCTTCTGGCGTAGTCGGGCCATTAGCGGCCTCTGCGAGAATACGGCAGTGCAATTTCCCTGCATTTTTGCTGTTGATAACACGATCAACCGCCGCGGGTACGAGCACGTCGCACTTCATCGTCAGCAACTCGTTAGGATCGACATGATTATTCTGGCAAAACGCCCGCAAGTTTCCTTTCTTGAGCACGTGTTGTTCGGCTGCCTTCACATCGATTCCTTTTGGATCGTAAAGCGCCGCGAAGGCATCGCTGATGCCGACAACTTTGAGGCCGGTCTTGAGCGCGAGCGATAACGCGGCGACCGAACCGACGTTGCCGAAGCCTTGCACGATCGCGGTGCATTTTTCCGGGTCCATCTTCAACATGTCCATCGCGCGCTCGACAAGATAAACGACGCCTCGGCCGGTCGCCTCGCGTCGCCCTTCCGTCCCGCCGATCGCCACCGGTTTGCCCGTTACGATTTCGTTCACGGCGTAACCCATGTAAACGGAATAGGTGTCCATGAACCACGCCATGATTTGTTCGTTCGTGCCCATGTCCGGCCCCATGATGTCGGTGTGCGGCCCGACGAACGGGATCATTTCCTGCATGTAGCGCCGCGAGACGTTCTCTAATTCGTTGCGTGAAAGTTTCGTCGGATCGACGGTGACGCCGCCTTTCGCGCCGCCGTACGGCAAATTCGACAGCGCGCATTTCCAGCTCATCCACATCGCGAGCGCAGCCGTCTCACCCAGTGACAACGATGGAGCAAAACGTGTCCCGCCTTTTGTGGGACCAAGGGTCAAATGATGCTGAACGCGATAGCCCTGGAAAGTTTTCGTACTGCCATCATCCATGTGCACCGGCAGCGTTACGGCCACGGCGCGCTTGGGATACATGAGCCGCTCGCGGTCGTTTTTGTCGATGCTCAGATAATCAGCGATGACCTCGAATTGATCGCAGGCCATTTTGAACACTTCGTCGTCGTAAACGTGCATCGGGCGAAAATCGAAAGCTAAAACATCCGGTCTGAAACGCAGTTGCTATTTGCGCTTGGCCAATCGAGCCGTCAAATCGAAAACCACTCCGGTTTCTCATGCAGGAAATGACTTGAGTCCATCCCGTGGCGCGTTGAAAGATCGACAATCCTATGCGTATAGAAACTTTGGCTGTGCACGCGGGGCACGCAATCGATCCTGCCACCGGCGCCGTTTCGGCTCCGATTCATCTCTCCACCACTTTCGAGCGTGACATGGAGGGCACCTACTCGCGCGGGTTCATGTACACGCGCAACAACAATCCAAATCGTCAGGCGCTGGAGGAGGGAGTCAGCGCGCTTGAAGGCGGCGCGGCTGCTGCTGCGTTTGGTAGTGGGACGGCCGCGGCGATGGCTTTGTTCCAGGCACTGGCCCCTGGCGATCATGTCCTCGCGCATGTCGATGCGTATTACGGAACGACGCGCCTTCTGCGCGATTTATTTCTGCGCTGGAAACTGGAAACCGATTTCATCGACATGAGCGATATGGCCGCGGTGAAAAAAGCGTTGCGGCCAAATACGAAACTGGCGTGGATGGAAACGCCATCCAATCCGCTACTGCGCATTGTCGATCTTGCCGCGGTCGCGCAAATCATACGTGACGTTGGTGCAATTTCGGTTTGTGACAACACCTGGGCGCCGATCATTCAGCGGCCGTTCAATCTGGGGTCCGATCTTATTTTGCATTCGACCACGAAATATTTTGGCGGCCATTGCGATGTGCTTGGCGGAATCATTGTCGGCAAGATCGAAAATGAATTTTTCCAGCGCATTCGCAGCGTTCAATATTCGGGCGGCGCGGTCCCCTCGCCTTTTGATTGCTGGCTGATACTGCGCGGCATGCGCACGTTGCCGTGGCGAATGCGCGCGCATTGCGAAAACGCGGCGAAGGTCGCCGATTTTCTCGCGCAACATCGACGAGTGAAGCGCGTGCATTATCCCGGATTAACTTCGCATCCCGGTCACGAGATTGCGCGAAAGCAGATGTCGATGTTCGGGGGAATGCTTTCGCTGGAAGTAAAAGGCGGTCGCGACGCGGCGATGAAGGTCGCGGCGAAAACGATAATCTTTACGCGGGCGACGAGTTTAGGCGGCGTGGAAAGTTTGATCGAACACCGCGCTTCGATCGAAGGCCCTGGCACAACCTCGCCGGAAGGTCTGCTGCGATTGTCAATCGGGCTCGAGAATGCAGACGACCTGATCGAAGACCTCGATCAAGCACTCACATAAACTGGAGGGACATGCTCTGTCATATCCCAAAATTTCAGGGACGCGACGGCGCGCGTCCCTCCATCATGATCGGAATTTTCGGCTAACGAGATCGAAAACTTCGCGAACTTCATTTACCCGCAACAAGAATGCGGCACCGAAAAACGCAGCAGCGGCCAGAGCTATTGTGATCGTAACTTCGAGAATTTTCTGCCATTCCGGCAGCCGCAGACCCGGCGCGAAGAGAAATTGCACGGCTAGCCAGCAGATAGCGGCGAGAACGGCCCCCGCGACCAAAAGTTTGCTGAGCAATTTCAACATCGCGCCCGTCTCCAGCCGGCCGGCGTAGCGGCGCATCATTATATATAAGAGCAGAAAGTTTGTGACGGCGACGAGGCTGGTAGAGAGCGCGAGGCCGCGATGACCTAGTTTCATTTTGAACATGAAGAACCAATTTAGCGCGAAGTTGATGATGATCGAAAAAATGCTGACCAGCATCGGCAGATACTTTTTGTCGAGCGCATAAAACGCCGGCGCAAGAACTTTGACGGCGGAGTAAGCGGCCAGCCCGATTGCGTAAAATTGCAGCGCGGCTGCGGTTTGTTCGGTCGCGTGCGCGTCGAAGCGGCCATGCTCATAAATGACGCTGATGATTGGACGCGCCAGGATGATCAATCCAATCGCCGCAGGAATTGTCAGCAATACGACAAGTCGCATAGCATGAGCGAGGGCGGAACGAAACGCGGGGATATCTCCCAAGGCAGCTGTGCGCGAGACGAGCGGCAAAGTGACCGTTCCGACCGCGACGCCGAAAATTCCGAGCGGTAATTGCATTAATCGAAATGCAATGTTCAGCCAGGTCATCGGCCCGTCGCCGAGCGCGGAAGCGAAGCCGCTGTTGACCGCAACGTTTATTTGCACAGCGCTCGCGGCGATCGTTGCCGGTCCCATCAAAATCAAAATCGTGCGCACCCCCGAATCGCGCCAATTGAAGTCGGGTCGCAATTTGAAACCGACGCGACGAAGAGCGGGAAATTGCACGACGAGTTGCAAAAATCCCCCGATTAAGGTGGCAATCGAAAGCCCGACGAGGCCGCGCTCACCGAAATGCGGATGCCGCCAATTCGGCTGCGGATCAAGCCAATAACAAAGCGCGACGCCGCCGATGATCGAACCGAGATTGAAAAAGCTCGACGCCATCGCCGGCATGCCGAAGACGTGCTTTGCATTCAACATTCCCATCGCCAGTGCCGCGAGCGACACAAGCAGAATGAACGGGAACATGATTCGCGTGAGCAGAATGGTGAGCTCCGCTTTCTCGACGGGAAAACCGGGCGCGAGAATTTTGATCAGCACCGGCGCGAAAACGATGCCGAGCAGCGTAAGCGCGCTCATGAAAACGAGCGTAAGCGTGGCAACTTTGCTCGCGAGTCGCCATGCCGATTTGTCGCCTTCAGTCGCGATCCGACGCGAAAACGTCGTCACAAACGCAGTGGAGAGCGCGCCTTCGGCGAATAAATCGCGCAGCATGTTCGGCGCGCGAAAAGCGGTCAGAAAAGCGTCCATGTTTCGCGTCGCACCGAAAAGCGCCGCGATCACCACCTCGCGAATGAGCCCGAGGACGCGGCTGCACAAGATCGCGATGCCGACGATTCCCGTGGCGCGCGTGCTTATATGTCGATCTTGCGCCGCAGCCATCGGCGAACAACGAACAACGTCTCAGAATTTACGAAAGTAAAAACTTCCCGGTTCAAAGTCCGGTTGAGCGATCGATGAATTGCCACGGCAGCGAGAATTTTTCCGACAGACGTGTCGCGAGCGCTTTTACGCCGAAAGTTTCGGTGGCGTAGTGGCCGCCGAGGAGAAGATTAATTCCGAGTTCTTCGGCAGCGACGGCGGCCCAATGCGGCGCTTCGCCGGTAATGAAGGTGTCGATCTTTTCCTGTGCGACGCGATAAATTTCCGAGCCGGCGCCGCCGGTGATGATCCCGATCGTTTTTGTTTTCTTGGGGCCAAACGGAAACGGTTTGACCTTACCGCCCAGCGATTTTTCCAGTTTGCGCACAAGCTCATCGCTCGAAATAGACGCGCGCGCTTTCAAACCGATGAGCTGTCCTTTCTCTTCAAAAAATCGTGTTGTCGATCTTAGCCCAAGGGCCGCAGCGAGCCGCGCATTGTTTCCAACCACGTGGTGCACATCAAGCGGTAGATGCGCACTGTAAACAGCAATGCCGTTTTCAAGCGCGAGCTTTAATTGTCGATGAAATGCGCCGGTAACGGTTTGCAGTCCGGGCCAGAACAATCCGTGATGCACGAGCAAAAGATCGACATCTTGCTTCGCAGCTGCCGCCAATACGCGCGTCGAAATATCCACCGCCGCGCCGATTTTCGTGACGCGGCCGGAGTTTTCGATCTGCAAACCGTTGAGCGCGTTCTCCCAGTCACCAATTTCCCGAATGCGCAGATACCGGTCTGTGTATTCAACTATTTCGACGAGCGAAGGCATTTGCGATATCTTGCGCGCGCGACTGGCAATTTGCACGATCGATTGTCGATTTTTGGCGGCAAGTTTTCTTGACGAATCGTGCGCGCCTTGTGAGGCTGAGTTTCATGAACGTGGAGTACACCGACGCACCTCCAACGGAGCAGCAATCTGGCGGCGCGAACACGATGCCGTGTCCGTATTGCGGCAACTTGTTGCCCAAGGGCGCGCCGAAGTGCAATTGCTGCGATTGGACGCGCCAGGAAACAGAAACCGCGGAAGGCAAAGCGAGTGATGCGGTCGCCGTGCTTTTGAGCATCATTCCGGGACTGGGCCATATTTATAAAGGACACAAACTCGCCGGCTTTTTGTGGATGGTTGGAGCCGTGCCCGCGGGAATTTTTGTGCTGCTCGCGGCATTCGCGTCCGCCGGCTTCGGGGTCGGTCTTTTCTTCATCTACCTAATCGCGGTCATGCTTCATGCCTACGCGATCGACGACTGGGCCGTGCCCGTGAAAGACGACGAAGGCGAACAGTACTAAGCGTTGAACCGTTAAAAACGCTGAAGAGCTTCAGCTAGCTACAGCGCGATAAATTTCTTTCAAAATCTCACCCAGATCGTAGCGAAACTTCCACGCCGGATAGTGTTGCTGAAACTTCCGCACGTCACTGATCCACCAGATGTGATCGCCGATCCGGTTTTCCGCTTCGTAATGCCAGGTTAGTTTTCGCCCGCTGATCTTTTCGCACATCTCGATCGCTTCCAGCATCGAGCAATGGCAGTGGCGGCTGCCGCCGATGTTATAAACTTCCCCAAGGCGCGGCGCCCGTATGAACTCGGTGAAGGCTTCCACGAGATCGAAGCTATGGATATTGTCGCGCACTTGTTTGCCTTTATATCCAAAAACGCGGTAGGGCCGGCCGCTCACTGTGCAGATCATGAGATAAGAGAGAAAACCGTGCAGCTCAGTGCCGGCGTGCGCCGGTCCAGTCAAGCAACCGCCGCGAAAACAAACGGTCGGCATCCCGAAATAACGTCCGTATTCCTGCACGAGAAGATCGGCCGCAGCTTTGGAAGCGCCGAAGAGGGAATGCTTCGTGGAATCGATACTCATCGTTTCGGAAATTCCAGGCTCGTATTCATGGCCGGGTTCGATTTCCCAGCGCTTTTCGAGCTCGTGCAGCGGCAGCCGATTTGGCGTGTCGCCATAAACTTTGTTCGTCGATGTAAAAACGAACGGCGCCTCTGGACAAAAACGCCGCGCCGCTTCCAGCAAATTCAGTGTGCCGTTGGCGTTAACGGTGAAATCGGTCTGCGGATCGCGCGCCGCCCAATCGTGCGATGGTTGCGAAGCCGTATGCACGATCGCGTCGATCTTTCCGCCGTGTTGCTTGAATAACTCCGTGACTGCTGGCGCATCGCGAATATCGATGTTGTGGTGCTCGTAACCGCGAACGTTTGCGATCAAGTTGTCGCGCGTTTCCTTCGTCGAAGCCTCCGCGCCGAAAAATTGTGCGCGCAGGTCATTGTCGATCCCCACGATATGCGCACCATCCTGGCTACAGATCGACAATCACTCAAGATGGTTGGCCAAGAATCCAGGTTACATCGCCCGCGCTCGGATTCACTCGCGAGGCGGGATATTTCGGATCGCCTTTGAGCACGCCGTCAATCAGCTTTTCTTGTTTTGTCGCGGTCACTAAAAAGCAAATCTGCCGCGCATGATTGATGAGTGGAAACGTAAAGGTCAATCGCCAAGAATTGAATTGCGGGACAAAGTTCGCGATCACACGGCGGGCAGTTTCCTCCAGCCCGGCCGTCCCCGGAAACAAAGAAGCGGTATGTCCGTCGTCGCCCAAGCCGAGCAGAATCAAATCGTGTCGATAGACGTGTTCGCCGCGCTGCGTCGCCAGAAGGTCGAGATGATCCTGATATTCTTGGGCAGCAATTTGTGGCTCGATCTCGCCGCGCATCCGCATGATCGATTTGTCGGGCAGGTGCGCGGGAACAACAAGCGTCTCGCGAGCCATGCGGTAGTTGCTCTGCTCGTCATCCGGCGGAACGCAGCGTTCGTCGCCAAAAGTAATGAGCGTTCTTTCCCACGGCAGATCGCGGCCGGTACGCGCCAGTTTCGTGTAAACCCGGCGCGGCGTGTTCCCGCCGGAAAGGGCGATGCGAAACTCGTTGCGTTCCGCCAGCGAATTGCGGGCAAGATCGACAATAAAATTCACGGCATCGGCCGCGAAATTTTTCGTGCGGATAATTTCGCGGCCCATGCACTCAAATCGCGCAATGCGACTGGCCGCGTTTCTCCAGATAGCGTTGATGATATTCTTCCGCGCGCCAGAATTTCGGGGCCGGCTCAATTTGCGTCACGATCGGCCGGCGAAAACGTCCGCTCTGGCCGATCTTTTCTTTCGCTGTTTCCGCCGCCGCCTTTTGCGCGGACGAATGATAGAAGATCGCGGAGCGATATTGCGTGCCGAGATCGGGCCCCTGCCGATTCAACGCGGTCGGATTGTGATTTGACCAAAAAACATCAAGCAGTTCATCGTAGCTAATCTTCGACGGATCGAATTCAATTTCGACCACTTCCGCATGCCCCGTCTCATCGGTGCAAACATCTTCGTAGGTCGGGTTATCTTTTGTTCCACCGGCGTAGCCGACCGCGGTTGAAGTTACGCCCTTTAGATTACGAAAAGTTTCTTCCACGCCCCAAAAACAGCCCGCCCCAAATGTCGCTTTCTCTGTCATGCCGGACGATGAAATGGAAATGCTTGGTGCGCAAGGCGAGTCGTTGCGATGGTTGCTTGTAGCGGCGCTCTGCGAGCATCGCACTAATTCATCGGCGGTCATAGACCGCCGCTACAGAAGAGTTACATCACCATGCCACCGTCTACGCAAAGCACCTGGCCGGTAACGTAGCTCGCTTGCGTGGATGCCAGAAAAGCCACGGCGTTTGCTACGTCCTCGGGCTCACCGACACGCCCGAGCGGAATCCTGCTAATGATGTTTTTCTGCACTTCCTCTGAAAGCGCATTCGTCATGTCCGTGGTGATAAACCCCGGCGCGACCGCGTTGACCGTGATATTGCGGCTGGCTAGCTCGCGCGCGAGCGATTTTGTGAAACCAATCAGACCGGCCTTGCTCGCGGCGTAATTCGTTTGTCCCGCGTTGCCAATCAAGCCGATCACGGAGCTGATGTTGATAATACGTCCGCCGCGCCGCTTGATCATCGCGCGCTCGACCGCTTGGACGAAATTGAATGCGCCGCGCAAGTTGGTGTTGATCACGGTGTCCCAATCTTCGATCGACATGCGCATGCTGAGTCCGTCGCGCGTTATGCCCGCATTGTTCACGAGGATGTCGATCTTGCCGAAATCTTCGAGGATTTTTGAGCCGATTTCTTGCACCGCGGCATGATCCGCCACGTCGACCGCGTAGGCTTTCGCCGAATCCGCGCGAGCAACGTTCAACTCTTCCGCCGTGCGCTTCGCATTTTCCTCGTTCCGACTCACACACGCGACGCGCGCGCCGTCGCTCGCCAGGCGCGTCGCAATTGTGTGTCCGATCCCCCGCCCCGCGCCGGTGACAACCGCAACTTGGTTTTCAAATCTCATCCTGAAGCTGCAATCCTGCGCTGTCGCGCAAGACTGTCAATCAATGCGTGGGGCGGTCAGTCGCAACGCATTTTAGGGCAAGCCGGAGAGTTTTCCGGCTTCCCCAGCCAAAGCGAAGGTCTTGAGTAATTGTTGAGTGTCGTAGGGCTTGGTCAGCAGATAATTAACCCCAAGCGCTAGAAGCTCGGGCGCTTGCGAATGTTCGCTCTTTCCGGTGGAGGCGATAAATGCGACGTCGGCTTTCATTTTCTTTAGCGTCCGGATCAACGTCACTCCATCCATAAAGGGTAGAACGATATCGGTGAGGACGGCGCCAATTGAATTCATCTGCTTAGCGAAAATCGCGAGAGCTTCCGGACCGTCGCGTGTGGAAAGAACGCGGTAGCCATGGTTCTCAAGAATCATTTTTGTAACACGCAGAATGCTCTCTTCATCATCGACAACCAGAATCAGCTCGCCCTTTGCGCCTTACGAACCGAAGACTTCGAGAAATGCCACTTCGATCGCGAGCGCTTCCTGGATATTGCGACCGAGATGATCCCGCAATTCCTCGAGCCGGCGAATTCGGCGCAGAATTTCAGGCGTGATGGAGCGTTTTGCTACCGCGGCAGTCTGCTTTTTCGCGACTGGCAAATCCCGCATGTTCAAATCGCTGCTCGCGCGCAGAACGTCCGACCACCATTTGAGTAGCGTTTCGATGAGCGCGGCCCGCCGCTGAATATAAAGACTTTCACCCAGGGCCTTGTAATAGTCTTCCCGGCCTACGAGCCACGCACCATCGGTTGAATTTCGATACCGCGCTTCTTCGCGCTTTAGCATTTCCGAATTTTCCGTTTTGATTTGCTCGCGGATCGCGCCGAGCAGACGCTGAAAACCCTGGGCGATCCGGTAAGCGTATTGAACGCTCCACGTCTGCTCGTTGGCCGGGTCTCCGAGCAAGTTTACCAACTCTGCTTCTTCAGCCGTAACGCGTTGTTCCTCGCTGGTCGCGAGTGGAATCGCAATGCAACGCGAGATAACTGTATCGGGCAAGGCCTCGGGTAGTGCGCTAAGCAGAAGCAGCAACGAATCTTTCGGCGGTTCTTCCAGCGTTTTGAGAAATGCGTTTGCCGCGTGCGGTTGAAGCCGATCGGCTTCGGCAATAATCGCTACTTTGCGACGGCCCGCTGTCGCACGCATTTGCAACGCATGTTCAAGCGCGCGCACTTGCTCGATCACAATGCGCCGGGATTTTGATTCAGGCTCGGCCACAGAAATTTCCCGGGCGCTCGCCGAGAAAACGTCGCCCGGCTTCGTGCCATTTACGAGACTGGCCAGCTCCGCGGCAAGCAAGCGTTTGCCGCTGCCGGGCGATCCAGAAATCAAATAGGCGTGCGCGAGCCGATTCTGCTCGTAGGCCCGTCGCAAATATTCAAGCGCTGCCGTGTGCGAAAACGCCATCTCTATATTTTGAATTTTAGATTTTCGATTTCAGCGAAAGCGCCGGAAAACGGTTCGAAACAATCTGCCAAATCTGATTGTCGATCTTGTCTTGCGATTGCGAACCATCGATCAAGACGATTCGATTTGGTTCGCGCGTGGCAAGTTCCCGATAAGCTGCGCGAACGCTCTCATAAAATTCAGCCGATTGCTGCTCCATCCGGTCCGGCTGCCGGGGCGACTGCATCCGCGATTGTGCCGTCGCGAGATCGATGTCGAGCACGAAGGTAAGGTCGGGAACGCAATCGCCCGCTGCGAAAGCGTTCAATTGCCCAACTACTTGTCCATCCAACTTTCGGGCCGCACCCTGGTAAACGGTGGTGGAATCGAAAAAACGGTCCGAGATTACGCAGAGGCTGCGTTCCAGCGCAGGTTTGATGATTTCGCGGACGAGCTGACTTCGGCTGGCTTCAAAAAGCAGCAACTCGGTTTCGGCTGTCATGCCAACCCCGTGCGGAGCAAACTGAAGAAGCTCGCGAATGGTTTCGCCGATCGCAGTGCCTCCCGGCTCGCGCGTCACTAGAAATGGAACACCGTTTTGCTCAAGACGCGCCGCAAGCTTATGCACTTGGGTGGATTTGCCGCATCCTTCCGACCCTTCAAAGGTGATGAATGGGAGGCGCGGCATCAGATCGATTGTGAAACAAACCGATGCAGTTGTCGAATGCGCGAGAAACAATTAACTACTCGATCGTGAAGAATTTTTGGCTGGTGAAGCAGGAGCCGTCCGCCTACTCGTGGTCGGATTTTGTTGCAGACGGCGCGACGAAGTGGACAGGCGTTCGAAATTACGCGGCGCGCAATAATTTGCGCCGTATGCGCAAAGGTGACGAAGTTCTCTTCTATCACAGTGGGGATGAAAAGACTGTTGTCGGTTTGGCGAAGGTCACGCGAACGGCTTACCCCGATCCGACGGCGGCAGGAGAAGAAGATTGGAGCGCTGTCGATCTTGCACCGATTCGTCCACTCCGCCGACCAGTTACGCTTCGTCAAATCAAAGACCAGCCGCGCCTGAAAAAGATTCAACTGGTGAGGCAATCGCGTTTGTCGGTGATGCCCCTGGGCGCTGTCGAGTTTCGTGCAATTGTCCGGATGGGCGGACTGTAGCCGTCGCCCTCTGGGCGACGCAGGCGGATGTTTAACATAAATCATCGGCGCGCTTCACAGAGCGAAGGGCTACAGTTTTTTGCGCTTGTTGATAGCGCGCAACCGATTGAAAATTGATCGGGATGACTACGGCGGTCGCAACTCAATTCCTGCCGGTGGTCGCGGCCGCCGGCGCCGCACAAAACCGTACTGTGGTTTCGCTGCACGACATTTCTCCTTCCAGCCAGGTTGTCGCGGAGAAGATTATTTCAGAACTAGGTCGTCGCGGCGTACGCATGTGTTCCCTTCTCGTCGTCCCTGATTATCATCACCAGGGTGCGGCCATGAAAGATCGACAATTCGCTTTATGGCTGCGAGATTTGGAATCGGCCGGCCATGAGATCGTGATCCACGGTTATTTTCACGAACGGCGACGCGGCCAAGACGAAACCTTGCGAGAGAAATTCCTGACGAGATTCTACACCAAAGACGAAGGCGAGTTCTACGATCTCGGCTATGAGGAAGCGCTCCGGCGAATCACGGCCGCGCGCGATGAATTTCTGGCAAACGGCCTGACCCCGCGCGGTTTTATCGCTCCCGTCTGGTTACTCGGCAAGGACGAAGAGCGCGCCGCCCGCGATGCCGACTTGGAATACACGACACGGCTGCGCACGGTGCGCGACTTGCGCTCGGGTGAAGATTTCCCGGCAAGATCGCTCGTTTACAGCGTTCGAAGCAATTGGCGGCGCGGCGTGAGTCTCATTTGGAATGCCGCGCTTCTCCAATTTGTAAAAAGTGCGCCTCTGCTGAGGCTAAGCATTCATCCGTCCGATTATTCTTATCGGACCATCTGGCGCCAGATTGTCGATCTTATTGATGCAGCGGACGGAATGAGAACAGCGACGACGTATCGAGATTGGATCGCCGAGCAGAGGTCAGCGACAGACCGCGCCGTATAAGGAATGAGCAAGTGCGATCTTCATATTCACTCGCGCTACAGCGCGCGTTCCGAGGAATGGCTATTCCGCCGCTTCGATTTTCCCGACAGCTATTCCGATCCCAAAGAGCTGCATCGACAATTGCTCGAGCGGGGGATGGATTACGTGACGATCACCGACCATGATACGATCGAGGGTTGTCTGCGCATATTGGAGCTGCCTCAATCTTTTATTAGTGAGCAGGTTACAAGCAATTTTCCGCAAGATCCGTGCAAGGTTCACATCCTGGTTTGGGGTATTTCCGAAGCACAGCATGCCGATATAGGAGTCGTCAGCGACAATATTTTTGCGCTGCAACGCTACCTCCAGGCCGGACAAATCGCGCATGCGGTGGCGCATCCGCTCTACAGTATCAATGGCAAACTAGAAGCCTCGCATCTGGAGCGACTGATCCTGCTCTTCAAACACTTCGAAGGGATCAATGGTTTACGCGACGCTCTTTTAAGCGAACTGGCCCAGACTCTTTTTGGCTCTCTCACTCCCGGCAATATCGACAAGTTAGCCGAGAAGCATAATCTCGCGCCCACTCACCCCGAGCCCTGGAGAAAGATTTTCATCGGCGGTTCCGACGACCACGGCGGCATGTTCGTCGCCTCCGCCTACACCGAGACGCCGCCAGCCAATTCGGTTGAGAAATTTCTCGGACATGTGCGCGAAGGCCGATGCAATGCCCAGGGTCAGGGCGGGACCCCCCTCGCCCTTTCGCATGGCTTTTACAACACCGTCTCCTGTTTTATCCAGGACCGCTTCCACGAGAAACTGGGCTCAAACGCCACGCTGCTCGAACAGATGTTCTCGCGTTTTATGGAGGGACGAGATCCGACCGAGTTCACGCTCGCGGAAAAAGTGAGCTTCATCGCGCAAGGCGTTTTGTCAGGGAAAATTTTTGAACTGGCGAAGCCGGCGAACGTGTCGCTCTGGAAAGAGCTTTCCGGTTATTTCGCGCAGGCCGAAGTGAAGGCGAAGCTCGCGGAGGATCTCAACACAGTTGCCGAGCCAGAGCGCCGGGCATTTCTCATGGCCAACATGGTCGCGGAGCAACTTGCGTTTCGTTTCTTCCAAAAATTCGTCCAGCAAATCACTGCCGGCAACATGGTGGAAAGCATGCAGGCGCTCAGCGCCATCGCCCCCATCCTGGTCATCCTCACGCCCTACATTTACGGGTTTCACAGCCAGGCGCCGTCACGTAAATGGTTGCGACACATTTTTGAAGAGCTAACGGGGCAACTTCCAGCGGTCCTGCAGAACCGAAAGCGTGCCTGGTTCACGGACACCCTCGAAGATGTCAACGGCGTCGCAACCACCATCCGGAAAATGACTGCGGCCGGAGCCGCGGCCGGAAAAGAACTGATCGTCGTCACATCCCGACGCGAGCTGCAAATCGATAACATTCCAATCAAAAATTTTCGACCGATTGGCGAATTTGAATTGCCTGAGTACGAACTCCAAAAGCTGAGTTTCCCGCCGATTCTGCAAATGCTCGATTATATCCAGCGAGAAAGATTCACCGAAATCATCATTAGCACGCCGGGACCGATTGGCCTCACTGCGCTGCTCGCGGCCAAGATGCTCAACCTGCAAACCAGCGGCATTTATCACACCGATTTTCCGCAATACATCCGCATCCTCACCGAGGACAGTTTCCTCGAGAGCGTGGCCTGGCGTTACATGCACTGGTTCTATGGCCAGCTCGACACCGTCTTCGTAAACTCGGAAGAATACCGGCAAAGCTGGATCAAGCGCGGGCTTGGTCCGGCAAAGCTGAAAATTTTCCCGCGCGGCCTCGACACTGAGTTGTTTCATCCGAAGCGGCGCGATCCGCTATTCTTCGAAAAATTCGGCGCATGCAATGGAGAGGTTCGTCTTCTCTACGTCGGCCGGGTTTCACGCGAAAAAGATCTCGATGTTTTGGCCGGCGCTTATCGCCGCTTACGTGACGAGGGATTGTCGGTTCAGCTTTTCGTGGTCGGCCACGGCCCGTATTCAGAGATATTTTCAGAATCACTGCCCGAAGCATGTTTCACTGGGTATTTGACCGGCAAGGAACTGGCTACCGCTTACGCGTCGGCGGATGTTTTTGTTTTCCCAAGCACAACCGACACATTCGGCAACGTCATCATCGAAGCGCAGGCTTCGGGTGTTCCGGTAATTGTTTCGGATGCCGGCGGACCGAAAGAATTGGTAGAGAACAATGAAAACGGCCTCATCACCAAATCACATGATGTGGAAGATTTCACGCGCGCCATCCGAGCGTTGGTGGTCGATCCAGTGCTGCGAGAGCGAATGGGCAATCGAGCCCGACAAAGCGTCATCGATCGCACCTGGCCAAGCGCCTTCCGTAAATTTTGGTCGATAACAGAAGTGTAGCTATCCCGTTCCAAAATAGCGATCGCCCGCGTCGCCTAGGCCGGGCACGATAAATCCAAATTCATCCAGCTTAGGATCGATCGCGGCAGTGATGATTGCTACGTACTCACTGGCCGCAATGTTTCTTAAGATGTGACCTTCGCATTTTTTCAGCGGCGTCTCGAGCTCGATCGGCAACTTCGTTCCAGGCGCGCCCAGCTTCGCAGAGCATCAACATCGCGATCTCTTGAATATTGCGACGGAACTCCTCAGGCGCGGTCGTCTTCGCGCGCAAGATCGACAATTTCGCGGTGAGCACCGGGTGGTCGATTACCCTGGCGGCGCGCACATTGGGGTTTCACCGCATTTCGATTTATCGCAGAGAACACAGAGAAAAATTCTCTAGGCTTGTTTGCTCTGCTGAACTCGGCGTTCTCTGCGGTTGTTTACTTGGCAACGGTCCGCGTGTCTGTTGTCAATCTTCCGATGAAAAGCGAAATCACTTTCGTGCACAACCAGCGGACCGCCCGTGGGCGAAAAAGTGGCGTGACTAAGCTCGCAAAACGTCGTTATCCGATCGGTGCCGAATTGATCGGGCCAAAGGAAACGCACTTCCGGGTCTGGGCGCCAAAAGCGCAACATGTCGATCTTGTTCTGGAAGAGAGCGCGGAGAAAAATGCGAAGCGAACGTTTCATCCGCTCGAAGCTGAGGACAGCGGTTATTTCTCCGGCGTTGCCAACGTCGGCGCGGGATCGTTTTATCGCTTTCGTATAAACGAGGCCGGACATTTTCATCCCGATCCGGCCTCTCGCTTTCAGCCGCATGGGCCGCACGGTTCCTCTTCCATTGTCGATCCAGCGAAGTTTCCGTGGACGGATTCGCAATGGCCAGGTTTGAAAATGAAAGGCCAGGTCATTTACGAAATGCACATCGGCACATTCACCCCGGAAGGCACGTGGAAGTCGGCCACAAAACAGCTATCGGAGCTCGCGAAGATCGGCATCACGGTTGTCGAAATGATGCCGATCGCCGATTTCCCGGGAAATTTCGGCTGGGGATACGACGGGGTCGATCTGTTTGCGCCAACGCACCTCTATGGCACGCCGGACGATCTGCGCACCTTTGTCAATCACGCGCATTCGTTAGGCCTGGGCGTGATTCTCGATGTGGTTTATAATCACTTCGGCCCCGACGGCAATTATCTCGGTGTCTATTCCGACGATTATTTGACGCGCGAGAAGGAAAATGACTGGGGCGACTCGATTAATTTCGACGGGCCAAACTCAAGACCGGTGCGCGAATTTTTCATCACCAACGGTCGCTACTGGATTGACGAATTCCATTTCGATGGATTTCGCTTCGACGCCACCCAAAGCATTCTCGACAAGTCCGACGAATATATTGTCGGCGCCGTCGGACGCACAGCGCGCAAGACCGCGGGTTCGCGCTCAATCATTTTAGTCGCGGAAAACGAGCGACAGGAAACGAAATTAATAAAGCCGCGCCGTGAAGGCGGCGACGATCTCGACGCGGTTTGGAACGACGATTTTCATCACAGCGCGGTCGTCGCGCTGACGGGCCGCAAAGAGGCTTACTACACCGACTATCTCGGTTCACCCCAGGAATTCATTTCCGCGGCCAAATACGGCTACCTTTTTCAAGGGCAACCGTACTCCTGGCAGGAAGCGCCGCGCGGCACGCCGACGTTTAAGGCGACGCCGGAAGCATTCGTCGCGTTTATTGAGAATCACGATCAAGTCTCAAATACGGCGGCCGGTGAGCGGTTGCGTTTCCAAACGTCGCCCGGACGATATCGCGCCATGACCGCGCTGCTTTTGCTCGGGCCATGGACGCCCATGCTTTTTCAAGGTCAAGAGTTCGGCGCGTCGACCCCATTCATATTTTTCACGGACGTGGGCGATGGCGCGATGCGCGAGGCCATCCGCAAAGGGCGCTTCGAGTTTCTCGCTCAATTCCCGTCACTGGCCGCGGAAGAAACGCAGAAAGAACTGCCGGTGCCGTCTGACCCAAGAGTTTTTGTGCGCTGCAAGCTTGATTTTTCCGAACGACAGAAAAACAAAGAGCTTTATGATCTACATGTCGATCTTTTGCGGCTGCGCCGCGAAGATTCGCGCTTCAAAGAACAGAGATTGGGCGGAGTGGACGGGACCGTCCTCGGGCCGTCCAGTTTCGTTCTCCGATATTTTAGTGAAGGAAACGTCGACGATCGATTACTAGTCGTGAACTTTGGCGAAGGCCGGGTGCTCACCCCTGTCCCGGAACCATTGCTCGCACCACCGCTGGGCTTGGAATGGGAAACTCTTTGGTCGAGCGAATCGGTTTCCTACGGCGGACCTGGAGTTGTGAGCGTCGCGACACAGGACAGTTGGACTTTGCCGGCGGAAGCAACCGTTGCGCTGCGGCTCATTCGGGAGAAAGCGCCGCGCCGCCAACCGAAAAGAAGAAAATTGGGCTGATCGACTTTGCTGTTTGCATCGACATTGGATGAACAGGCAATTTGAAACAAGCCAGCCAGTGATCCGTTCGATGCCGTGGGACGGCGCGCACATGTCGCGCGAGCTTTTGCTCAATCGCGAATGGCTCGTGACCAACGGACTCGGCGGTTATGCCTCCGGCACTGTGTCCGGCGCGGTCACGCGTCGTTATCATGGACTGCTCATCGCGGCGCTGCCGGGGCCGCTCGGGCGCGTCGTGATGTGGAGTCACGTATCGGAATTTCTGCGCTTCAGCAACGATGATGTTGTTTCTCTCGGCGCGGAAGAGCGCGCCGGCGGACAGCTTGATTTAAAAAGCGCCGACTACTTGACCGAGTTCCGCCTCGAGGATGGGCTCCCCGTCTGGACTTATCACGTGCGCGAGGTCGTGGTCGAAAAACGCGTGTTGCTGCCTCATTTGCAGAACACCGTTCACGTCAGCTACCAGGTAATCTCAAAGGGTGTGCCGCCGCGGCTCGAATTGCGTCCCGCTTTTCATTTCCGACATCATGAAGCGCCGGTCGATGCGGATTTGGCCGCGCCCTACAAACTCACCGCCGTCGATGGTCGTTACGAAATCGCCGCGGCCCGCCGAAAGTTACCGCCGCTCCGCATGCAACTGCATGGTCGTGAATCCGCTTTCACGATTGCGCCATCGAAAATTCCTCAAGTGGTTTATCGCATAGAACAGCAGCGAGGCTATGCATACGAAGGCGAGCTCTGGAGCCCGGGATTCTTTCGAGTCGACCTTACTGAGCGAAGCACAGCGACGTTAGTCGGCTCAACCGAGCCGTGGGACATTATCAACGTTCTCGGCCCCGAAGACGTTCTCGCGGCCGAACGCGAGCGGCGCGCGCGTCTGCTTCACGTCGCTATTCCGAAAGTGCGTCAAAGTTTTCCAGCGGAGCTGGTTTTCGCAGCAGACCAGTTTGTCATCACGCCGGCGGGACGGTTCGAAGAAGCCGCGCGCGCACATGCCGCCGGTGACGAAGTGCGCACCGTTATCGCCGGCTACCACTGGTTCACAGATTGGGGGCGCGACACGATGATCAGTCTCGAAGGCCTGACGTTAATTACCGGGCGCTGGCTCGAAGCCGGCTACATCTTGCGCACGTTCGCGCACTATGTTCGCGACGGTTTAATACCGAACATGTTTCCCGATGGAGCGAAGGAAGGGAAATACAACACAGCCGACGCAACGCTTTGGTTTTTCCATGCGCTGGGCCGTTATATCGAGCGGACGGGGGACCGCACAACGTTGAAACTTCTTCTGCCGATGTTGATCGATATCGCCCAACATCATTTGCGCGGCACCAAGTTCAACATTCGTGTCGACCCAAACGACGGCCTACTCGTGCAAGGCGAAGAGGGCTATCAGCTCACCTGGATGGACGCCAAGATGGGCGACTGGGTCGTGACACCGCGCCGTGGCAAAGCGGTCGAGATCAACGCGCTTTGGTACAATGCGCTGCGCGCGTTTCATTTAACAATCGATTTTGGTTCGCGGAGGGCGGTTATCTTTACGACGTTGTCGATGTTGACGGCGGCTCAAAGAACGATTCGTCGTGCCGGCCTAATCAATTGTTTGCCATCTCGCTTGATCATCCGGTTCTGGACGCGAAATGCTGGAAGCCGGTGATCGACATCGTCGAAAAAAAATTGCTCACGCCGCTCGGTTTGCGCACGCTCTCGCCCGACGATCCGGAATACAAGCCGATTTACGCGGGCGATCTGCGTTCGCGCGACGGCGCGTATCATCAGGGCACGGTTTGGGCCTGGCTGATCGGGCCGTTTATCGACGCATGGTTGAAAGTTCACCCTCATGATCGAGCCGCCGCGCGTAAATTTCTTGAAGTTTTCCCGGTCCATCTGAGCGACAACGGCATTGGCACGATCAGCGAGGTCTTCGACGCGCGCGAGCCGCACATGGCCGGCGGCTGCATCGCGCAAGCATGGAGCGTGGCGGAAGTTTTGCGCGCCTGGGCAAAGACCGCCTGAGGAGATTGGTGTCGCGGCGCGTGTCCTCACGCGCAGCGCGATCTAATTTGCGGCTGAGGACAGCCGCCCTTACACCCTCCAAAATCGACAATCACTTGCGACGCGCGCCGAGCGACGCTCCCGCGATTCAATAATTGATGCCTGAAACGAAGGAGGAACTCGAGCAAAAGCCGGAAGTCCGCAAAGAGCTGGCTCGAGCCGGCGGTGAAAAAAAACCTGGCGAAAAAGTTAAAGCGCGAGGAACGGACAAATTCTGGTTTGTGACGCATGGGCTGCTGCTGATTGGCTGCGCAGTTTTGTATTACCTGGTTGAATCGAAATTCGTCCCGCTTTCGCCACCGCAGGTCGATTTGGCGCATCGGATTATCCGCGGCGTCGCCCTGGTGGTCCTTGTTCTGGCGATTGCAAAAGCAATCTCGGTTTATGCGCTCCGCCGTATCGATGATGCTTCGACACGTTTCACGCTTCAGCGCGTCGAGCGTCTAATCACGGCGCTCATTATCGCGCTTGTTGTCGTATCCGTAGTCTTCGTCAACTGGTACCCAGCATTGGCTGCGCTCGGTGTCGGATCGATCATCATTGGTCTTGCCGTGCAGACGCCGATGAAAAGCTTCATCGCCTGGATCTACATTCTCGTTCGCCAACCATTTCGCGTCGGTGATCGCATCAAAATCGACGACGCCACCGGTGACGTCATCGATGTCGGTTATCTTGACACGACGCTTTGGGAATTCGGAGGCCAATACATTTCCGGAGACCACCCAAGCGGCCGCACTATACGCTTCCCGAACGAGAAAGTGCTCGACTCGATCATTTATAATTATTCGTGGGCGCTCTTTCCCTACATCTGGAACGAAATTAAATTTCAGATCGCGTATCAAAGCGATTTGGAATTTGTTGCCAAGACAATGCAGCGCGTTGTTGAAGAAGAGATCGGCGAGGAGATGATTGAGCGAGTCGGTGTCTATCGCGACCTGCTCGCGCGCACGCCTGTAGACGAGCTGCAAGTCCACGAACGGCCGCGCGTCATCTTTCGGGTCGACGAGGTGACTTGGATCGATGCCATCGTGCGTTACCTCGTGCCACCGCGGGAAGCCGGCTCGATTAAAACGCGCTTGATTCCAAAACTCCTCACCGCGCTAAACGCCGCGCCGGAAAAAGTCATGTTCCCGGCGGGGGCGAATCGATAATTCGACCCGCTGAGCCAGCCAAATTTGCGCAATTGCATTCTCCAGCGCATTACTTTCCGCCAATGAGATTCTCGCTCGTGAGCACCATCGCATTCGCTGCGATTCTTTTCGCTGTCGACGCGGTCGGTGGGCAATGGTGGCGTCTTCGACCGCAACCGACACCGACGCCTGTACGTCGCGCGGCGCCGGCACCAATTGCTTCGCCGCGAGCAAAGGCGACCCCCGAAATTTACGTCGCGCTGCCGAACTACGATGAGGAGACGGCAACCCGGCTGCAGATTTTTCTCGATAACAATGATTTTGGGCCGGGAAAGATCGATGGCAAAATGGGCGAGTTTTTTCGCAAGGCGCTCATTTCCTACAAGCATTCGCATCTCGTGCGCGAAACCGGCTTTGTCGATCAATGGTTGCTCGATCAAGTGCCGGTGACGTTCACGACTTACACGATCAAACCGGACGATCTGAAATTCATCGGACCCGTGCCGACCAGCCATTCTGAGCAGGCGAAATTGAAAGCGCTCTTGTATGGATCGCTCCTCGAATTTGTCGCGGAACGCTATCATTCGGCCGAGGCCTACATTCAGAAACTGAATCCCGGGAAGAACTGGGAACATCTCCAACCGGGCGAGACACTGACCGTGCCGAACGTGTTACCGTTTGAGATTGAAAAAATCACGGAAGGGAAAATTCCTGAAAATCCCGCATTCGCCGCGCGCAAAATTTACATCGACACGAAAGAACGCCTGCTCGAAGTCTTCGATAATAATCAGCTCGTCTGTGTATTTCCGATCACACCCGGCTCGACATCTCTACCCGCGCCGGTTGGCACGTGGAAAATTGTCGGCGCGGCCACCTGGCCGTGGTTTCGCTACGATGAAGGGATGCTCAACTACGGCGTGCGCACGGAGAATTATTACAATCTTCCGCCTGGCCCGAATAATCTCGTGGGCGTTCTCTGGATGGGCTTGAACAAAACCGGTATCGGCATTCACGGCACCAACAATCCGGAAACGATCGGTCGCGCCGCGAGCCACGGTTGCATTCGCCTGGCAAACTGGGACGCTGTGCGCGTCAAAGACCTCGTCAGCGTCGGCAATACTGTCGTTATTTTTTGATTGTCATCCCGAACGGACGCGAGGGATCTCCCATAAGCTGATTGATCACGCTAATTACCTTGTGTGATTCGCGCTTCGACTGTGAGATTCCTCGCTTGCGTTCGGAATGACAGAATGCGTCGGCAATACCGTGATTATTTTTTAGGCCGCCAAAGATTTTCCGCGCGGAATCACGGTCTCAGGCGTCTAGGCTGCAGATCGACATGATGGAAGCCAGTGAGCGCGAAGTTTATCGAGCAGCCATTCACGGCGATCGGGACGCATTCGAAATGATCATCCGCACGCAGAGCCGCCCACTTTTTGCCATCGCCTACGTCATCCTCCAAAACCGAGAAGAAGCCGAGGACGCCGTCCAGGACGCGCTCGTGAAAGCGTGGAAATCACGATGGCGGGTGCGCGATCCGGAGAAGTTTCCTGCCTGGCTCTGCATGATTACGCGGCATCGCGCTCGCGATGTGTTTCGCAAGCGGCGAACCGTTCCTCTTTCAGAAATACCGGAAACGGCCGGGGCCGAAACAACCGACACAACCGCGTTAGATCGACAATTGCATTCCGCACTGGCCGAACTACCCGAGCTTCATCGCGCGGCTATCTCGCTTCGTTACTTCGAAGAGATGGATTACGCGACAATTGAAAACCGGCTTGGCCTGACGAACGGGTCGCTCCGGGGAATTCTCGGGCGGGCGCTCGTCTCCATGCGCAAGCAACTCCGCCCCGCTCTCGCTTCATTGGAATCACTATGACCATCCACGATAACATCGACAATTTCCTCGCCGCCGATTCGCACGGCGATTTGTCAGAGGACGAACGCAGCGCGCTCCACGCACATCTCAATGATTGCGCTGGATGCCGAACACTTCACCAGGAGACAAAACTCATGGACAAACTCGTCGAAGAAAATCTGGCTCAAGAAAAACCGGATGCCGCCTTTGAAAAGCGAATGGTCGCAGGTTTCCGTACTCGCATTCCTGAGCATACCAGATCCACAGGCTGGCTTGTTGGTCTGATGCGCTTGCGCGCGGTGCAGATTACTGCAGTCGTCGCGGGCTTGCTCGGCTTTCAAATCGGACGAATGATCACACGAGGAAGCGGAACGGCGCCGTCGACGTCAATCCAGATCGAATCCCGGGGCACGTCCATTAGCGCCGCGGCTTTTAAGCAATTGGCATCGCTGGTCGGTGAATGGCAGGGCGTCCAGGACGGCGTGCCGGTTAGAGTGATTTACACGCTCGCCGCGAATGGTACTGCGCTGATGGAACAGATGCAGCCGGCCAACTCGGCGGAAACAATGATCACGATGTTCACCGTGGATGGCGATCAGCTGATCGCAACCCACTATTGTAGTAACGGGAACCAGCCTCAAATGGTAACAAACAACATTGGCAATCTGGAAAAAGACGGCGTGACGTTTTCGCTGGTACGCATAACCGGAATGAAGACACCCGATGACTGGCACAATACGGGGCTGACAGTGACGCTGGATGACAAAGATCACATAACACAACGATGGACTTATCTTTATAAAGGAAAAACCGGAACAACCGTCATGCATTACGCACGGGTAAGAAAAAGCTCGTGAACGCCCAAGCGAGTCCAACCGCAAGAGGAGGTCTTATGCCCAATACAAGCAACCAATGCGAGCAACGAAATATCCAAATCTCATGCACAACAATGAACCCTTCCTGTCTAGTCTCGCCGTTCTTCAGGGTGATCCTCATGGGTGCGGCGCTGTTGGCCGGGCAGGTGCAAGGGCAAGAATCGACGCAGAGTGCACCTGCAAGTGATCCGCGGCAGGACATGATCAAAGCGCTTGCGGCGTCGACCCCTCACCCTTCGTTAGGCGAGCAGGCGCGCGTCTTCGATCGCATCGCGGGCACTTGGGATTGTGACTATAGCTTCCGCCTTGATGATGGTACCGTTCGACATTCCAAGGGCGAGTTGTTGGTCGGCTGGATCCTGGATGGTCGCGCGGTGCAGGACCTCTTTATTACCTATCCGGCGAATGGCGAGAAGGAGCGCCGGATTGGCACGACGATTCGGTTCTTCGATACTGCTCTCAAACAGTGGCGCATTGTCTTCATAAGTCCGCAGTTCAACTACGTCGTCACTGTTCAGGGAGGATTGGAAGGCGATCGTATCGTTCTTCGTGGCGTAGACAACGACGGCGCGCCGATACGTTGGTCTTTCAATGATATCAAGCCCGACTCGTTCGTCTGGCGCGGCGAGAAGTCCCGTGACGGTGGGAAAACGTGGAAGCTGGAAGAAGAACACCATATGAAACGACGCGCCGGAATTGGAGGCTAGCAATGAGAACTAACATGAATAGTGAACGATTACTTCTGTGGGTTGGAATGACCGGGACTAATAAGGTTTTGTTGGTCATCTCGGCGGTTCTGGTAATGGCGACCGCGGTATCGGGTCAGCCCACACCCTTGGGGACCTCCGCGAGCGCGGCGGTTTTCAAGCAGATGGCAACGCTCGCCGGCGAATGGGAAGCGATTCAGGACGGCGTGCCAGTTAAGGAAACTTACGCGCTCACTGCAAAAGGAAGTGTGCTCATGTCGGAAACGAAGCCGGCTGATTCAGAACCAATGATTACAATGTTCACGGTCGACGGCGATCACCTGATTGCGACTCACTACTGCGTTGCAGGGAACCAGCCCCAAATGGTCACAGGCGTCCCAAGCGACCTGGAAAAAGGCGTGACGTTTTCCTTGGAACGAGTAACGGGAATGAAGACGCCAGATGACTGGCACAATACAGGGCTGACACTGACGCTGGATGACAAAGATCACATGACGCAGCGATGGACTTATCTCTATAAAGGAAAAACCGGAACAACCACTTTTCATTACACACGCAAGAAATAGCGTGTTGGATAGGCGCAATGTCGCTGCGCGTCGCGCGCGTGTCGCCGATGCTTTACATTTGATTGATGAGATCCTAGTAGTTGGCGCCGGCGAACCGGTGCCGCTGCCAGAGGGCACTGATCAGACGTACCCGTTTCGAGCTCATCCGGAATACTTTTATCTGACGGGGGTGGATTCACCCGGCGGCGTAATCGCATTTGATCCCAAAGATCGTTCGCGCGAACGCTGGATATTTTTCGTCCCTGACGTGACCGAAGCGGAACGCATTTGGGAAGGCTGTACTCAGCAAAGTGGGAGAAGCTTAAGCGCGCTGGAACCATGGCTAGTGGCGCGTCGTGGTCGGCCGGTTGTGAATCTCGGTGAAAGGCTGCGCGGTGTGCGATCCGATGACGCGCTTATCGTTCGCGCGAGAGAGCAATTCACGCATGCCCGTCGGACCAAAGATACGACCGAGTTGAAATTGTTGCGCCACGCCGCCAACGCAACTGCGCGAGGTTTCTCCGCAGTGCGAAGATATCTTCGCCCGGGTGTGACGGAGCGCGCGTTGCAGATCGAATTGGAGGTAGGCTTCTACCGGGTTGGCGCCGACCGCACCGGCTACGGAACCACCGTTGCCTCGGGACCGAACACAGCGGTGATGCATTTCTCGCCTTCAGGGAGGAAACTGCGCCGCGGCGACTTCGTCCTCATTGATGCAGGTGCCGAAATGGGACGCTACGTTAGCGACGTGACGCGTACATTCGTCGCGGGCGGGAAACCGTCGCCGTTCCAACGCGAGCTATTCGAGCTTGTGCTCGCGGTCGAGGAGGCGGGAATATCGCGCTGTGTGCCAGGTGCAGAGTGGAAAGAGATTCATCTGCAAGCTGCAACGGAGTTGACAGCAGGTTTGATTGAGATGGGTCTGATGCGCGGCACACCTGAGTCACTGGTAGAGCAAGGCGCTCACACGCTGTTTTTCCCTCACGGGTTGGGCCATCTCGTTGGTTTGGGCGTACGCGATGCGAGTGGGCGATTGCCTGGACGCGCAGAGGATCACAGTCCCGCTCTTAAGAATTTACGGATGGATTTGCCGCTCGCCGCCGGCTACGTCACTACCGTCGAACCGGGGCTGTATTTTATACCTGCCATCCTCAACGACCCGCACCGACGCAAACGTTTTCGTACGTGCGTGAATTGGTCGTTAGTGGAAAGGCATCTCGGAATCGGGGGCGTTCGCATCGAAGATAACGTCCTGGTCACGGATCGGCAGCC
>QHPX01000122.1 GCA_003219195.1 Verrucomicrobiota bacterium
GATTACCCTTAGGTTTTTGAAACCACTCCACAGAATCAACACATACAAGACGAATGCCGGCACTCCACCTTCGGAGCTCATTTCAGTGAAGGAGTTGTGAGTCCCATGCCAACTGCCCGATATTTCCTCAAAATTATCGGGGCCGACGCCGAATAGCGGGTGCTCCTTCGTTACCTCGACGCTACGCCAGAATAGCTGTTGACGCCCCTCCGCCGAGCTGTCTGTTCCGTTGAGCGCTCCCTTGAAACGCTCAGCCAGCGTCCCGCTGGAGAACTGCCAAAGGGTTACCCCTAACAGCGCTGCGAGCACCATGAGGTAGCGTCGGCGCCCTCGAATGGCGAATTCCCAGAGGCAAACCGCTACGGCAACAATCAAGGTAAGGAGTCCTCCTCTTGATCCTGTCAAGAACACCGTATAGAGCATCACTAACATTGCCAGCGCCCAAGCCGCTCTCCGAAGTCTGCTCCTACTTAAGAACAGTAAGGCAAGGCACAGGGGAAGAGAGATAATAACGGCGAGCGCCAAATCATTGGGATCGAAGTAATTCCCCCCGAGTGTTCCTCGCAATCGCCCCAGGGTCAGATGACCTTTCCAAACAGCTACCACGGCGATCACCGCAACTGACGCAGCCTGGATGAAGATCAATCGCCGCAGACGCCCCGCCGTGTTTACTGCCATTGCTATCACGATGACCAGGAGCAGGACCTTTGCAAACTCGAGCGTTTGCTGCAACGCCCCCGCTCGCCACACCGGAGACATCATCGAGGCAAGGAACAACTGTCCGATAAGAAAAACCAGATAAAGGACCTCCTGAGGCAAGCGCTGGCGGATGTACCGAACGGCACAATAGACAAACCGGGGATCCAATCTTCCGGCCGGGCGCAGTAGATCACCATGAACAGCAGCAGGGACACGTACGCTCCAACGAGCGGTCTTTGCCGCGAAATACCGTGCCGCACCGAGGTGGCATCTTTGGCCCTTGCGTTTGCCACACGAGCGTCACGGTGGGTGACGCTAGTCACCGTGCCCATAGGACCTTCCTGCCTGTAACAAAATAGATGAATGCAACCGCAGCCGCGGTGTTCAAAACAAGGAAGGCGAGCGAGATATCCGACAACCGCGCAACAATGCCAACCTTCGCGCGGAATATGCTTAGTGCTGCCAGCGCGTAGAAAGTAACCTGAAGCGCTAAAGCGAGCTCATAGACGCCTTTTCGAAGCCAAAGCGTCGAGACCAACAGCCCCACCAGAGCAAGAGGGATCAAAAGGCGCAGCAGTTTGTGACAAACGAATTGAAGACGGAGAGAGTTCGCACGCATAAGAACCCAGGGGGCCAGTTGCAACAACTGGTAGTTTCCGAGCAAGGTTCTTACCTTTCGGCGAAATTCCCGTTTCGGACCAGGCCTGAGGTCATCCCAAGCGAGCGCCAGGGGCTCGAAGATAACCCGCTGGCCCTGCCGCACAACCTGGAACGGAATGTATACGTCGTCCAGAATTGTTTCTTGGGGAAGGGGTAACAGCAGATTCCTTCGCACCGCATAGAGAGCTCCGGTTGCCCCGACCGTCGATCCGGCGAGTCCTTCCCAATACCGGATTTTCTTCTCTAGTCGCCAATACAGGCTGACGCCCTGAGAAGATGGGATGATGAGTTCGCCGCTCACGCAGCCCACAGATGGATCAGCAAAGTTCGCGACCAGATTCCTCAAGGCACCGGAAGCGATGGTCTGCCTTGCGTCGGTAAAAACAACGATTTCCCCCTTGGCTTCAGCCACTCCGCAGTTCAACGCGGTCGCCTTGCCGCGATTATTTGGCAGAATCACGGTTCGGCGGTTAGAAGCCTCCCAAGCGGCGAGAATCCTGTTTGTCTCATCAGTCGAGCCGTCGGAGATGACAATTACTTCGAGGAGGTCGGGCGGATAATCCAGTGCCGCCAGGTTGTGAAGTTTTCCTGGTAAGGTTTTCTCCTCGCAATGGACAGCAAGGAGAATCGTAACGCTAGGGGAGAGGCTGGCCCGCCGAACCGGCCGGGGCCAGAACCGCGCTCGAAAGTAAAGCCAAATCGGGTAGCCCGCGTAAGCAAAGAAGATAAGCGCCAAAGATAGCCAGAACAGCATCTTCATTTTGCGCCCCGCCCCAGGAGTATCGTCTTGACGGTGTCAAGAAAGATCAGGAAATCAAGCCCGGGGGATAAGTTTTTAATGTAGAAGAGGTCGTACCGAAGTTTTTCCTTTGCTGCTTCGACGGAACTTCCATATTCGTAGCGAACTTGAGCCCACCCAGTAATCCCAGGCCGAATAGTATGCCGGAGGTAGTAGTAAGGAATTTCGCGAGTGAGCCAGTCAACAAATTCGGGTCTCTCCGGGCGCGGACCGACTATGTTCATGTCGCCCTTGAGTACGTTCCAAAGCTGAGGAATTTCATCGAGTCGCGACATGCGGAGGAATCGCCCCACAGGCGTGATCCTAGGATCGTCATCACTAGCCCAAGTAGGCCCCTGATCCGCCTCAGCATCGGCGCGCATGGTGCGGAACTTGTAACAATCGAAAAGCGTGCCGTCGCGCCCGACACGCTTCTGCCCGTAGAAGACCGCCCCGGGGGACGTCAGCCTGATCGCCAGCGCTACGAAAGGAAGCAACGGCAGGGCCAGCACTAAGCCCAGAGTTGAAATCAGCACCGAGGCGACCCGCTTATAAATCAAGAGGAAGCGGGAGACGCGAAAGCCCGGGGAAAAAAGAAGCCAGCCCAAGCGGAGTGATTCGATGGGGACTTTGCCAGTGATGGCTTCATAGACGTCAGCCCCGTCTTGGACAAGCACGCCACGGCTCTTGAGCGATAGCAAAAGTTCGACGGGCAACTTCCCACGGCGCTCGCCCATCGTTACGACAATCCGGTCCACGCGATGAAATTTAACTGCGAATGAAAGGTCCTCGCCTGCAACCCTCTTGAGAGGATCGCCTGATGGTTCAGGACCATCGGAATTGGGCTCACTAATTCCATTGCCGGCCGCCAAAACACGACCCACGACGCGGAGCCCCAGCTCCGGACGTGATTCCAGTTCACGCAGGAGGGGAGCAGCCAATGGGCCATCGCCGAAGATCAGTGCACGTTGGGCAAACTGCGGCTGACTATTAATGGCCGAGAACAGCTGCCGCCAGAGCAACAGCGCTACCGCAACGAGTAAAAAACCAATCAGGAAAATCCCTCGACCCAACTCTAAGGCCGGATAAGCGTAGTAAAGTAAGGCCAAGAAGATGCACACGGTGCCCAATACGCTAATCAAACGAGCAAGCACCTCGCGCCGATTCCTCAAGACCGAAGAATCGTAGAGATCGAAATAGTACATGCAAGTTATGAAGGCCAACGACACCACTAAGATCTTGATGGCTCCTCGTTCGTAACCGAGCACTAGGGTGGCATCGTTCGGACCCAACCGCGCTATCGTGGCAGCCACGAAGGCGAGGGTCACCACGCACGCTTCCGAAATGCCCAGGAAGAGCGTGCGCGCCGGAAAATAGGCGTTTAGAAGGCGGATCAAAGTGCGACCACAGGCCTGATGGTCGGACCGGTGTAAGGCCGGTGCGATTGGGGAATTGGCGTCACCCAGGCATCTTCGACTTGGACAGCAATGGAGCGTTGGAGAAGTGTGACCGACAACACCAGGCGGTGATGTCCTCTGAACTCCAACAAGATTCCCTCCAGCCCACAAAGAGGCCCATGCTCGATTCTCACCCTGTGTCCAATCTGTAGGAACGGCCAGGGTTGGCTCGGGAGGCCTGAGTTGACCGCCGCCCGTATCGCAGCAATTTCGGACTCGTCAATGGGGATAGGAATTCTCCCCACTCCAGCGATGAGAACAACGCCGGGGATTGTAAGAATTGGGAGTCGATCTAAGGGGTTAAGCCGGCAAAAAATATAACCCGGGAAAAGCGGGCACTCGCTTTCCTTGAACCGGTCAGACCACCGGCGTCGGCACTTATACAGAGGCAGAAACCATTCGTAGCACTTACCGCCCAAGTGTGCCGTGACGATGTTCTCGTACCGGCTTCTGACCTGTAGCGCAAACCACGGGTAGCTCATCTTGCGAGGTCCATCATCAGGTCCAACCTGTTCCGCAGCATCCTTTTTAGTCCCCAAGAGATGCCTTATGGCAAGCTACCGCCATGAGAGTCCCAATGTCTTAAGGAACCCTAGACGGGCTGTCAGAAAGAGCCCACTCCCCCCTCAGAAGCTCAAAACGCAGCCACAACCGAGTGCTCTGATTGCGACGCGTGCTGTCCCAAGATAGCCGCTTCCGTTAATCAAGGATGCCTTCCGTCCTGATCGGAAAATAGACGTGGAACAATCGAATCACTGCCCGCCAGCTTTTCCTTCGACCGCTTCAGTGCCGCGGCCCGTCTCGCCTCTTTCTACCGCTCGCGACCGCTCTGACAGATCGTAATGGGCGTAAGGAGAACCGGTGCTGGCATTAAGCACCAGCCCGACGACGAAGGCTTTTTCGAGCGCCACCAAGCTTTTTTCTGCTAATTCCTTTGGCGTCATATTCTCGCG
>QHPX01000022.1:0-425 GCA_003219195.1 Verrucomicrobiota bacterium
GTTTTCCTGTGGGCTTGAATGGCCTGGTCTTCGCCACTGACAAACCAGAAGAGTTGTTTGGCGACCTCCGCGAGCGTGGCTTAGCTGTAGAGCAGCCCATCGCCTTTTCCCGGCCCGTGGCGCTTGCGGATAGAACCGAGGACGCGAAATTCCGCGTAGTCCGTCTCGGCGCCGGAGCTGTTTCCTTTGGCAGGGTCTATTTTTGTCATCATCTCACACCGAAGCTGGTGTGGCGACCAGCGTGGGGTCGGCACCCCAATGGCGCGCTGGCGCTCGCGCAGGTCACGATCGCTGCGCAAGATCCCGCCTCGGCGTCCATCATTTTCGGGCGCATATTCGGTACAAATGCCGTGCGGCAAGCGCCAACCGGCGTTGGGCGCCTCGTTGCCGGAGCAGTTCAGGTCGACTGGATGGTCCCGGAGATG
>QHPX01000022.1:451-940 GCA_003219195.1 Verrucomicrobiota bacterium
TGAAAATCGAGTCGCAACGTATCATCGTCCCTGCCTCAAAGGCCATGAACGTGGTCTTGGAGTTCGTAGAGTAGCGGGGGCAGGGGACACCTGCGAGCTTCGTGTTAGTATCCGGCGCCTGACAAGCTGAGCGCTGATGTACTCTTTTAATCCTGCTCAAATTTGAGAGCGTTCGAACTGGGGCTTGCCACCGCCCTCAATCTTGTCACTTCATTGGTGCGACCGTGACTGATCTGTGCAATCTGGGCGACGCAATCAGCCGTAGCGGCAACCTGGACGATCCGGCACTGATCGATCTGGGCGGTGAGGTCCCGCCGCGCACTTATTCGTTCCGGCAGCTCGATGAATTGAGCGACACCATCGGACGCGGCCTGCTGAGTCGAGGTCTAACTAGGGGTGATCGGGTCGCGATCCTCTCAGCCAATCGGGCAGAGTACCTAGCTGCATTTTTAGGCAGTATGCGCGCGGGTCTGGTCCCTGTGCCGGTCA
>QHPX01000023.1:0-2911 GCA_003219195.1 Verrucomicrobiota bacterium
CTTTACCATATGAATGGTCTGTCCACGGCGCACGCAGCGCTCGCGCAGCACGATTCCGTCGTGCTGCTGCCAAGGTTCACGCCAGCCAGTTATATCGATGCGATCACTCGCTACCGGTGCACCACAATCAGCGCCGTGCCGCCAATGATGGCTATGATGTTGCGCGAACACGAGCTACTCCGGCGTTCGGACTTGTCTTCGGTAAGCGAGATTCGAATGGGTTCCGCGCCGGTATCCGCAGCGCTCCACGACTCGCTCCGCGGAGTCTTTCCACACGCCCGCATCGACAACGTCTTTGGCACGACGGAGTCAGGCCCAATCACCTTCGGACCTCATCCGCAGGGCCTTGCGCCACCCTTCCGCTCCGTTGGTTGCGCTCATCCTCAGGTGCAGTTACGGTTGGTTGATGGCGACAACGTCGCGGCGAATGAAGGTGTGCTGCATATTAAATGCCCAGCCTTGATGAACGGCTATCACAAGCTGCCAGAAGCCACCAGAAAGGTAATTACATCAGACGGTTACTATATAACCGGTGACGTTTTCAGCCGCGATGCTCAGGGCTTCTACTTCTTTCTGGGCCGCATCGACGACATGTTTGTGTGCGGCGGCGAAAACATCTACCCCAGCGAGGTTGAGAAGATGCTGGAACGGCATCCGGCGATCCAACAAGCTTGCGTCGTGCCGGTCGCGGACGAAATCAAGGGGCAGAAGCCGTCCGCGTTCGTCGTCCTCAAGCCGGGTACAGCAGTCGGCGCGCAAGAAATTAAGGATTATGCGCTAGCCAATGCGCCGCCCTATCAGCACCCACGCTGGGTCTGGTTTCTAAACGAGTTCCCGCTGGCGGGGACCAACAAGATCGACAGAAAAGCGCTTATGAGGCTCGCGGAGGAAAGAACAGCAAGGGATAGACGATGAGAGCGATGGTCTTGCGGGAACAGGGTAGTACGGCTACGCCAATCCTGGAGACCGATTTCCCTGACCCGCTAGCCGGCGCAGGCGATGTGCTCGTGAGGGTCCGCGCTACCTCCCTCAACTACCACGACGTTTTCACGCGTCGTGGAATGCCGGGGATCAAGGTTCCTCTGCCGGCGATCATGGGACTCGATTGTGCAGGTGACATCGCTGAAGTCGGCCCCGGTGTCGAAGGCTGGTCTGCCGGCGATCGGGTACTAGTAGATCCCAGAAATCGCGTCGAAGGGGGATTGATTGGTGAAACCATTCATGGCGGGCTCGCAGAGCTTTGCCGGGTGCGGGCGCATCAACTGATCAGAATCCCAGACCAAGTGAGCTACGTCGATGCGGCAGCGTTGCCCTGCGCGTATGGGTCCGCCTTACGAATGATGTATACGATCGGGGAAGTGGCCAAAGGCGAAAGGGTATTGATTCTGGGGGCCAGCGGCGGCGTGGGCGTCTGCTCGATCCAGCTCGCCAAGCTCGCCGGGGCCGCGGTGATCGCTTGTGCCGGCAGCACCGAGAAATTAGCGAAGCTGAAGCAGTTGGGGGCGGACTACACGGTCAACTACGTTGAGCAAGACTTCGTGCGGGAGGTCTATACGCTTTACGGCAAGCCGGCGCGGCGCGGGGCTGGCACCAATCAAGGTGTGGATGTAGTGGTTAATTACACTGGGGGGGATACGTGGGTCAAGTCGCTGCGTTGCCTGCGCGTCGGCGGGCGGCTTCTCACTTGTGGAGCGACCGCAGGCTACGATCCGCCCGAAGATATCAGGTTTATTTGGACATTCGAACTCAAGATTCTAGGGTCGAATAGCTGGGACCGCGAAGATCTGATCAAGGTGCTCGATCTGGTGCGGAGTGGCGCGTTGAAGGTGATCGTAGATCGGACTTTTCGGCTGGAGGACACCCCAGAAGCGTTGCGGCAGCTCGAGAACCGCCAAGTATTGGGAAAGCTGGTGGTCACTCCATGAGCGATGGCCCGCTAAACCGCCAGCAGCTTCAAGAGAGACTCCTGCATTCACCCTTCAACGCTTTCCTGGACCTCGAGGTCGTGAGCGCTGATCCCGAAAAACAGGAAGTTATCATCCGGATGAAGATGCGGCCGGAGTTCGAGCGTTTGACCGGCACCGGGCATTGGCACGGCGGACCGATCGCAGCCGCAATCGATATAGTTGGCGACTATGCTCTCGCCATGATGTTCGGCAATCCGCTGCCGACAATCAATCTTCGGGTCGATTACCTACGGCCTGGAAAGGGGACGCTTACGTTGGCAGCACGCATTCGGCGGAGCGGCAAGACGGTGGGCGTGGTGGATGTGGATGTGCTCAATGAAGCCGGTGACTTAGTGGCCATCGGACGGGCCAATTATTCCACGGCCATTTCTGCGCCGCATTGGAAGGAATAGGCCCGATGGATCCAACGCAAACCCGGAGGAACAAGATCATCACGGTCAGCTTGCTATTCGGGGCCCAGCTATTCGCTTACATGATTCGATACGCCCTCAGCATCGTGGCCCCCACTTTGATGACGCTGTACCATCTGTCGCCCCAAACCATGGGTTACATTCTTTCCGGATGGAATTGGTCGTACACGGCAGGTCTGCCGATTCTGGGGCCCGTTGTCGACCGCTTTGGCGCCTGGGTCGTGATGGGCGCGGGCTCCCTGGTCTGGGGAGTCTCTACAATCGCTCTGCCCCTCGCGAGTGCCGCTACGTCTCTGTTCCTGCTGCGCATGATTTTTGGTTTCGGACACAGCATGCTGCTCTCCGCGGGTGCGAGCGCGATCTCGCGGGGATTTGGCAGAAAAGAGCGAACCAGAGCGGTCGCGATGGCGTTCGCCGGAAGCCAGCTTGGGCTGGCGATTTGCGCGACGGTCGCGGCGTTCATCCTGGCGCATCTGGGCTGGCGAGCTGTCTTCTACTCGATCGGCGGTGCCAGTCTGCTGCTCACCGTGGCGT
>QHPX01000023.1:2922-5493 GCA_003219195.1 Verrucomicrobiota bacterium
GTTCCGCCACCGCTCAACCTGGGGCATTGCTTTCGGTCAGATGGGATACCTGTACGCGTATTTTTTCTTCGTAAGCTGGCTGCCTGGCTATCTCGTCCTGGAACGAAAAATGACCTTGCTTCAGTCTGGCATTGCTTCCGCTCTCCCATTCTGGGCGGGATTGCTGGGGACATTGGGCGGCGGGTGGCTCGGGGATTACCTGATTCGACGCGGTGTGACGACAACGGTTTCGCGCAAAAGCATCATCAGCGCCGGGCTCACGGCATCGACGGTGTTGGTAATCGCCGCGGCCTACGTCGAGCAGAGCTGGCTGGCCGTGACGTTATTAACGCTCTCGGTAGGTTGCCTGCGCCTCGCAACTGGTTCTGTAAACTCGATCCCGATTGACCTCGCGCCTCTGGCGGCGGTCGGTTCGCTTACTTCCATTCAAAATTTCTTCGGCAACATCGGCGGACTACTGGCTCCGATCGTCACTGGCCACATTGTCAATGTTACTGGTTCTTTTGTGGTCGCCTTGGTTGTCGCGGGCGGTATGGCGTTATTTGGGGCCATCTCTTATTTGTTTGTCATGGGTAACGTTGAGAAGGACCCGCTATCGAGCTTGCAGGGTGGTCAAACCGCCGGACGTTGAGTTCGGCTGCAGGTGCAGCCCGAGTTACGGCACAAAGCAGGTCACAAAATCCCAAAAGCTAACCCTTACGACTCTCAGCTCTCGATCATCGCGCGCGCTGAGTCATTTCCACCAATACGGTTCTCGCTTCCGCTGGGCTTCTCACTTCACGTAAAAAGGCAATGCGGACACCGCGCATTCCTTCGCTAGTTTTGAGCCGCACATTAAATCCGAGTCGGTCAACGGAAGTCATCGTGGCCTCCTCGGCTTCAATCCCAGCAAAAGCACGGGCGAGCAGGATCAGCGCGTCGGCGTGATCCGTATTCATATGCTTGACGATACCCGATGCGCTGTCGGCGAGCGGATCAGGTTTCGCCTGCTCATACTCTGGAGCAGAGACCCAACCCATGATGCCGAAGCCGCCGACGTAGTACACGTCCACCACTTCCATGCAATAGAACGAGAAATCCTCGAAATCGACCCAGTGTTTGCTATTGGGGTAGCGTTCCAAATACAGCCTACGTGCGTCTGCAATTTCGCCTCCTGATATCCGTGCAACGTTTCCCAGCAGTGTAACTCTGGACGCGCCTAGCGGATCTCCGCTGGTATCAGGCTGTGTTATGAGCAAACTTGCGCGAGGATCGGCCTCTAAGTTTTGGGTGTGCATCGCCATGGTGCTGATTAAAAAGATTGGCCGGCCGAGATCGTCGAGACCGTAAGGCATAACTGATCCGAATGGGAAACCTGGCTGTTTACGGGAGTGCGTGGAGCGTAGGTGTTCCACTGCCCGCGTGCTTTCTCATGGAGGAAAAGTGCGTCCCCGAGGACTGCTATGCCAGCTTATCGCAAAAACGCGGCTTTTGCTGTGGGTACAGTAGGGCAACGCGATGTGTTAAGGTGCGGGTACCGATTGTGTGAAGGCATTCGGACAGCGGAGCCTTGGTGGCCATATGTCGCAGGGCAAATCACTCAACAGTACTCTTTTGATCTGGTGCATTTTGGCGCTGGGCGTGCCTGCTGTCTTGGCGCAGTCAGCGGGGCCGCAGCCGTTACCGATGCCGCCGCAGATCGCTGTGCCCAGGGATATTCCATATCTGGGAACCATTCGTTTGAACGTCGACGCGACCGACGTCGAACGACACATCTTCAGCATTCGAGAGACGATCCCAGTTCGAGGCGGCGAGCCCCTCACTCTGCTGTATCCGCAGTGGCTGCCCGGCAACCACTCGCCCTCAGGACGTGTGGATAGGCTTGCGGGTCTCACGATTCGCGGCAATACCAAACGTTTGGAGTGGACGCGCGATGCGGTAGACGTATTCGCATTCCACGTCGGAGTGCCCGCAGACGTAACGTCGCTCGATGTGGAATTCCAATTCGCTTCCCCTATTGGCACCAATGAGGGCCGCATCGCGATGACGCCGGAGATGTTGAACTTGCAATGGAACGCGGTGGTCCTCTATCCTGCCGGCTACTTCGCGCGGCAAATCACCGTGGAGCCGAGCGTAAACCTCCCCGAAGGCTGGCAATTCGCTACTGCCCTTGAGACCATTTCAAGTAACGGCGGCGTGACCACGTTCAAGCCGGGATCCCTCGAAACGCTCGTGGATTCGCCGATTTTCGCCGGTGGACATTTCAAGCGGCTGGATTTGGATCCTGCTGGTCCTGCACCTGTTCACCTGAACATCGTCGCAGACCGAGCGGACCAATTGGAAGTTACACCCGAGCAGTTGGAAGCACACCGTGCACTGGTGCGGCAGGCCTACAAACTTTACGGCTCACACCATTACGATCATTACGATTTCCTGCTCGCTGTCACCGACCACATGGGCGGCATCGGACTAGAGCATCACCAGTCCAGCGAGAACGCCACAGTCCCAGGTTACTTCACCGAGTGGGACAAGAACCCCGATGCACGCGACCTGCTGCAGCACGAATACACCCACTCATGGAACGGCAAGTTC
>QHPX01000028.1 GCA_003219195.1 Verrucomicrobiota bacterium
CGCGCGCCTCTTACCGGTCTTGGCCGGGCTGTTCGCTTCAACTTCGACGTTCGGGCAAGCTGGGGAACCGGCCATTCCCAAGCTCAATTACGAAGTAGTCCCAGATTTCTTTCAACTTCCTGCCGGAGAAAATTTTGTCGAAGCAGCCGGCGTGGCTGTGAATTCAAAGGGACACATCTACGTATTTCATCGCGGCAAGCATCCGCTGATGGAATTCGATTCTTCGGGAAAATTCCTCCGCAGCATTGCCGACGATCTGTTCGTCACGGCGCACACGGTGCGGGTGGATGCTGAAGACAATATCTGGACCACTGACGTCGGCGCGCACGTGGTACTTAAGCTCAGCCCTGAGGGTCACGTGCTCCTGGCACTGGGCCGGATGCGAATCCCGGGAGATGATGTCCTCCACTTCAATCAGCCAACCGATGTTGCGTTTGACCGCGAAGGAAATTTCTACGTCACCGATGGCGAGGGTAACTCCCGCGTTCTGAAGTTCGACAAGTTTGGCAATTTGCTGATGGGATGGGGAATGAAAGGAACAGGTCCCGGACAATTCGACCTTCCCCACTCCATCGCAGTTGACGGCGATCTGGTTTACGTTGGCGACCGCCAGAATGCGCGCATTCAGATTTTCGATCGGAACGGTCGTTTTCTTCGAGAATGGAAATTAGGTCACCCCTTTGGTCTCTTCGTCACACCCGACCATTTCATTTATATGTCCGATGCAATGGCGAGTCGTATTCTAAAGATCGACCAGAACGGCAAAATTATCGGCGTGTTATCTGGACCCGAACCGGGCAAGGGTCGGCCTTTCGATCCGCACGAAATTGCGGTGGACAGAGACAATTCCATTTTTATGGCGGAAGTGATGCCCTGGCGCGCTCAAAAATTTAAGCCGAAATGAGCTGATTGGCCGGCAGATCGCGGATTTCTAATCGCGCTTCCTGGACGCGACTCTCGCCGAACAAAATGTGTCCGGCTTCAACCGCTTCGCGGACTTTCTCCGATTCGTGCGTTTTCGTTATCGCCACGAGCTCGATCTCATCAACCGCGCGACTGGCTTTGGCCGCCGCCTGCGCGATCTCTTCGCGCACGCGCTCCAAATTCTCGACGATTGAGCCCATGAAGAATTGTATGACTGGCGCCTCGCCTGCCAATTCGAATTGTTTCGGCTAAGGCGTTTGCCTAGACGTTTCGATTGTCACGATGAAAGCGCTGCTTCACGTGACGAAGCGCCTGTCGAGTACACCATCGCTGATAAGGCAAACTGAATATTCCGCCGCCAAGCCGCGACAGCCAATGCGCGGGTTCTGAGTACGTGTGGATGACGAAGAAAATTTCGCCCTCACGTTCTTCGAAGTAAAACTCCGACACGCCTCGCTCCAAATGGCCCGACAGTGTCTCATAGGCGAAGCCGACCTTGGCCGGTTCGGAAAAAAAGTGCGGAAATGCGAACAGCAAACTCGGCACAAATACCGAAACCAATAGGAGGCAGCACGGCCCGCTGCACAATGATATCGCCAACACGCATTGATCTTCCCTCCCGAATCCATTGCGGTTCCGTGCGCATTAGGAAGCGCGGAAAATGTCATATGCGAACAGAAAATCGGTGCAATAAGAGCTGATCGGGCCGGAGCAACCAAGTCCAATCTCGCTCGTCTTTTCCGGAAGTGTCGCAACGGACGAAAAATTCGAGTCGAGCGTACGCGCTTCTTCAAGTGTTAAACTTGGTCCGAGTGCACATGGAACGACCTTCATCGCGCATACATCTAAGTTACAATTAAGTTAAGAAACAAAGCTATTCCAGCAACTCCATCATCTGTTTGGCAAGTTTTGGGCCCTTTCCACTCTCCTCGTGCTTAAAGTAAACGAATGCGTCCTTCCAATTTGTTTTTTGTTCGCGGACAAATTTTGCCCAACTTTCGACGTCGCTCTTCTGATAATCTTCGCGACGCAAACGGAGGTAACCGTAATCGGCGGTGATGGTCTTCGGCGTCGCGATTGTTTCGGTGTCGGCGATGCAAAGCGCGATGCTCTGTTTTCTCAGCATTTCAAAAATTTCATCGTCGAACCACGATTCGTGCCGAAATTCAAATGCAGCGCGCATTGACGGCAGTTCGCGCAGAAATGAGCTCAACACGTCAGCGTCTTTTTTGAAATTGGGCGGAAGCTGAAACAGAACCGGTCCGAGTCTTACCCCCAATCCAGAAACGACGCGGCAAAAGTATTCGAGCGTGTCGGCGCAATCGCGCAGCTTCGCAAAATGCGTGATCTTTTGCGGCGCTTTGAGCGCAAACCGAAATTTCTCCGGCGTCAGTTGCTTCCAATTGTCGATCGTCTTCGGCGACGGAATCCGGTGAAACGTGTAATTGATCTCGGTGGTGGAAAATCGGTCGGCATAAAACGGCAGCATCTTGCTCGCAGGTAAATCTTCCGGATAAAAATTCCCCTTCCATTCCGAATATTGGAAGCCTGATGTGCCAATCCAAAGGTTCATCACTTTTAATTACGTCGTAGACGATGTCGATCGAGGGAGAATCTACTCGAAACAGACAACCGCAAGCCGACGCGCGTGCGTAACTTATATACAGGGAGGCGTGTTTCCAACTCTCGAACGCGAGTCGTGATGAGAGACCGCCTGACCCTGCTCAAAACGAAGGAAGAAATTGCCACTCAAAATCGATGCGGAGAGTGGAGAACCGCTATTCCGCTTTTACTTCAGTGTGAAATACCGAGCAAGTCGGTCAACATCCGGCTACAGGCGCGCTCGGAAAAATTCCGTTCGCAACTTTACTAGAGTTCTAAGCGGTCTTGTCCGCAATAATTTCGAGCACGAGCGGCGTTATCATCAGCGAATTTCGATTCTTTTCTGCGCTGGCCAAGTCGGCGCGTACTTTGCCGGCGAAGTTTTGATCGATTCGCCCCATCTCTTGCAAGCGCGGAAGATAAACCTCGATGAATTGGGCCGGCCATTGCCACATATAGTCGGTCGGACGAATGCAAAAAATATGCGGCGTCGCCGAGCGAATGACAAAATCGTTCTCCGACAGCAGCTCCGATAATCCGGAAGCACCGTCGGGCTCGCCGCCCGATTCGCGCCAGGTGGCGATGACGTGTTCACGGAATTTTTCCTGGCTCGGAATACGTGGGAAAAACCGCCATGTCTCGTAGTGCCCATATTCATGAAAGATCGACATACCGCCTTTTGGCATAATGGCACCGAGTTTTTTGATTAATAATGACGGATCGGAAACAAACGACAGCACCCATCGGCACCAGGAAAAATCGTAATCGCCTTTTGGCAAATCGCTGGTCATCAAATCCAGCTCGTGAATGCGCACGTTCGTGAGCGACCGCACGCGAACCGCTTCCTCCATCGCGCGCACGAACTTGGTCGAACGTTCGAGCGCGACTACTTCTCCGGCCGGCGCGACAATTTTCGCAAGATCGACGGTTGCATAGCCCGGGCCAGCGCCGACATCGAGCACGCGGCTGCCAGCGGTGATGCCGGCCTTCTTCCAGCAATCCAAAACCACCGGCCGCCAGACTCGATGTTGCAGGCCCAGTCTCGCCAGTTCCTCGTCGTGCGTACCAAGGACGTAATCGCGTTCCGTATTCATGATCTTACACCCAGGTTCCGCTCTCAAGCCCGCGGATGGAATTGAAGAAAACTTAAGGAAAGAATATCAACAATAAAAATACAGCGAACAGCAGGAGGTGAATGCAGCCCTGCAGGATATTGGTTCTGCCGCTGGCAAACGTGACCAGGCTCACGGCAAGTGTTAACACGAGTAGCGGAAGATTGCCGCCTTCCACTCCGAGCACGACCGATCGTTTGGTGATGAGCCCGATGGTCAAGATGGCCGGAATAGTGAGCCCGATGGTTGCGAGCACTGAACCGAGCAGAATGTTTACGGAACGCTGCAGCTGATTACCCAGGGTCGCCCCGATTGCGCTTAACGCTTCCGGCGCGAGCACCAGCGCGGCGATAATCGCTCCGCCAAATGCCTGTGGCATATCGAAACGCTCGATGCCGTTATCCAGGGGAATGGCGAATTTCTCCGCCAGCAACACCACGGCAATCAGATAGAGAAATAACATCACGGCATGAAAAGCGGTGGAGCGCATCCGCAGTTGATAATGACCGAGCTCCGCCGCCGCTGCACGTTTCGTTTCCACGAAATACTGTCTGTGCCGCATCGTTTGTATCAGGAGGAAAATTCCGTAAAGCGCAATGGACATGACGGCCAGGAAAACTTGCTGCTCATTGGAGAGCGTTGGTCCGCTCGTAGAAGTGGTGAAGTTTGGCAAGATTAAACCAAGCACCGCTAGTGTCATAATGACATTGAGATAGGAGTTGGTGCCTTGCAGATTATAGTGTTGCTCGCGATGCCGCAGCCCGCCCAAGAGTAGAGATAACCCCACCAGGCCGTTGAGAGCGATCATGATCACGGCAAACATCGCATCCCGCGCGAGGGTGGGGTTGTTTGCACCATGCAGCATTGCGGTGGAAATCATCATCACCTCGATGCTGATGGCCGCGAGCGTCAGGATCAGGGTTCCGTAAGGCTCGCCGCATTTGATAGCAAGGCAATCAGCATGCCGCACAACGGACATTGCAGACCAAAGGACAACGCCAAGAAGCCAAAAAAAGATAACCAGCAGCCAGAATGGATGCGCGATATTTTCTACAAGCCGGCTCCCGGTTGCCAAAAAAATCGCGGCAGTCCCCAGACCAATGAACAGCGCAAATTCGACGCGAATGAAAGCGCGAAAACTGGTGACGCTTCTTGCATCCGGCTTGGGTTCCTTTGTCGTGGACATGCGCGCGAGCATATCCAGTCCGTCCGCGCCACGCAAACCAAGAGGACCAGCGCAAAACAAAAGGGCTGGCGCAGTTTCGCGTCAGCCCTTTGAGAATTGCGCGGAAACGAATTCCTCGATCCAATGCTCCTATCCGGCCAGCGGCAGAAACTCTTCGCGAGTAATCTTACCGTCTCTGACGGTATAGATTCCCACCTCGGACATCTGCATTCGTTCCTTCGAAGCTTTGTTAGTGACGTCAATATCGAACTTCGCGACAAAGGTATCGCGCGCGACAAATGGGCCCGTCACTTTGGAATCATGTATTTCATGGTTGTCCATGAACCATTGCGTCTTCCCTCGCACCTGATCGATGCCGCGCATTTCCGCCGGCATGTTTTCCATCGCGCGTGGTTCCACGCTCACGATGTCTTTCGCATACAAACTGTTGACCGCCTGCATCCATTCGCCTTTGCGGCACAACTCCACCAATTTCTTTGCGACTTCTTCTGTCTTCATATTTTCTCCAGTGTTTTGGTTCCGTGCTACTCGATGAAAAACTTCTCCAGTTTGTCGAAGCAGCCGGTCCAGCCTTGCTCGTGACGATCTCGGCTTTCGACGGACGCGAATTTTTCTTGCGTCAACACCAACTCAGTTTGTTTGCCGCGCGCGTGAAACTCCAACGTCACCAGCATTTCGCTGGGCTCGACTTCGCCGAAATCTGGCTCGCTGCCGTCCTTCTCCCAAGCCCAGGTAAAGACCAGCCGCTCGGGCGGTCTCACTTCGCGATAAGTCCCGACGGCCGTGTGAAATTCGCCATCGAGTCTCTTCATCTGGATGCGATACTTCCCGCCGACACGTAGGTCTACCTTCGCCAGCGGAACAATCAAATCCTCGTCCGGTCCGAACCATTTCTTGAGTTGCTCAGGATCTGTCCACGCCTCGAACACGCGCTTGCACGGCACTTTGATCAGACGTTTGATCTCTAAAGTAAGATCTTCTGCTGTCTTCATGGTCATGATGTTCCTTTCTTCTTGAACTGTCTGTTGGTCATATCTCCGATTTCACGACGCGCGATGACAATTTCCCGTTCGGCGGTTGTGTCATTTCTTTTGTCGGTCATAGGGTTTCCTTTGTTTCAACAAATTCCTTCAACGATGAGCCGATGATTTGCGTCCAGCCCTCCATGAAATTCGTCCGGGCAAAAGCGGGAATTTTCGGAAAACTTTCCAAACCTTCGTGCGTCAGCTTCAGCCTTGTCTTGCTCCCCTCGGCAGACAATTCAAAGGTGACGTGGGAATTGCCTTCATATCCTTCATACCGCCAACTGTAAACGAGTTTCTTGTTTGGAATTACCTCGGTGATTTTACAGTGGTGAAAATATTTAACGCCGTCCTTTTCACCACAAAACTGAAATTCAAACCCTAATTCCGGTTTGAATTCGTTGATGTCGAAAGACCACTCTTTCATGGCTTCTTTGTTGGTGAGAGCTTTCCAAACTGTGGCAATGGAAGCATTGAAAGTCCGTTCGATGATGAGTGGCTCGCTTCTTTGCGCCAGATGCCTGGCCAGCCGTTCCAAGCTTTGCGTCATGCCCACTTCATATCCGCTGAGATATTTGCCCGCCTCGGCGGTGGCCTTGATGACGCGTGACTGTATCGTGAGTGTTGTTTTGCCGTTCCGCTCGATGAACCTAACGGTGTGCAAAAGCTCGAACAGCGGATTTCCTTTTTCGTCCAGAGCGCCGCTCGTGAACACCAACCGTTCGGACGCGACGATTTCGCGGAACTTGCCTCCCATCGGATAATCAACTCCGTTGGGCGCGCGCATTACGATGTAAATCGCGCCGCCAGGACGCACGTCCACTTCGCAAACCGGATTGGCGAACCCTCTTGGTCCCCACCATTGCGCCAGATGTTTGGGATCAATCCAAGCCTTGAAAACGGCTTCACGCGGCGCGTCGAAGACGCCCGTGATGACAATCTCCTGATCGGCGAGTTTCTCAGTAGGATTATTTTTGGTTATGGTCATGTTTTCTTTTCTTTCGTTTGCTGTTTGTTCTTCGTTGCAATTCTTGCCGTTTCATTTTGTTTGCCGTCTACGCTTCGTATCGATCGTGATGGCGAACCCACGACATCGTAGAAGCCGGATCTTCGTCGCGGCCTTTCGGCACAAGATCGAGGAAATTGTAGGTACCGACCAAGAGGTCGAGCCCACGCGCATAGCACGAATAGCTGTGGAAGATTTCGCCATCCTCGTTCTTGTGGAACACGCTCAGGCCGGGAAGTTCGTCGCACATAAACTCCGTCGTTTCGAAATTGTAGTAAACCTTGCCCTTCGCCTCTTCATCTTTCGTGAATGAGACGTGATAATCGAAATTGAATTCGTTCCCGTACGACGAGACCCATTTGAAGCGCCAGCCCATCCGCTTCTTGAACGCTTCGATGTTGGGCAAAGGCGCTCGCGAGACAACTGCAAACGAAACGTCACGGTGCACGAGGTGCACAATACCGCCGTCGAAATGATCGGCCAGGTATGAGCAACTCTTGCAACCCTCCTCCCAATCCGGACCGAACATGAAATGATAGACGATCAGTTGACTGCGCCCGTCGAAAAGGTCAGCAAGCGTCTGCTTGCCGTCCGGCCCGTCGAAAACATACCCCTTGTCGATCTTGACCATCGGGAGTCTGCGCCGCGCTGCACTGAGCGCATCTCGCTGCCGGGTAAATTCCTTTTCGCGGGAAAGCAGATCTTTGCGAGCAACAAGCCATTCAGCTCGCGACACGGTTTCGGGATGATTCATTTGGTTCGCTTCTATTTTGGGTTCCATCTCTTCCAGTTTCATTTTGGCCTCCTCTGATTTGTTTCGTTTGTTTTTTCTTATAAAGCTTGCCCACCGCGAACGTGGTCAGTCCGCCGCTCGACGTCACCCCGGCGGCCATCAACGCGATGTTCGTGATGCAGACGGGACACATTGTGTCTATTTCGCTCCCTTCTTTTGCGATTGTTTGTTGGTCTTATCCAAATACTCCGCCAGGCGATCGAGCGATCCTTCCCAGAACTTGCGATACTCTTCGACCCACTGGGCCGCTTGTTTCAGTGGCTTGGCCTCCAACTGCATTTCATGCACGCGACCGTAGCGGCGGCGTCGGAGCAATCTCGCCTTTTCGAGCACTCGTAAATGCTTTGAGACCGCAGGCAGCGACATCGCATGCGGCCTTGCCAAATCGGTGACGCATCTATCGCCGCGAGCGAGATGTTCGAGAATTCGCCGCCGGGTCGGGTCGGCCAGCGCCGCGAATGTCCGATTCAACATCCTCGATGAATATTTAACCATCTGGTTAAGTATGTAGCAGTGGCGACTCGCAATGCAAACGAATAATTTGATTAATCTTCTCAAAACGAATTCGAGGTGGATCGGCCACTCCGTCGGGCGATGCTGAAATAATGCGCCGTGCGCGCCTCTAATAATAACGCCGGGCGCAGGGCCGCGCGCTCCACCTTCGCTATTCCCCCGATCAAGTAATCCTGTGCGGCGATGTTGCTCAATGATTCCGACTTTTAAATCTCTCTTCCTCTCCGCTTTCGCCAAACCAGACGCCCGCCGGCGGAAACGCGCAATGAAACGCGAACGAAATCTGCGATTGTTAATTGTCGATCTTGTACGGGCGCGGAGATGATCTCGAACTTTGCGTCCGATCTCGGTTGCGGGCTAAATTGAACGAAAGGCGCACCGATGAAAGCAACATGGAACGGCGCGACGCTCGCCGAAAGTGATGACACAGTCGTAGTGGAAAGAAATCATTATTTCCCTCCCGACTCGATCCATCGCGCATACTTCAGCGAAAGCGATACGCATACGACTTGTCCGTGGAAAGGCGAAGCGAGCTACTACAACGTCACCGTCAACGGCACAACGAACGAAGATGCCGCCTGGTATTATCCCAATCCAAAAGAAGCCGCTGCCAGCATCAGGGACCGCGTCGCGTTCTGGAAAGGCGTCGTTGTCGGATAAGTGACTTCATGACAACACTCGCTTCTCGCGCTCTCACCATTCTCCACGAGTGGGTGCAATCGCAAAGCTTGCGCAAACATTGTTACGCGGTCGCCGATTCGATGAAACATTTCGCGCACCTGCGCGGCGCTGTTGCGGATCTTTGGGAAGCGGTTGGATTGTTGCACGACATGGATTACGAACGCTATCCGGCGTCGCCCGTGAGACACCGCTGGAGAAGACGCTCTACGCCGTGGATGAGCTGAGCGGGTTCGTTATCGCAGTCGCGCGCGTCCGTCCATCGAAGAGCATCAACGAGGTCGATATTGCGTCGGTAAAAAAGAAAATGAAGGACAAGGCATTCGCCCGAGCCGTCAATCGCGAAGACATCGTCCGCGGCGCGACTGAACTAGAAATGCCATTGGACAACGTGATCGCCGAAGTGATCACCGCGCTGAAGTCAGACGCTGAGCGGCTCGGCCTCGCCGGAGCTTTGTAACCACTTCGCTCTGTCGAAGCGGCGCTGTAGCGGCGGAATATGACCGTCGAACTCCGTCAAAGTGCACGTCGGTCTTTTCTGCGGATCCATGGAGGCATCGTAAGCCGCTTACGATGCATAATCGCGAACGAGATCGTGGAGGAAATAGCGTAGTCTCGAGGTTTATCCGATCAAAGATTACGGCGCGATCGAATTATTTGCTGGATTACACTTGTCGTCGGCGCGGGGACTGGATAGGCAGATCAACTTCCAATGCTGTTCAACTCGCTGACCTTCGTTGTCTTTTTCGCAGTCGTGGTAACCGCGTACTGGAGCGTCCGGTCGTGGAACGTGCGGAAAAATCTGCTCGTTGTGGCAAGTTACATTTTTTACGGCGCGTGGAACCCGCCTTTCGCTGCCCTGCTTTTTTCCACCACCGCGATGGATTTTTGGCTCGGCTCGAGAATTGCCAAGGCTAAAGGGCGCCATTCGCGACGCATGTGGTTAGTCGCCAGCGTCTGCATGAATCTGAGCATGCTCGGTTTTTTCAAATACGGAAATTTCCTGCTCCAAAATTTTCAATGGCTGCTCGCGCACTTCGGCGTCATTTACCAACCGCCGCACCTGGACATTCTTCTGCCCGTCGGGATTTCCTTTTACACTTTCCATTCTCTCTCCTACACGCTCGACATTTATCGCGGAGTACTGCGGCCCACCAAATCGCTACGCGATTTCATCCTGGCCGTTTCCTTTTTTCCTCAACTGGTCGCGGGACCGATTGTGCGCGCCGGGGATTTTCTTCCACAACTTGTCACGCCGCCGGGTTTGCGCATGGGCCAATTTCTCTGGGGACTATTGCTCATGACGCTGGGCCTGTTTGAAAAAATTGTGCTCGCCGACACGATGCTGTCCGGTTCGGCTGATCGCGTTTTTAGTTACGCCGGTCCGCTCGTCGCGCTCGATTCCTGGCTCGGCGTCATGGCCTTCGCTGGCCAGATATTTTTTGATTTCGCCGGCTATTCCATCTGCGCGATCGGCGCGGCGCTTTGCCTCGGCTTTCATCTGAAGGATAATTTCCGTTTTCCCTACGCGGCCATTGGCTTTTCCGATTTCTGGCGGCGCTGGCACATTTCGCTTTCCACGTTCCTGCGCGATTACCTTTACATTCCACTCGGCGGCAACCAGGTCCGCCCGGTTCGCGCCGCGATCAATCTGGTTATCGTCATGTTTCTCGGCGGTCTCTGGCACGGCGCGGCCTGGACTTTTGTGGTTTGGGGTCTGCTTCACGGTTCCTATCTCGTAATCGAACGCGTCATTCGCGTTTTCTTCGAGGACGCGCCATGGGCGAAGAATTTTGCCACGAAATTCTTGGCCGGCCTTGCCACCTACACCGCCGTCTGCATCGCCTGGGTATTTTTTCGCGCATCCGACTTCACCATCGCCACGCGAATGCTGCGCGGCATGTTTGGCGGACACGCACACGGCGACGCCATTCTTTCCGGCCGCGAAATGTTGCAGATCGGTATCGTCACTGCCTGCATGATTCTCGTGCATTGCTCGCTGCGCGAGAGCAACATCGAAACCGCCGTGACGCGTTTGCCGCCCTGGGTCGTGACCGCGGCCTGGGCCTTGATGGCCTGCGCCATCATTCTCACACAAGGAAACAGCAATGCCTTCATCTACTTCCAATTTTAAACGCAAGCTCCGGCTGCCGCGTTTGTTCTTCGCCAAACCGTCGGAAATAACTCCGCGCGATTACGAGCGACCGATCCCACAGGTGCCGTGGCGTGGCATGACCGTCGTTGTTGTGCTCATCGTTATCGCGGCCGCGTCCGCGTGGGAGTTCTATTGTCGCTCGATCGGTTACGGTCCCACGCTCAACGACAACGAGGATCTCTGGACGTCGACACGCCGGCGCGTGAAACCGGAGTCCATCGTCATCGTCGGCGACTCGCGCGGCTGGTACGATGTCGACCTGGATGAGCTGCAAAAAGGATTAGGCAAACGTCCCGTGCAACTGGCGATGGGCGGCGGTTGCGCTTATCCAGTGCTGGCCGACCTGGCCAATGACGAAAGTTTTCACGGCACGATCATCTGCAGTGTCGTGCCGCGCTTGTTCGTTGCGCCACCCGGCACGCCGCCGATGGAGCGCGCGGAGAAAGCCGTGCGCCGATATCGCACGCAGACGCCCGCGCAACGGGCCAGCCAATATCTGGCCATGCCGTTGGAAGAGCATGTCGCGTTTTTGAAACAGGAAGAACTGGCTCTCGACGATCTGCTGAAACGCCTGCCGATTCCGAATCGCCCTTACGCGCAAGTGCCGCCGCGTCTTCCGCCATATTTCGGAACGATCGATCGCGAACGTCGCGCCCGCATGATCGAAGAATGCGCGCGACCTGGCAGCGAACTGGCGAGAACAATTCAACAAATCTGGATTCCGCTTTTCACGCCGCCGCCGCCGCCCACTTACATTCCGAAAGAAGAGTTTGGGAAAAAGATGGGCCAAGCGATTGAACAACGCTTCCATGACGTTGCCGAACTTGTTCAAAAAGTCCGTGCCCGCGGTGGCGAAGTCATTTTCGTTCGCTTTCCCCACAGTGGCGGATTGAAAGATCTTGAAGATCGCACAACGCCCCGCGCCGGCATTTGGGCCCGAGTGATCAAAGACACGGCCGCACCCGGCATTTACTACGAAGATTTTCCCGAGCTAAGCGGCTTCAACTGTCCCGAATGGTCGCACCTCTCCGCCGGCGACTCCGTCGAATTCAGCAAACGTCTCGTTCCCCATCTGCGCAGAGCGCTACAGATGTGATACGCATTGTCCGTGCGCGCCCGACCACAGCGAGATTTTTTGGCTGGGCTGTCATGTTCCCTCATCGAGCACGGAAAAAATGTTTCCGGCAGGATCTTTAAACCAGGCAATGGTGGGGCCTTTTCCACGCATAATCCCTTTTTCGTTGGTCTTGATATCGGGCGTGTTATAAATTTCAAAGCGCACGCCGCGCTTCGCGAGTTCGTCCACGGCTTTGTCGACATTGCCCACCGGGAAATTCAGGATGGTAAAGGTTGCTGGTGCATGGTTCGGCTTCGGATAGATCAGAACGTTATTGCCGCCGGCGAAGTGCAACGTGAGCAGGCCGTGAGACTCCGAAACCTTCAACCCAAGTGTTTGGCCACAAAATTCTTTCGCCTTTTGGATGTCATCGACCGAAAAACCGCTGAATGCTTTGCTATCTTTTTACCATTTATCGCCTCTTCACTTATTATTTCGTTTTCCGCGAAGGCTTCGGTTCTTAATTCGTCCTTCCCTCGTCTTAATTCTCCAGCCGTACCGACTCAATCATCTTCTCGATCTTAATACCGGCTCGGACCAAAAAATTACGCGCGCATCGTCGGCTTCGCGCGAAACAATAGTAAGCAAGGTTACTCCACTGGTCCCGCCAAGGCGGGATTGGCTCCCGCAAGGGAAGAAACAATGGAGGGCCTTGCTTCTCTTTCTTTCTGCAACGGCGATGAGCACGAAGGCGAAGAAATCTTCGAAGAGCCGCCGGTGGTCGGCCAGGGTCACACGGCGCAGCAACGCGCTCGATCTCCAACCAAAGGTTTTTAGATCGACAAATCCGAGAAAAATTGCCCTGTCGCTCAGACGTTCTGCTCAGGCCAGCAAGCGGCGCAAAGGCACACCGTATCAATCGGCGATGTCGATGCTGAATTTTTACATCAATCGCGCCGGCAAATCTCTTCCTCAAAAGCAGAAGCGCGTTCTGGAACGAGCCAAAGACGAATTGCGCGAGGTATTTGGCCGAGCGTGACTTCTACTTTTTTCCCGTCAATATTCCGCGAAAGCATTGTCAGGATAACAATACAGCCACTGCTCGCCTGGCTCGGCCGACGCGATCACGGGATGGCCACTCGCACGTGCGTGGTTGCTGGCGTGTTGATTAGGCGAGTCGTCGCAACACAACGTCCTGCCGCACTCCTGACATGTCCGCAAATGCACCCATCGCGCGCCGATCTTTACGCATTCAGCGCACTCGCGGCGTCCGGGATGCTTGAGCGTCGTGACTGCGGAAAGATGAGTGCAGGTTCCCTCAGACATCAATTCACATTTTCTTTAAAACTTGCCATCTGCTCCCTCAACTTCGGAAACGCAATCGCGTTTAGATCCTGGCCCGCCATTCTTCCAACACTCAACCCGCCGCGATCAACTCTCAACCTTTTAACAGTCAGTGTCCGTTTCCAAGAGATCGACGACGAAGCTTGCAGGAGTGGAATGGCGGTGAGCGCAATTCAGCTCGCCTCCGAAGGAAAAGGGCCAGCAAAAAAACTTTAGAAAAGTAGTTGACTGATTAGTCTAGACGAGTAAATGTCCGTCATGCCCAGAGTGAGTGACATGAAGGAGCGCCTGACCGACGCGGCGTTGGATTTGATGTGGGAAAACAGCTACGGCACCACTTCGGTGGACGCGATCTGCGAGCGGGCCGGCGCAAAAAAGGGAAGCTTCTATTATTTCTTCAAGTCGAAGTCCGAACTTACCGCCGCCGCATTGGAAGCAGAATGGAACAAGCGGAAGGCGGACATGGATGCTCTTTTTTCTCCAACAACTCCGCCTCTCGAACGGTTCGATCGCTACTTCGATTATGTGCACGACCGTCTGGCCGAACTGCAAGAACAGTGCGGCTCCATCCTCGGATGCCCTCTGCTAAGCATCGGGAGCGAAGTGAGCACGCAGGACAAGGTCGTGCGCGATACCGTGGACCGCATTTTTGATCGGAAGATAAAGTATTTCGAGTCCGCTATCCGTGATGCGCATGCGCAAGGGTTAATTGTGGCGCCGGATCCCGAAGCGAAGGCCAGGGCGCTCTTTGCCTGCTATCACGGGACGCTCGCGCAGGCGCGAATTCAAAATGACTTGGACTTGCTGCGAGAATTCAAACACGTAGCTATGGATGTTTTGGGCGTCAAACGCGTACACGCAACGAGCTCGTAATCTCTTTTTTTTGCCAATCTTATAGACGACTAGTCAAATATAAATCCACATAAACCGAAAAAACTCAGCCCCTATGAAAACTGACCAGCAGTCAGAAGCAGCAGCAGTTTTCCTCCAGACGGTTTCGGTCGCCATCGCGCAACTGAAACAGCAGTTACAGCTAGATTACGAGCAGGCCTACCCAGACTTGCGCGAAATCGTTCACCTCGTCCTCGATGAGGAAGAAACAAAGGCGTGGGAGCTGTCATTGTTTCCGCATTTGCTTCTTCCTGATCTGGTCGAAGTCCACATCGAGAAGCTCAATCTCCAGCCGGTCGACACGCGACACGACGACTTGCTAGTGCCGCATCACTTCCCAGAGATCGACAATTATCAACCCGCTTTTGCTCTATGTGGGTAACGAAAATCGGAAAATGAAAGGAACAAAATGAAAAATGGAAAGCTAAGCGGAAAAGTTGCACTCGTGACCGGAGGAACTTCCGGTATCGGCAAAACTACGGCGATCGAATTCGCTCGCGCCGGCGCCAAGGTCGTTCTGACCGGGCGACGTGAAAAAGAAGGTGCGGACGTCGTCGCAGAAATTGAAAAGGACGGTGGCGCGGCCGCGTTTATCCGCGCCGACGTCGCGAAAGAGACAGACGTCAAGGCTATGGTTGATTTCACCGTCAACACCTACGGCCGGCTCGACCTCGCGTTTAACAACGCCGGCGTCGAATGGACAGGCCCACTCGATCAGGCAACCGAAGCCGAATATCGCCGCGTCTTCGACATCAATGTCTGGGGCGTCTTGAATTCGATGCGTCATGAAATCCCGCTCATGCTCAAAACCGGCGGCGGAGCGATCGTCAACAATTCGAGTGTGGCTGGGCACGTTGGTCTCGGGCAGGTGAGCGTTTACATTGCGTCCAAGCACGCGGTCGAAGGTCTGACCAAATCGATCGCGCTCGAGTTCGCCAAACAAAACATTCGTGTGAACGCGGTCGCTCCCGGCGTCATCGCGACTGATATGCTCGATCGCTTTGCGGGCAAGAAAGGTGAGATGCGTGATTCGCTCACCTCTATTATTCCGGTCGGACGGATTGGAGCCGGCGAAGAAATCGCAGCGGCGGTTCTCTATCTCTGTTCCGATGACGCGAAATTCACCACCGGGACGTCACTGGTCGTGGATGGAGGTTATCTGGCGCAATGAGTCATCAGAAATTTTTTCGAAACACAAAAAACAACAGAAAGCAAATCCAATCATGAAAACTAAATTCTATTGGGTCGCGCTTCTCGCGAGCGCGGCCTTGATTGCCCAAGCGAAAGCTGGCGGTCATCATGGAGGAGGAGGAGGAGGTTTCGCCATGGCCGCGCATCCTGCTCCCGCACAGCATGCAGTTCCAGCATTCCACTCCGCTCCGCGCGGTAACTTTGGCGGCGGACGCTTCATGGCGCCCGGGCCGCGCTTCTCATCATACCACCCGCCGATGGCATTTCGTCAGCAGCGGTTTGGTAGTTCTGATCGCGCCTTTGCGCCCAGTCGCCAGTTTGCAACTGGAACGCTGAACCGCGGCAATCGCCTCACGCGATTTTCGGACGGAGGAAATCAAGCAATCACGAATCTGAGACCCGAAAGAAATGGCGCAGGCCAAGTTCGGACTGGAAACAGTCTCCCGACGGACTGGCGAAATCACGTCGTCGCGCAGCATTCGGCCGATTGGCATCGCGATTGGGACCGGAATCGCGACCATTTCTGGCATGGCCACCGTTGCCGTTTTGTCGACGGCTCGTGGTTCATCTTCGATTTCGGATTCCCGTGGTACCCATACGGTTATCCGTACGACTACTACGCGGACGATTATTATCCGTACCAATATGATTCGGGCGTTTACGAAGGCGACGGCACCGATTATTACGGGCAGGGCGCCTACGATTCATCGGAGCAATACGCGGATTCCACTGTCGCCGCCGCCCAGGAGCAATTAGCGCGACAAGGATATTACCGGGGAGCAATCGACGGTGTGTTCGGCCCAGAAACCCGTCGCGCGATCATACGTTATCAAGGTAATCACGGCTTGCGCGTGACCGGGAGTCTTAACACGGACACGCTCCACGCCTTGGGGTTGCCACGAGTGGCGAGTAACTAACAAGGAGACCAAGAAGATGACCAAACCAAAATCTACTACCATCACCGACTCAGGCTGGACCGTATCATTGTGGTTCGCTGTTCTCAGCCCTGCGCTCGGGATTGTGGTCGGCTTTCTCGCCCTTTTCTTGTTCTACCACTAACAACAAATCCGGAATTACTCGATGAGAATCTCACATTCGACGGTTGGAGACAGGGAGCAATGGAGGTGGGCGCCGGGATGGGGGCTTCGCACAAGTGTAGGCCATCAATAAAAGAATTTTTAAAAACCAAAAAAAGAAAGGCACATAATGGAAAATGGAAAATTGAACGGAAAAGTCGCGCTCGTGACAGGCGCTTCGAAAGGAATCGGCGCTGACATCGCTAGACAGTTCGCTGCCGAAGGTGCAGCCGTGGTCGTTAACTATGCTTCCAGTAAAGAGGGAGCCGACCGAGTAGTGGATCAAATTGCCAAGCGCGGCGGAAAGGCCATTGCCGTGAGGGCAAATGTGGCCAGGAAGGCAGACATCGAACATCTCTTTGCCGAGGGGAAAAAAGCCTTTGGCAAGATCGACATCCTCGTCAACAACGCTGGAGTTTACGACTGGTCGCCACTTGAAGAGATCACCGAGGAGCAATTCCACAAACACTTTGACGTGAATGTTCTCGGCCTGCTGCTCGCCACACAGGAAGCGGTCAGGCAATTCGATTCCACTGGCGGCAACATTATCAATATTAGCTCGACCGTCACGTCATTGACACCGCCGAGTTCGTCGGTTTACACCGGCACAAAAGGCGCGGTCGACGCCATTACCAGAACGCTGGCCAAGGAATTGGGGCCGCGCAAAATCCGCGTCAACGCCATCAATCCCGGCATGGTGGAAACGGAGGGAGTGCGTGCAGCGGGCTTCGACCAAGGCGATCTTCGCAAAAGCGTTGAAGCCCAGACACCACTCGGCCGCATTGGCCAACCCGAGGACATTGCTCCCGTCGCGGTCTTTCTCGCTTCGTCCGAATCCGGGTGGATCACAGGCGAAACGCTGCGGGTCGCGGGCGGCCTGCGCTGATTAACAAGGAACAAAACGAATGAACTCGAGAAAGAAAATAGATGGGGGGCGATTCCTTGGACAAAGAGAAACAAGAATGAAAACTCCGCAACGCAATCTCGCGGACAAATGGCGAGAAATGTTGCGGCGCCGCCGGCGAATGCACGATCCGATGCTTGTACTCAACATGTCGATCTTTAATTTCACTGACGGATGGAATCGCACTTTCAACCAACTCAAAATTCACGAAAACGGCACGTGACAAATGCCGCAAAGAGGCATGGTATTGCGCCAGACACGACACTTGGACGGCCGACAACGCCGCTAGAAAAAGGATATATGATGAAACCTTTTATCCATCTCGGTCTCTTGCTTTTTCTTGTTGCAGAGTTCGGCTGCAAGAGAGCCACCGCCCCGCAGCAAGCGCCGCTACCGGTCAACGTCGTTACCGTAATCGAGAAAGAGGTAAACGAGTGGGACGAATTTACCGGGCGCCTGGATCCGGTCGAATCGGTCGAGATTCGACCACGCGTGTCGGGATATATCACTGAGATTCATTTTGAAGCGGGCGCGATCGTTAAAAAAGGCGACCTGCTTTATGTGATCGATCCGCGTCCTTATCAGGCGGACTTCGATCGTGCTGCCGCCGAAGTCGACCGAATGGATGCGCAACTCAAGCTTGCCCAGATTGAACTAAACCGGGCGAAGGAACTGCGGGACAAGAACACGATTTCGGCCAGCGAGTTCGACCAGAAAGCTGCCACCTTTCAGGGTTCCGCCGCGGCCAAGAGTTCGGCCGAAGCGGCCAAGAATTCCGCCGCGCTGAATCTTGAGTTTACGCAAATCAAATCGCCGATCGATGGACGCGTCAGCGACGCGCGGATCACCCTTGGTAATCTCGTCCAGCCCGGGGCGGGCCCGGAGAGCGTGCTTACCACCGTAGTCTCGGTCGATCCGATTTACGCGAAGGTCGATGCCGACGAGAACGCGGTCCTCAAATATGTAAAGCTGAGCGAGGAAGGGAAACGCGTGAGCGCACGCACGGCCAAGATTCCGGCGTGGGTCGAGCTTGGCAACGAGACCGATTTCCCGCACGAAGGTTACGTCGACTTCGTCGACAATCGCCTCGATCCTGGAACAGGGACGATTCGCGCGCGTGTGGTTCTAAAAAACTGGAACCCTAACTTCATTACGCCGGGTTTCTTCACTCGCGTGCGCGTTGCCGGCGCGACGCCTTATCGCGCCGCACTCGTCGCGGACAAAGTGATCAGCTCGCAACAAGGCCTGAAATACGCCTTCGTCGTTAAACCCGATAACACTGTCGACCGGCGTAACCTTGAGACGGGCGCCCTTTTTGAAGGCAAACGCATTGTGAAAAGCGGGCTGAAGGACGGCGAGAAGGTGGTCTCTACGCGCCTGCAATTGTTGCAAGCCGGAATGAAAGTTGCGCCGGTTCCCGAGGAGTCGCCCGCCGGCGGAACGGACACAAAGAAAAGCGTCGCTCAATCGCAAAACGAAAAATGACGGCGCAGCTGCAACGGCGGTCGGCATGAACTTCCCGCATTTTTTCATCGACCGGCCGATTTTCGCCGGCGTGATTAGCATCGTCATAACGCTCGTCGGTATCATCGCGCTCTCGACGCTTCCCATTGCGCAATATCCTGAAATCGCGCCGCCAACCATCCAGGTCACGACCAACTATCCGGGCGCAAACGCGAAGGTGGTGTCGGAAACAGTAGCGACGCCAATCGAGCAACAGGTCAACGGCGTGGAGAACATGCTCTACATGTTCTCGCAGAGCACGAGCGACGGCAACATGACGCTGAGTATTACGTTCAAGCTCGGAACCAATCTCGATACCGCTCAGGTGCTGGTGCAAAATCGGGTGGCTATCGCGGTTCCGGTGCTCCCGCCCGACGTGCAACGGATCGGCGTGACAACGAAAAAGCAGTCGCCCGACATTACGATGGTCGTGCACCTGGTCTCGCCGGACGGATCGCTCGATTCGCTTTTCACCAGCAATTACGCGCTGCTCCAGATCCGCGACGAACTCGCGCGCGTCGATGGCGTCGGCGACATCAATGTCTTCGGCGCACGCGAATATTCGATGCGCCTCTGGCTTGATCCTCACCAACTCTCTGCGCGTGGACTGACGGCTCAAGATGTGGTCGCGGCGATCCAGGAGCAGAATGTGCAAGTCGCAGCTGGAATCATCGGCGCGCCGCCAGTGCCGAAAGGCGCAACCGCATTTCAATACACAGTTAGCACGCTGGGCCGATTGACGGACGAAAAGCAGTTCGGCGAAATCATCGTGAAGACCGGCGCAAACGGACAAGTCACTCGTGTGCGCGATATCGCGCGCGTTGAGCTGGCTGCTCGTGATTACACGGTGAACAGCGGGCTCGGCGGAAAACCGGCGACCGCGATCGCCATTTTTCAACTTCCGGGCTCAAACGCGCTCGCCACGTCCGATGCCGTCCGAAAGAAGATGGCCGAACTTAAGCAGCGTTTCCCGACCGGGCTCGACTACACGATCGTTTACGATCCGACCGTTTCCGTCCGCGAATCGATCCACGAAGTGCAAAAGACGCTCTTCGAAGCGATCGCGCTGGTCGTCCTTGTCGTCCTGATCTTTCTCCAGACCTGGCGCGCGGCAATCATTCCGCTCGTCGCGATTCCAGTTTCGTTGATCGGCACGTTCGCGGCGATGAAAGGGTTCGGCTTCTCGATCAACAACCTCTCGCTCTTCGGTATCGTCCTTGCCATCGGTATCGTGGTCGATGACGCGATCGTGGTCGTGGAAGCGATCGAACATCACATCGAAGATGGTCTCGCCCCGCGTGATGCAGCCCGCAAAGCAATGACCGAAGTCGGCGGAGCACTGGTTGCGATCGCGCTTGTGCTTTGTTCGGTTTTTATCCCGACCGCATTCATTAGCGGGATCACCGGCACATTTTTTCGACAATTCGCGCTGACCATTGCGGTTTCGACTGCGATCTCGGCGCTCAACTCGCTCACACTTTCGCCCGCACTTGCTGCACTTTTGCTTAAGCCACGCGGCGCGGAGAGGGATTCATTTCAACGCGTCCTGGACGGTCTGCTCGGATGGTTGTTCAAAGGTTTCAACAAAACATTTGCCTGGGCGTCGAACGCTTACGGCAATTCCGTTGCGCGCCTTGTTCGACTCGCGGTCATCATTTTGTTCATCTACGCAGGTTTACTTGGCCTGACCGGCCTCGGTTTCAAAATCGTACCGGGCGGCTTTCTCCCGACGCAGGATCGCGGCTACGCCATCGTGTTTGCGCAATTGCCAGACGCATCATCAC
>QHPX01000029.1 GCA_003219195.1 Verrucomicrobiota bacterium
AGTGCGCGAGATGGTTTCAAGTTTATTCAGAATGACGCTCTTGGTAAGCAATTCCGGAAAAACAATCGGTTCCGCGGATTTGCCGGGATAGAGCACATACAGTGGGACACCCGGGCGGCCAAATTGTTGCAATAATTTCGTGATGACCGGGTCGCCGTTGGTCCAATCGGCTTTCAGTTTAACAATACCACGGCGCTGAAACGCTTCTCGCACGGCGGCGCTTTCCAACACGCTGGCCTCATTAAATTTGCAGGTCAGGCACCAGGCCGCCGTGAAATCGACAAAGACGGAGCGGCCTTGCGCCAACTCTTCCTGCAAACGCTCGGGCGTGAATGGCTGCCAGCCGCCGGCAAGCTGCGAACTTGTCGCGAGCCTGGACGAACGAAACTTGTCGCCAATGAAATAAATTCCGCTGAGCACGAGCAAGATCGACATCGTAATTATCGCGATCGTCTTGGCTCGGGTTGAGGCAACCGGCGAAATGAATGCGCCTTTCATCCAGCAGGCGATGCTGACTACGAGCAAAAAACATGAGGCCCAAATCAGCGCATCACTGCCGCGTTGCGCGCCGAGCACGTAGAGGAGAAAGAGCAAGGTCGCGAGAAGCAGAAAACCCATGAACTGTTTCACGTGCGCCATCCACGGACCCGGCTTCGGCAAAAATCGCAACCAAGCCGGTTGCGCACAGAGCAGCAAATATGGGGCGCTCATTCCAGCCGCGATGGCCACAAACATCGACAGTATGATGGCTGCCGATTGCGTGAAGGCAAAGCCAAGAGCCGTTCCTAAAAATGGCGCGGTGCATGGCGTCGCCAGCACGGTCGCGAAAACACCTTGAAAGAATGAGCCCGCTTCACCTTCGCCCGCGGTCCAGCTCAGCAATTCGCGGGTGGCTGTTTGCGGCAGCGAAATCTCGAAAACGCCGAAAAGATTCAGCGCAAAGACGAGAACGATCACACTCAGCAAAAGAACGAAATAAGGATTCGTGAATTGAAATCCCCCCCAGGTAACTTCGCGGCCGGCAGCTTTGAGAATAATCAGGAGCAGCGCCAGACCGACAAACCAGACGAAGATTCCCGCGGCGAACGCGAGGCCGCTGCGCCAAATTTTTTGACGGCTCTGGCCGGCCTGTTGAATGAATCCGAAAATCTTGAGCGAGATCACGGGCAAGACGCACGGCATCAAATTCAAAATCAAACCGCCAAGAAAACCAAAGAAGAGAAAGGTAAGAACGCCGCGTGCGGGAACAGAATTGGCAGGTGACGCTGCTCCGCTTTCTACCACGCGCCAGGCGGCACGGTCATGTCCATTGGCGCGCTGGGCAAAAACGACCAGACCTTTGATCGACAATAAATCTTTCGACACTGACTCGATCGGAATAGCAAAAGTAATTTCGTTCCCAGTCCGCGATTCGATCTTTGGATGACCGACAACGACGTTTCCCTCCGGCAATGGATAAAAGTCCGCGACCGGATAATTCGCCAGCGTGGCGCTAGTCACGCTGAAGTGGAGCTCGGAAGCGGCGCGGCGCCATTTCCCCTTGGCGACATCGGCCGCAGGCAAATCTTGTGGCAGCAACTGGCGATAGCGCGCAAAAAGTTCCGTGTTTGCCGGCGCGCTCGTTGTCGATATTGGGATCTCCAGTTGCAAACTGGCGCTGCCGGGGATGCAAATTTTTTCGCAAACGAGCCAGCTTGCTTCCGCCGAGAGTTTTCCTGACGAATTGTCGATCGTCGCAGGCGGGATTATTTCCTGCATCAGCAGGACTTCATCTTGATAGCCTTAGGTTTGAATATCGCCAGGGTCATTCGTTTTCAGTGGAATTGGCCATTGTAGTTCGCCCACTTTCCAGCCCGGCGGCAATTTCCATTTCAGTTCTGTTGGAATTCCTGCGTCGCCGGAAAACTTCCAGTAAGTATGCCAGCCGGGCGCCATTCGAAGAAGCAACCCGGCAGTGAACTTTTTTCCGGGAACAATTGCGGTCGTGTCGGCCACGAGCTCTGCCTTGACCAGCTCTTTTCCCTCATAAGTCTGACTCTTGCCCTCCGGCACAGCACCGAAGATCGACAAGAAAACCGTCACCGGCACAGCAAAGCGAAACGCCAACGGCATCCTATTACCTACCACTCGTGGAAGTTTACGGCAACGTGCAACCTGGCAGGCAAGTGGCTCGGGAGATGCTGCACTTCCTTATTATCTTGCACAAGAAAGACGCTCCTGAAGCAACGGTTTGGGAAACACAAACAAGGGAGCTCGCCAAAGTGAGTCACAATTGGACGAAACACCCCCTCGACACCAGCCGTTTCGTTGCTAAAAACGTGGCGAAGCAGCGTCAGGGAAACGAAGTTCCTTAAATTGTCGATCTAAGCCGGCTGCGGCTCAATTCGCGAGATCGTAAACTCTTAACGACAGGCGCGTTATTGCGTGCGGTGCGCAAGTTTGGTCCGAATAGCCGGCTTAAACTCCTCAGGTGTGAGGGCAATGCCGTCGGAGGCATGCATTTCAGCCAAGTTGTGGCACGCTGCTCAGCGGTTCGCCTTCGCCGGTCACGACAATATCGTCCCTTACGGAACAACGAATATCTTCTGAGAATCCGGGTCCTTGACTTTGCTCCCGGGCGCATAGCCGCTCACATCGATATATCCGCCGTTGGGATCGTAGGGATTAAAGACCAGGCCAGGCCGACCTGGAACCGGCTCGGCGGTTGGGAACTGCGGCTGTACGGCCGTACTTCGCGGAGGCGAGCCTTTGGATTTCGTTGGGGCATTTCCGCTCGGAGTCTCCGTTGAAGGCGTCCTCGAAGCGATCCGTCGCTGTTGCGATGAGCTGGGAGAGGTAACTGGCACAGGACGTCCCGGAGTAGTCACGTCCGAAGTTGCCGATGGCGTCGGCGGCGAATCAGCAGCGATGGCTCTGTGCACCAGACGCACCGGCGCGGTAGCGACATGATAAGAAGTGACAGCGACATCGCGCGTGGCCCGACATCCCCCCAAGAGAACGCAAGTTGAAAGTAAAACTCGCGCCGTCGCCTTCATCTTACTGCCCCTATACAGACGTCCTTTTCACAGCGCAACTACTCAATGTTTCGCTTCTTCGTTACGTTTCAACGCAACAATGTCGCCAACAAAGTCAGCAATATCGGCTTCGGTGACGGACCATGAGCACATCAACCGGTAAACCTCGGGTTCAATGAATTTGTAAAAGTCCCAGCCACGCCCATGCAGTCCGCGCACTAGCTGCTCACTCATCCGCAGAAAGATTGCATTCGCTTCCACGGGAAAGACGATGTCGATCTTTGCTTCCGAGCGAAGCCGCTCCGCGAGCTGCCGTGACGCGCGATTTGCATGTTCCGCATTGTGCAACCAAACAGCGTCCGTCAAGAGCCCCACCCAGGGCGCGGCGAGGAAACGCATTTTCGACGCGAGCTGGCCTGCTTGTTTGACCCGGTAATCAAACTCGCGAGCCAGTTCCTTTTTGAAAAATATCACTAGCTCGCCCGCGCCGATGCCATTTTTCGTTCCCCCAAAACAAAGAACGTCCACACCGATTTCCCATGTGAGCGCTTTCGGCGCGCAACCAAGCGAGGCGACCGCATTTGCGAAGCGCGCTCCATCCATATGAATGAAAAGTGACCGTTTGCGTGCGAATTCATTTAGCGCCCGGATTTCGTTTATCGTGTAAATGGTCCCAAGCTCGGTCGCTTGCGTGATGCTGATCGCGCGCGGCTTCGGCGAATGCAATTCGGGTTGGCGAACAATTGCCGCTTCCGCCTCGCCGATGTCGATCTTGCCATTCGCTCCCCGCGTGAGGAGCAGTTTCGCCCCGGAGAAAAATTCCGGCGCGCCGCACTCGTCGGTTTCGATATGTGCGTGCTCATGACAAATGACGCTGTGGAAGGGCTGGCAAAGCTGCGCCAGCGCCAGCGCATTCGCTGCGGTGCCGTTGAAAACAAGAAATACTTCGCAATCGATTTCGAACATTTCGCGCACAAGCTGGCGCACTTGTGCGGTCCATCGATCATCGCCATAGGATGACGCCGCCTTATCGGCGTTCGCCTTTTGCAGCGCGTCCCAAGCTTCGGGACAAATCGATGCGGTATTGTCGCTGGCGAACTCGTAGCGATCAGCGCCCCGATTCATCTCGCCTGTTTGCTACGCGAGTTTCTCCTAACGAGCAATCGGGAACAGCGTCGGCAACCAGCGGGGGGCCGTTTTAGCGGACAAGAGATTGCCTGACAGACCCGAGCCCTGGGCCTCTGGAATCCGCCAGGCAAATCATCTCTATTTGCTCCCTATTTTTTGCGTCCATGCCCCGCATTCTTACTTCGAATGCGAAGCGCCGGGTGAGTGTGTGAGCCCAGAAAATTTTCTAAACTGACAATCGTCTTTGCTCACTTCCGGAGCGCGGATTATTGTCGTCCATGAGGTCTCTCCAGACTGAAATCGAGCAGCGCGGCGCGCGCATTTTTGAGCTGGTCGACCGCCATCCGGAACCGCTTTTCAGCAAGGCCGGTTTTTACCAGCGGCTGATGGCGCTCTCGATGCGCGATGAGCGTTTTAAAGTCCAGATGTTTCGCTTTGTCGATGTGCTGCCGTCGCTCCGGCGTTCGGGCGACATCGTCCAGCATCTCGACGAATATTTCACGGACATGCGCAACGGCCTCGCGCCGCTCGTCCGAACCGGCGTCCGCGCCGCGAAAATTGTGCCGTGGATCAGCGGCCAGTTGCTGCGCTGGAATGTTTCCGGCATGGCGCGCCAATTCATCGCTGGAAAAAATCCCGACGATGTAATGAAGACGCTGCGCAAGCGGCACGAACAGAAGATTGGGTTCACTGTCGATCTTTTGGGCGAAGCCGTCGTGAGCGAGAAGGAGGCGGACGAATACGCGGCGCGCTGTCTCGAATTGCTCGAACATCTCGCACGCGAAACCGACGGCTGGAGCGACCCGCTCGACAACGGCGCGGAATTATTTCCCGTCGTCAATCTCTCGGTAAAAATCTCCGCGCTCTATTCTCAGACGAATCCGGCCGATCCGGCGGACGCAATCGCGCATCTCGCGCCGAAACTGCGCCCGATTTTGCGACGAGCGAAAGAGCTCGGGGTGTTCATTAACTTCGATATGGAGAGTTTTTCTCACAAAAATATCACACTCGACCTTTTTAAAACGCTCTTCGCCGAGCCGGAGTTTCGAGATTGGCCGCACGCCGGCATTGTTATTCAAGCCTACCTCCGCGACGCCGAAAAAGATCTGGTCGATCTTATCGACTGGGGGCGCGCCCGCCGCACGCGTTTTACCGTCCGACTCGTTAAAGGCGCGTACTGGGATTACGAAAAAATCAAATCAACCCAGAATGGCTGGAGTATCCCCGTTTATCTGCAAAAGCCCGAGAGCGACGCGAACTTTGAAGCGCTTAGCGGTGTGTTGCTTGAAAATGAATCGATCGTCACGGCCGCGTTTGGCTCGCACAACGTCCGCAGCATCGCGCATGCGCAGGCGCTCGCCGACGAACTCGGGATCGATCGCACCCGCTTCGAATTTCAATTGCTCTATGGCATGGCCGGTCCGGTCAAGCGGGCGCTTGTTGAAATGGGATATCGCGTTCGCGAATATTGTCCGGTCGGCGAGCTGCTGCCGGGAATGTCGTATCTCGTTCGCCGTTTGCTCGAGAACACTTCGAACGAGGGTTTTTTGCGCGCGAAATTCTCCGACAATGTTTCCGAGAAAATATTGTTGCGCGATCCGAACAGGCTCGTGCGAGAGAACCCGGATTCTGTGAGCAAAGATCGACATCTGCTCGATGGCGCTTCCCTTGACGTGCCGCCGGGTGATGTTTATGAAAACGCGCCGCTTGTGAACTTTGCCTATCAACAGAGCCAGGAAGAAATGCGCGCCGCGTTGCGCCAGGTGCGCGCGCGTCTTGGGAAAAAATATCCGCTCGTGATTGGCGGCGAAAGAGTCTGGATCAACCGCACTACGGCATCGCTGAATCCAAGCGCGCCGGATGAAATCGTCGGCGATGTCGCGGCCGCGGGAATTCCGGAAGCGGAACGCGCCGTCAAAACCGCGCGCGACGCGTTTGCAAAATGGAGCCGGACTCCGTTTGAAGAACGCGCGCGTTTGCTCGAACGCGCCGCAGCCATAATGGAACGCCGTCGCTATGAACTTTCCGCGCTGGAAGTCTTCGAAGTCGGCAAACCCTGGGCCGAAGCCGACAGCGATATTCGCGAAGCCATGGATTTTTGTCTGTTTTACGCGCAACAAATGCGGCGGATCGGCCGGCCGCGCCTCACGCAACACGTTCCCGGCGAGGAAAGTTATTATCATTACTGGCCGCGCGGCGTCGCGCTGGTAATTGCGCCCTGGAATTTCCCGATCGCGATTCTCTGTGGCATGGCCACCGCCGCGCTCGTCACCGGTAACACCGTCATCATGAAACCGGCCGAGCAATCGGCCGTTTGCGGCGCGATGCTCATGGAAATCTTTGAGGAAGCCGGCGTGCCGCCTGGCGTTCTTAATTTTCTGCCCGGTCACGGGTCGGTCATCGGCGCGCACCTTGTCGATCATAAAGATGTCGATCTTATCGCGTTTACCGGTTCGCGCGAAGTCGGCCTGAAAATCTGGGAAAGCGCCGGGATAACACGACCCGGTCAACGTGAGCTCAAGCGCGTCGTCTGCGAGATGGGCGGCAAGAACGCGGTCATTATCGATTCGGATGCCGACCTGGACGAAGCGATTGTCGATTCAATTTATTCCGCGTTCGGTTATCAGGGACAGAAATGTTCCGCCCTCTCGCGCTTGATCGTGCTCGAAGAAAATTACGATCGCGTGCTGGAGCGCTTGCTCTCGGCCGCCGCCAGTTTGCGCGTCGGCAATCCGGAAGAGCCCGGCATGACGGTCGGGCCCGTGATCGACAAGACCGCCTACGAACGCATCCTGAATTACATCGAGATCGGCAAGAGCGAAGCCACGCTCGCGTTCCAGCATCAGAATGTGCCGCCAAAAGGTTACTTCATTCCGCCGACAATCTTTGTCGAAGTAAAGCCGAACATGCGCATCGTCCGCGAAGAAATTTTCGGGCCCGTTCTCAGCGTTTTGAAAGCGCGCGATCTCGATGAAGCAGTCAAGATCGCGAACGGCACTGATTACGCGCTCACCGCCGGATTTTTCTCGCGCAGTCCGGCCAACATCGAACGCGCCAAAGCCGAGATCGAGGCGGGTAATGTTTACATCAACCGTTCCTGCACGGGCGCGGTTGTCGGGCGCCATCCCTTCGGCGGTTTCAAAATGAGCGGCGGCGGCACGAAGGCCGGCAGCGAAGATTATCTTCTCCAATTTGTGGTGCCGCGTGTTGTCACCGAAAACATCACGCGCCACGGCTTCGCGCCGGAAGAAACGCCACTCTACCGCGACGAGTTTCGCGTACGCGGTTAATCAACCGCCTTGTGCTGCGACCGCGCAAAGACGCGGAAACGAGTTTCGGCTATTGCCAATGGCCCGCGATCCACACCCAACCGCGGGACCGGTGCGCCAGATAGTTAGCTCCAGGCGAGACGGTCTCCGCCTCAACCCGAAGCACGGGCGGAGCCTGGGTCACATAAACTTCTCCCGTCGTGGGGCCAGCCGTTGTTACCTCGCGCGTTACGGTGGTTGTTGTGGTTACCGGCGGCGGCGCCTCTTCGGCGCAGCCGGCAAACACCAACGGCACCAAGGCTAATACGTAAATGCTTATTCTCATAAATGCCTCCTTTTTATGGATTCGTTTTGCACCCGCAACCCGGTTGTTCGAACTCGAATCGGCCATTTTCCTTTCTTCGCCAGACCGTAATCGATAGCGAAAAACGGATTCTCATCCGATGCTCTAAGGATGCTTTACGTCGTCGCCACACCCATTGGTAATCTTGGCGATATCACCCTGCGCGCAGTCGAAGTCTTGAACGATGTCAATCTTATCGCCGCCGAGGATACACGACACTCGGGAATGTTACTGAAGCATTTCGGAATCAAGAAACCGCTCGTTAGTTATCACGAGCACAACGAAGCGATGCGCACCGCACAGCTCGTCGAGCGACTCGCGGCGGGCGGGAACGTCGCGCTCATCACGGATGCCGGAACGCCTGGGCTTTCCGACCCAGGCGCCCGCCTGATTCGTGAATGCGTTAAGCGGGTCCTGCCGTTTACAATTATTCCCGGGCCGTCATCGATCCTCACCGCGCTGGTCGGTTCTGGATTTCCGGCTGAGAAATTTTTCTTTGGCGGATTTCTCCCCGTTAAAAGCGGTCAACGTGAACGCGAATTGCGCGCCGCCGCCGCGCGTGATGAAACAACCATCTTTTTCGAATCGCCTTATCGCTTAATCAAAACGCTGAGCGCCTGCATCGATATCATGCAAGATCGACAACTGTGCGTTGCGCGCGAGCTTACAAAAAAATTCGAAGAATTCCGCCGCGGCACTGCTCGTGAACTGCTCGCTCATTACGCGAAGCATCCGGCAAAGGGCGAGATTGTGCTCTTGATTTCAGCGTTGTAGCTGCCGCCGTCTCTGGCGGCAGAACGAAGCTGGCGCTGAGGACAGCGGCAGCTACAACGCTTTCCCCTTGTCAAAGCCGTGCATCTGTGGAATTTTGCGCGGCTTTTTCTCCTCAGAAGCACTTATGGTTTACGCAATTATCAAGACCGGTGGACGACAGTATCGTGTCGCGGAAGGCGAAACGATCGATGTCGATCTTCTCGAGGTCGATGCAGGCAGGACCGCAACGTTCAGCCATGTTTTGATGTACGCCGACGGCAACAAACTGACGCACGGCGATCCGCTTATTTCCGGCGCAAAGGTGACGGCGGAAGTTGTCGAGCAGCGCAAAGACAAAAAAGTGATCGCGTTCAAGTTCAAACGGCGCAAAGGTTATCACCGCACCGTCGGACATCGCCGCAAATTGACGCGAGTGAAGATCAAAAGCATCAGCATTGGCGCGAAGAAAAGCGCGACCGCAAAGAAAGCTGCCGACTAGCCTCCATTAACTCTCAACTATCAACCTTTCCCATGGCTCATAAAAAAGGACAAGGCAGCGTCAAGAACGGTCGTGACAGCGTCAGCAAACGATTAGGAGTGAAGAAATTCGGCAGCGAATCGATCGTGGCCGGCAACATCATCGTGCGTCAGCGCGGGACGAAATTTTTACCGGGCCGAAACGTCGGCCTCGGGCGCGATTACACCATTTTTGCCTTGGTCGATGGCAACGTGCGCTTCGACCGCGCCGGCCGACGGGTGAATGTCGATCCTCTGGCGAAGAAATAACTTTCGCTCTTTTTCTATCCGGTATCCGGTTTCAAGCAGTTTGCGGTATAATGAGTTTCGCCCATGAAATATAAGACCTTCCTCCTTTTCGGTGCGCCTGGCAGCGGCAAAGGCACACAGGGTAAAACGCTCGGGAGCATCCCGCGTTTTTTTCATTGCCCATGCGGCGATGTTTTTCGCTCAATCGACACCCGCACCAAAGTCGGCCAGGCCTTCCTCGAATATTCGAGCAAGGGGCAGCTCGTGCCTGACGACGTCACCGTGCAACTTTGGAAAGTTGCGATCGATGCTGCGGTCGACGCCCATAAATTCAAACCGGACATCGACACGCTCGTGCTCGATGGTATTCCGCGAAATGTGAACCAGGCGAAGATCATGGAGGAAATGATCTCAGTCGAAAAAGTGTTTCATCTCTCCTGTCCGAACCGCGAGACGCTGTTTACGCGATTGAAAAAGCGCGCCCTCAAAGACAACCGCCTCGACGACGCCAACGAACAGGTCATTCAACGACGCCTCGACATTTACGAATCGGAATCGAAACCTGTCCTCGATTATTATCCGGAGGATTGCGTCACGGTGGTTGACGCAATGCAAGCGCCGTCAAAAGTTTTGTTCGATATCCTCGCCAGTGTGAATGGCATGGATGGCCATCATGAGTCAGCCGCAGTTTGAAAATTTCACCGCCTCAAGTCTCTACTGCGAAAAGTGCAAAGCCTCGATGCCGGTGCGGGAGCGGCTGCTTTTAGTTCTGCCGGGCAAAGAGATCTTCGATTACCTCTGCACCGGCTGCGCGTCTTCGGTTGGCCAGCGTGAAGTCACAGAGGGCGAAAAATTAATGGCGCAAGCGATGGCCGGGCAAAGCCAGCGTCGCGCGCCACGCGCTCATCAACTGATGCCGTAATTCGGCATGCGCATCATCTTTATCGGCACGGGCGAAATCGGCGCGCCGACACTGCAAGCGCTGCAAACATCCGAGCACGAAATCGTTGCAGTCCTCACGCAACCGGACAAACCCGTTGGGCGGGATCAGCGTATCGAAGCGTCGCCAATCAAAAAGGCGGCAGCTCAAATGAAGATGCCGATCTCGCAACCCACGCGCATCAAAGATCGACAAGCGATTGAGCAAATTCGTGCGTTGCAACCGGACGTGATTGTCGTCATCGCTTACGGACAAATTTTGCCCCGCGCCGTTCTCGAAATTCCCAAGATTGCTTGTTTGAATTTGCACGCATCGCTGCTTCCGCGCTGGCGCGGCGCGGCGCCGATCCAGGCCGCGATTGCCGCCGGCGATCGCGAGACCGGAATCACGATCATGTACATGGATGAGGGACTCGATACCGGCGATCTCTTGTTGCAGCGCAAGATCGACATCGCACCTAATGAGACCGGCGGCTCCCTGCACGATCGGCTGGGTCAAATTGCACCCGTCGCATTGCTCGAATCGTTGCGAATGCTCTCCAGCGGAAATGTGCCGCGCGTGCCGCAAGACAACGCGCTCGCCACTTCCGCGCCAAAATTGACTCGGGAAAATGGTAGAATCGATTGGTTGGAACCGGCCGAAGTGATCGCGCGGAAAATCCGCGCATTTGATCCGTGGCCGGGTGCGTTCACACAAATCACCGCCAAATTAAATGAGCCGCGCAATTTGAAGATATTTTCGGCCGAGATTGTCGGTCTTAGCGGCGCGCCTGGAGAAATTCTGCTGGCCGACAGAAATGACTTCGTCATCGCCGCCGGCACAGGCGCATTGTGGTTGCGCGAAGTGCAGCTCGAAGGAAAACGGCGCATGAGTGCGCAGGAATTCGTGCACGGCTTCGATGTAGCATCGGCATCTTGCCGATGAAATTCACGGCTGGAAGCCCGTGCCACTACCATTTTACTTTCCAAACTTCGCGGCGTTCTGTTTGATCATTGTCGATCATGAAAACGGAAGCGCCCGCTTATAAACGCATCGTGCTCAAGTTGAGCGGCGAAGCGCTGCAAGAGCGCGGCGCTCGAGAGAATATTTCCCCGCCCGTTGTTCGCGAAATCGCGGCGCGGATCAAAGAGGTGCACGATCTCGGCGTGCAAACGTCGGTCGTCATCGGCGGTGGTAACATCTGGCGCGGTCTGGCCGCATCCCATCGCGGCATGGATCGCACGACGGCGGATTACATGGGCATGCTCGCGACCGTTATCAACGCGTTGGCGTTGCGGAGCACGCTCGCTCAGATGGGCGTGGCGGCACGCGTGCAGACCGCGATTGAAATGAAAAATGTGGCCGAGCCGTTTATCTTGGGCCGTGCCATTCGCCATCTTGAACTTGGCCGCGTGGTTATTTTCGCGGCCGGCACCGGCAACCCTTATTTTTCGACGGACACGACCGCGGCGCTCCGCGCGAGTGAGATTCGAGCCGATGTCATCCTGAAAGCGACGAAAGTGGACGGCGTTTACGATCGCGATCCGAATACCGATCCAAACGCCCGACTCTACGAGCACATCACTTTCACCGAAGCGCTTGCAAAACGGCTGCAAATCATGGATTCGACGGCCTTCAGCCTCTGCATGGACAACAAAATTCCCATCTTGGTGTTCGACATGAACAAGCCGAGCAATATCCGTGACGCCGTGCTCGGCCGAAAAGTCGGGACGCTGGTTTGCAATGAGTTGGAGCCGAAGTGAAAATCTAGCCGCATGAGCAGAGACGACATTCTTCTGGAAGCTGAAATGGCGATGGAAAAAAGCGTCGACTACATGGTGCACGAATTTGCTGCTGTGCGCACGGGCAAGGCCTCGCCTGGTCTGGTCGAGAACGTCGATGTCCAAGCATACGGATCGGCCATGAAGTTGAAACAGCTCGCGTTGATCACTACGCCCGAGCCGCGCTTGCTCGTGGTGCAGCCGTTCGATGCCGGCACGGTGCAGGACATCGAGCGCGCGCTCAAGGAATCGAAGATCGGCATCACGCCGAATGTCGATGGAAAAATTATCCGGCTGCCAATTCCGGAACTTTCCGAAGAACGGCGCAAAGATCTCGTGCGCTCGCTAGGCAAAATGGCCGAGGAAGCGCGTGTGCGTGTGCGCGTGAATCGCCGCACGGCGCTCGATGAGGCCAAGAAACTCAAGACCGCGGGGGGATCGAGCGAAGACGAATTACACGATTTAGAAAATGAAATCCAAAAATTGACCGATCGTTTCGTCAAATCGATCGATGATCATCTCAAGCACAAAGAAGCTGAGATCATGAAGGTGTAAGCGCGATCGCGCGCGCAAGATCGACAATTATAAGATCGACATCTTCTGTAGCGGCCCTCTAGGAGCGCCGAATTCAAAAAGCGGCGGTCACGGGACCAGCCGCAGTCACAGCCGCACCAGATCGAGCAGGAACTGACACCAAAGATAAATCATGCCTCGCCAGGAATATTTTACATCCCCCGCCGCCGTCTGCTTGAGCACGCCCTTGTCGATGTTGTGCGCGATTTGATCGCGCAGATCGTTTTCCATCTCGGTCTGGATGCGCTCCTCATCCAGGACGTCGATGGTTCCAATATCCACCCGATTGCGGCGAAGAAATTCGCGATGGCTTTGGTAAAGCTGCCAGAACGATTGATCAGGACGCTGACGATTGATGCGGAATTGCGGAGTGAGTTTCAGGCCGTAAGAGAGCGGATAATTCCAAGTCGTCCAAATCGTCCCGCCTTCCGCGCGCGACGAAATTCGCAGATAATAAAATGAGAGATCATGCTGCTCGTTCAAGCAGATCGTGGCTTGGGCGCGGTCGTCGTCCTTGTAAAACAAACGAAAAAATTGCCGGTAATCTTCCCAGTCCCAGCCGGCATCATTTACGTGGACGAACCCCTCGTTCTCGATCTCGCGCGTGATTTCATTGAGCGTGGGGAAAATGTCCAAGGAAGGCGGGCTTTTCGGCCGGAGCCGTTTTTCCTTCGGCAAACGCAAAGTGCGAATGCGGGTGAGAATTTCCAGCCAGGGCAGAAAGAGCCAGCTCACGGCCGCGACCGCGCCGAGGATATGGTTGCCGGTAATGAAATAAATCGCTAGATAGGACGAGATCAAAATGCCGAGCGCGCCGGCTTTTTGCGAAAAGGAGCTTTGGTAACTGCGGAGGGCGACGCTGAGCACCACCACCCCGAGCGTGAGGAAAAATCCGAAAAGCATTACGGGTGAATTTGGTGCTCGCGCAAAAATCTTTCGAGCTGATCGGTATCGAAATTCGCCAGAACCTTGTCGCCCGCGACGAACGTCGGGACATACGTTTGATCGGAGACCTCCCTCATTTCCTGATATGCTTGTCGATCTTCCCCGACGTCAATCTCGATGAACTTGTAGCCGCGCTCGCTCAGATAATCCTTGGCGTCAATGCACCACGAGCACCATTCCCGGCTATAAAGCTTCAATTTCATTGGCACAGCAGCAATAAACGAGCGGTTCTAAAAGCGTCAACCAAACGAAAATGCGCGTTAGTACGCTTTCGCCCAAATGACGCGGCGCGAGCTCGGTTCACCAGTGAAAATGCACCGGCCGGGTTCGGCGGAATCGCCGAGCAGAATGCAGCGGATGGTGACTTTGAGATCGTTCTTGATTTTTTCTTCGATTTCGCGTGAGCCGTTCCAGTGGGCGAGCGCGAAACCGCCGTGGATTTCCGGTTTGGCGGAATTTTCCGGCGTAAAAAAATCGTAAAAATCTTTCTGATTGTCGATCTTGCGCGTGTTCTCGTCGCGGAACTTCGTCGCGCGCTCGTAAAGATTTTCTTGGATCGACATGAGAACGTCGGGCGCGCGCTGAACAAATTCCTCCATCGCCATACACTCCTTCGCTTTTACCGGCTGATCACGTCGACTCATTGTCACGAAATCTTTTTCGAGATCGCGCGGCCCGATCTCGATCCGCACCGGCACACCTTTCTTGATCCATTCCCAATTTTTCGCCCCGCCGCCCAAATCGCGCCGATCCACTTCAACTTCGATCGGTAGATCGACATAGTGATTCGCGCGTAATCTCTGCGCGAGTTGGTCGCACGCTTCAAGAATTTTCGCGCGCGTTTCTTCCCTCGGCGTGATCGGCAAAATCACAATCTGCGTCGGCGCGATGCGCGGCGGCAGAACAACTCCGTCATCATCGCCATGCGCCATCACCAGCGTGCCGACCAGCCGGGTACTCATGCCCCAACTCGTGGTCCAGCCAAACTCCTGTTTGCCCTCGCGGTTCTGGAATTGAATCCCGCTCGTGCGCGAGAAATGTTGGCCAAGAAAATGCGACGTGCCCGCCTGAATGGCCCGCCGGTCCTGCACCATCGCTTCGATCGACAATGTTTGCACCGCGCCGGGAAAACGTTCGCTCTGCGATTTTTCGCCGCTAAAAACGGGAATGGCCAGATGTTCGCGCACGAACGTTTCGTAAACATCGAGCATTCGCTCGGTTTCCGCGCGGGCTTCGGCTTCGGTTTCGTGGACGGTGTGACCTTCCTGCCACAGAAATTCGGTTGTGCGCAAAAATAACCGGGGCCGCATCTCCCACCGAACGACATTGGCCCACTGATTGATCAAAATCGGAAGATCGCGATACGATTGCACCCACTTCGCGTAACTCGCGCCAATGATGGTCTCCGAGGTCGGCCGCAAGACCAGTGGCTCCGTTAGCGGGCTCGATGGTTTCATTTTTCCATCGGCATCGACTTCCAACCGGCTGTGGGTGACAACGGCGCATTCCTTGGCGAAGCCTTCCACGTGTTCGGCTTCCTTCGCGAAATAACTTAAAGGAATGAAAAGTGGAAAGTAGGCATTGCGATGGCCGGTGGCGCGAAACATCGCGTCGAGCTGGCGCTGCATGTTTTCCCAAATGCCGTAGCCCCACGGACGAATGACCATGCAACCCCGCACATCCGAAGGCTCGGCCAGCTCGGCCGCTCGAATGACCTGTTGATACCACTCGGCAAAATCTTCATCGCGCCGCGGCGTAATGGCGGTTTTGCTGGCGGCTGCGTTCGGCATAGCGAGAAGGATTTAAACGCGCGAACTCAAAATAACCAGCAGCCATTTTTGTCGCGCGCCTTTACTGGCACCAATCCATGGTTATTTTCCCATTATGAGAATGAAAACAGTACTTACCATGTCGATCCTGGCCATAGCCTTGCAAATTGCGCCGATCGCTTTCCCTCAGGATGCAAACGAACCCGGCAACGGCCCGAGACACCGTCAGGGTGGGCGCTTTGCCAATCTCTCTCCTGATGAACGCGAAAAGATGAAAGCAGCAGAACAGAAGGCGATGCAGGATCCAACGGTGCAAGCTGCGAAGGAAAAGATGCGCCACGCGTCGAAAGAATTTCAAGACACAATGCGCGCTGCACTGCTCAAAGCCGACCCGTCGATCCAGCCGATCCTCGACAAAATGCCGATGCGATCGATGGGTGAGCGCCACGAACATTAACTTCGCCATTCCCGCTTTCGCCCCAAAAATTTCGTAGGACGCAATCGATTCTCGGAGACGGCTGCCAGGCTGTTTGTCGAGACCGAGCGTGATGGTCGATCAAAAATTTGACACTCACCGACGCGTCTCGTAATTTCCGTGCCTTTTCCGCCCCGATGAAAACGTTTTCCGCCAAAGCCAGCGAAGTCACCCGCAAGTGGTGGGTCATCGACGCGAAGGACCAGGTGTTGGGCCGCGTCGCGGTGAAGGCAGCAAAGCTGCTGCGGGGAAAAGAAAAAACGATTTTTACGCCGCATGTCGACACCGGTGATTTTGTCGTCGTGATCAATGCCGATAAAGTGCGACTGACCGGCAAAAAGGAAGATCAGAAAAGCTATATGAGTTTCTCTGGATACGTCGGCGGTCACAAATCGGAAAACGTTCGCGCCCGGCGCGCGCGTCATCCCGAATTGCTGATCGAGCGGGCGGTGCGCGGAATGATTCCGCACAATCGGCTGGGCCGCGCAGTTTATCGCAAGTTGAAAGTCTATCGTGGCGATTCTCATCCACACGCCGCACAGCAACCACACGCGGTCAAACTTGCCTAACGAATTGGCCTGACGAGATTTTATGGCGCAAACTCAGAAATTCATTGCCACTGGCCGCCGCAAGACCTCGGTCGCCCGCATTCGCATGACGCCGGGCAGCGGCAAGATCGACATCAACGGGCGCAACTTCGAAGATTATTTTTCGACGGCGCCGCTGCAAAATACGGTGTTGCAGCCGTTGCAGGCCGCGAAATTGGTAAACGCTTACGACTTGTCGATCAACGCAACTGGCGGCGGCGTGGCCGGGCAGGCAGGCGCGGCGCGCCTGGCTATCTCACGCGCGCTTCTCCAGGTCGATGGCAATCTGCGCAGTTCGCTGAAAGCGGATGGTTTGCTTCGCCGGGATCCGCGCATGAAAGAGCGAAAAAAATCCGGGCAACCCGGAGCGCGGAAACGTTTCCAGTTCTCGAAGCGCTAGAGCTTCGAACTGGAGGGACACGCGATGTCGTGTCCCAAATTTTTAATCGGCGCCGACATCGCGGCGCCCTCCACCGGGCAAGCTAACGTTTCGGCGTGGGCGAATTCGCAGTTTGCATTGGGCTTGGCGCAGCCAAAAACGGTGGGATTGTCGATCTTGCGGCCGGTTCGGATGAGGCGGAAGGTTTGAGTAGACGCAATTCCCGCGATGCCTCGCCCGCCCAAAAACTCTCGCGATAATCGGTGAGGATTTTCTCACAGACACGGCGCGCCTCCTCGGTTTGATTCTTCATCCTCAAGATGTGCACTTGCGAGAAAAGCGCCAACGGGGCATTGAAATTTTTCGGGTGAGTGGCGGCGATCTTTTGATACATCGCCAATGCTTCGTCGGTCTTTCCCAGCGACTCGAGATTGGCGGCCATTGCCATTCGCGCGGTGGCCACAAATTCATGGTCCGGGTTTTTAGCGATGAAAATCTCGAGCGTCGCATCGGCGTCCGCGAATTTCTTTTCGTCACGTTGCGCCTGGGCGAACAACAGATAGGCGTCTGCCCCGGCGGGCGTGTCCGGATACCGCGCAATGACCTGTTGATAATCTTCCGTGCTTCTGGCGCTGCCTAACAAAGCCGAGGCAGCTGAATTGCGCTGTCCGGAATAAAGGCGGTAAACTCCAAAGCCGATGATCGCGAGTAATGCGATCAAAAGGACCGCGGCAATCTCAACTTTAAATCTCTCCCAGAAGACGCGCGTTTCAAGGGCTGCATCTCGAGAACGAGGCGGGACCGTCGGCATGATTCGATGTCGATGTTACACTCGGCGATCGAAACCGCGCGAGCGTCGTCTTATGCCACGCGAAGGTTTTTCGCGCAAGCACGGCAAGGCCGGTCACGCCTGCGCCAACGATGTTTATTTTGATGACTCCCGACGAATCAACGCCAGCGATGCAGAACCCAGAGAAAGATCCGGAAGAGTGGACTACCGGCGAAGAACCCATGACCGGCCCGCAGCGATCTTATCTGCAAACACTTTGCCGCGAGGCCAGCGAGGACTTTGACGAGACGCTAACGAAAGCGGCCGCCTCAAGAAAGATCGAGGAATTGCAGGCAAAAACCGGGCGCGGCAAGAAATAGAATTTTTGCAGAGCGGGCATCGACATACACTCGCCAAACTTTTTTTCCGGCGATAAAATTTTCAGTATGAATGCATTCTGGAATTTTGTCGGGCCATTGCTTGGTTTGGGCGCGGAACCGCGGGATTTGACTTTTATTCAAATTTCACTGCGCGGTGTGATCGTGTTTATTGCCACGCTGATTATGGTTCGGGTGGGCCATAAACGATCGCTTTCGCGCAAGACCGCGTTCGACGCAGTGTTGCTGGTCATTCTGGCATCAGTGCTCTCACGCGCCATCAACGGCAGCGCGGCGTTTTTCGCCACGCTCGGCGGCGGGCTCGTCCTCGTGCTCCTGCATCGCCTTCTCGCTTTCATCGCCTTTCACTCGCATTGGTTCGGTTGCCTCATCAAGGGTCTGCCCGAAGTAATCGTCGAAGATGGCGACTTCATTTTGGGAACGATGCGCCGCAACCATATCTCCACGCACGATGTTGAAGAGGATATGCGCCTAAGCTTGCGCGACGACGATATCTCGAAGGTGAGGAAGGCGCGCGTCGAGCGCAGCGGCGATATCAGCTTCATCAAGAAATAGAAAAAAACTGCGAACATCTGCGAAATTTGCGGATATTTATTCCGTGACTGAGCACGACAAGCTTTTCATTCCCGGCCCAGTCGAAGTTTCAGAAAAAACCTGGGAAGCGTTTCGGCGCCCGATGATCGGACATCGCAGCGAGGACTTTAAAAATCTTTACCGCGGCATTCATCCGAAACTGCAAAC
>QHPX01000030.1 GCA_003219195.1 Verrucomicrobiota bacterium
TCATGGCAGCGCGTCCTCGAGTTTCTTGAGCAGTTCGGGCTTTTGATTTCTAAACGAGCGCTCCCGCGAAATTTTTTCCTGCAACTTCATCAGGCCGGCCAGCAACGCTTCCGGGCGTGGCGGGCAACCGGAAATGTAAACATCGACAGGCAACAATTGATCGATCCCTTGCAGGACAGCGTAGGAGCGATACATGCCGCCGGTGGAAGCGCACGCGCCCATGGCGATGACCCATTTCGGCTCGGGCATCTGCTCGTAGATTCTCTTTACGGCCAGCGCCATTTTGTAAGTGACCGTTCCGGCCACGATCATCACATCGCATTGACGGGGCGAGAAACGCATAACCTCGGCGCCGAACCGCGAGATGTCGAAGCGGGACGCGGCGGTTGCCATCAACTCGATCGCGCAACAGGCTAGACCCATTGGCATCGGCCAGAGCGAATTTTTGCGCACCCAGTTCAAAGCGGCGTCGCAGCGCGTGAAAATCACGTTGCCTTCGATTTTTGAATCGTAAGCCGTGGGCAAAATTTCCGGCACGGCAAAACACTAAAGTCGCAAGGTGCGCACGCAAGAGAAAAGGCCGCACGCAAGATCGACAACAGGAAGGGGACGCCACCCCTGCGCGTCCGGTCACCGCAGCGCGCTGACCCTACGAAGCGCGCATTGCGGAGGGATGTTCTCGATTGTATAGAACGGCTCCCGACGCAGCGATGACTTCAACCACCCGCACGCATCTCGATCAGCTCGAGAACCAAAGCATTTTTATTTTTCGCGAGGCGTATCACGCCTTCAAGAACATCGCCATGCCGTGGTCGATGGGGAAGGATTCGAACGTTCTCATCTGGCTGGCGCGCAAATCTTTTTTTGGGAAAGTGCCGTTCCCACTTCTGCACATCGACACGACCTACGAATTTCCCGAGATGCTGAAGTTTCGCGAATGGGCGACGAAGCATTACAATCTCAATCTGATCGTTAAAATCAACACCGAGGCGCGCGAGCGCGGCATCGGTTACGAGACGCACGATCCGGTGACGGTGACACACGAATTAAAAACCGTTGCGCTGCAGCAGGTTCTTGCCGAATACAAATGGGACGCGCTCATCACAGGAATTCGCCGTGACGAAGATCCCACGCGCGCAAAAGAGAGATATTTTTCGGCGCGCAACGCGCAGTTCGAATGGGACTACAAAGATCAACCGCCGGAATTTTGGGGACAATTCGCAACCAGCTCGGCCAAAGGCGAGCACGTTCGCGTCCAACCATTGCTCGATTGGACCGAAGTCGATGTCTGGCGCTACATCCAGCGTGAGAATATTCCGATCCCGCAAATGTATTTCTCGCGAAACGGAAAACGGTTCCGTTCGTTAGGTTGCAGCCCGATCACGCATCCTAAAGACAACCGAGCGGGCTGGCCGCGCGCAGGACCATCATGAGCGGAATGCGATGCAAAAGTTAAGGGCGAAGGGATTTTTATGAAAACCGGGAAGCGGATACCGGAAAGAATCGGCAATGACCCGCGCGGAATTTCGCACACGCACTTTTCAATTCGGGATCCGCTCTATCCGGTTGGCCGAATCCCTTCCTCAGACGATTGTCGCGCAAATCATTGCGAAGCAACTCATCCGGGCTGCAACTTCAGTCGGGGCAAATTATCGCGCCGCGATACGAAGCAGATCACGTGCAGACTTCGTGGCCAAGATGGGGATCGTTGAAGAAGAATGCGACGAAGCGGTTTACTGGATCGAGGTTCTGGTGGAGCTTGAGTTGCTTTCCGAGAAGCGCACTTCTGCGCTTCAGGACGAGGCAAATGAAATCCTCACGGTTACGATTTCTTCGATCAAGACTGCGCGCAAAGGCAAACGGATTTAGCAAATCATCTTAACGTGACTCAAGAAGCCTATTCGGTACCCGGTATCCGCGTTCCGGTTTCTGCGGCGGCTGTGCCGCTGAAGGTCGTCTTCGTCGGCCACGTTGATCACGGCAAGTCCACGCTCATCGGGCGCATTCTGCACGACACGGACTCGTTGCCGGAAGGAAAGATCGACATGGTGAAGAAGGCGTGCGCGGCGGAAGGGATGGAATTTGAGTTTGCTTTTGTGCTCGACGCCCTGCTCGAGGAGCAAAAGCAGAACGTCACGATCGATACGACGCAGATTCCGTTTCGAACGGCGCGACGCAACTACGTCATCATCGACGCGCCCGGTCACAAGGAATTCTTAAAGAACATGATCACGGGCGCATCGCGCGCCGATGCGGCTATTTTGGTAATCGCAGCGAACGAAGGCGTGCGCGAACAAAGCCGGCGGCACGCATACTTGCTTGGCTTGCTCGGAATTCGTCAAATCCTTGTTGTCGTCAACAAAATGGACCTTGCGAATTATTCCGAAAAGCGTTTCAGCGAGATCGAAAGCGAGTACAAGAATTTTCTTGTCGGTCTTTCATTGGAAGCGCGCGCGTTCATTCCGGCTTCGGCCCGGCAAGGCGAGAACGTGGCGAGTCGAAGCGAAAAGATCGCTTGGTACCATGGGCCGACGCTCCTGGAAGCCCTCGACTTGTTAGAGGTACGCAAGGCAGATGTGGATCTTCCGCTGCGATTTTGTGTGCAAGATGTTTATCGTTTTGACGAACGCCGCATCGTGGCCGGCCGGATCGAAACGGGTACATTAAGGGTGGGGGACGAGCTCGTTTTCTCGCCGGCGAACAAATCTTCCATGGTCGCAAGCATCGAGCGATGGAACGCGCCCGGGGATGGGGCGGCCATCGCCGGAGATTCGATTGGAATCACGTTGAGTGAGCAAATCTTTATTGAGCGCGGTTATGTCGCGTCGCACGAAACGGACACTCCGATCGAGACGAATCGCTTTCACGCCGATCTTTTCTGGATCGTGCGCGAGCCGTTGCGCGTCGGTCGTCCTTACAATCTGCGGCTGGCGACGCAGGAGGTGAAATGCCAAATCGTATCGATCGAGCAGGTGATGAATTCGTCGACGTTAGAAACGAAGATCGACAAGCACGAGCAGTTGGAGCGAAACGACGTAGGCCGGCTCATGATTGAAACACGCGGGCCGCTCGTGATTGACAATCATGATCGTATCCCGAATCTCGGCCGGTTTGTCATCGTGGACGACGATGAAATCTGCGGCGGCGGCACGATTTCCGGCGGTGTTTACACCGATCGCAGTGTGGCAAAGAGCCAAAACATTTTTTGGAGCGAGGGAAAAATTACGGCCGGCGAACGTGCGCTGCGGAGCGGACATCGCGGCGCGGTAGTTTGGTTCACCGGTCTATCCGGCGCTGGAAAATCGACAATCGCGCAGGCGCTCGAGCGCGAGCTTTTCAATCGCGCCATGCAGACATACGTGCTCGACGGCGACAACGTCCGCCACGGTCTAAATGCAAATCTGGGGTTTGCGCCCGAAGATCGAGTGGAAAACATTCGCCGAGTAAGTGAAGTCGCCAGACTAATGGCGGACGCCGGCGCGGTGGTGATCACGGCATTCATCTCTCCTTATCGAGTGGACCGGCGACGCGCGCGAGAGATCGCGCTGGAGGGCAACGTCGAGTTCATTGAGGTATTTGTCGATGCACCGCTGGACGTTTGCGAAACGCGCGATCCGAAGAATCTCTACAAAAAGGCGCGTGCAGGCGAGATTCGCGAATTTACCGGGATTGATGCGCCTTACGAAGCTCCCAAGGATGCGGAAATCGTCGTGCACACGGATCGTCAGAGCGTCGATGAATCAGTTGCAACGATTCTCGAACAGTTGTTGCCGCGCTTAAAAGCGGATGAGCCGGATGATTGACGCGGCGGTAAATGATTCGTCTTCGCCCGAAGGCGAGTCATTCAGCCGACGGCATGTATCTGATGATCGGGAATGAGGTTGACGTGGCTCGAGCTGATCACGTCGTGGACGATTTTGCCGAGCTCATCTATTTCGTAAGGTTTCGCGAGCACGCCGCGGAAGCCAAAGTCTTGATAGCAGCTCCTGGTTGCGTCGGTCGCGTAACCGCTGGAAACGATCGCGTTCACAGTCGGATCGATCTCGATTAATTTTGTCAGAGCCTCTTTTCCGCCCATGCCGCCGGGGAGAGTAAGATCGAGAATCACCGCGTCGAAGCGTTCTCCCGCTTCGAATTTCTCGCGGTAAAGATTGACCCCTTGCAAAGCAGTTTCGGCCTGCATCACTTGATAACCGAGAGGCGTGAGTGCGAAATGCGCGATGGTGCGAATGGCTTTATCGTCATCGACCACTAGCACTCGGCCGGTTCCGGTAGTTGGCTGAGTGATGGTTCCGGGCGAATCGACCGGTACTTCTTGCTGGAGGGCGGCGGGAAGACTAAAAAGCCAGGCGCCGCTTCGGCGAAAAGAGCCGAAAAGCGCCCGTTTTTCCTTTGCTTTATCTTGAGGCGGTTGGGACTGGCTCATTATAATTTCTAGAAAAGCAGGTCTTTTGCCAATCCGAACCTCCCGTGCCTGACAAGTCAGGCGGATGCTATGAAGCAATCTCAGTACCGCACTCGGACGAGAAATAGCCCTTCGGCTGGGGCTGCAAAACGCGCCTGCCCAGTTCGACCGGACGCTAACCGATCCGTAATCTCCTCAATGGGTAATTTGCCAAGCGCGCAATGCACGAGTGAGCCCACGATCAGTCGAACCATTTTGTAGAGAAAGCCGTCGCCGTCGAGCTCGATCGTAACGCGAGGACCGTTGAAACCGACTCGCACCCAATTAATCGTCCGCACTGTGCTCTTTAATGGCTTGCCGCGAATCGCTGCGAATCCAGCAAAATCGTGCGTGCCAACGAAGTAGTTCGCTCCTGCCTTCAGAACTTCGAAATCGAGCGGTGCGGCTACATGCCAGGCGCGCCCGAATTCAAGGGGCGGCAGTACCGCAGCGGACCAGATTCTATAGCGATACATTTTTCCTTTGGCGGAAAAACGTGCATGGAAATGCTTCGGCACATAACGGCATCGGAGCACCCGTATGGTGGGCGGCAATAGCGAGTTGAGCGCGCTGGTCCAGCGCACTGCCGATAAATTATTGGTGGCAAGATCGACATGGGCGCATTGCGCGAGCGCGTGAACTCCGGCGTCGGTCCGACCAGCGCCGTGGACCCGGACGCGCTTATCGCCGACACGCTCGAAGGCGCGCTCGAGATAATCCTGAATCGTGTTGCGATGAGATTGGCTCTGCCATCCCGCAAACTGGCTTCCGTCGTACGCGACGATCAATTTCAAGCGTCGCGACATTCCTGTTTACCGCCGCATCTTTTCAGCAGTTGCCGATTCGTGGCGTCGATCGAGATATCCCTGCAAAATCATTTGCGCCGCTACTTGATCGACATAGCCGCGGGTCGCGCGCGTTTTCTTTCCCGCTTCGCGCAACGCCCGGTTTGCCGCCACCGTCGTCAGCCGCTCGTCCCACGTGACGACCGCGCAAGGCAGATTCGCGCGAAGCTTTTCCACGAACTGCAGGGTTTCGGTCGCAGCGGCACCGATCCCGCCTTTCATCTGGCGCGGAATTCCCACCACGACATGATCCACCTTTCTTTCGCGAACAATCTCCGCTACTCGGGCTGCGGCCCGCTCACTGGCCGGGATCGTCTCGAGCGGATGCGCCAGCAGGAGCAACTCATCGGAGATCGCCGTTCCGATGCGCGCGCGGCCAAAATCGATTCCTAGAATTGGATTTGTTGCCCGCAACCCATTCATTGGAGTTCGGGCGGAAGCTTGCCAATCAGGTCCTTGATCTTTTCCGCTTGATGACGGTGACAAACCAGGACGGCGTCGCCCGTTCGCACGACGATGAGATTGTGCACTCCAAGCAACGCGATAGTTGCCCCCTCCTGACCGAAAACGATGTTATTGCTGGAATCAACCGCCGTGACCGCGCAGTTCGCGGCGTTTCCATGCTCGTCGTTTTTAAAATAATTAGCCACTGCCCTCCAGCTCCCGATATCGTCCCAATCGAAGCTGGCTTCGACAACGAGAACGCGCTCCGCTTTCTCCATGATCGCGTAATCGAAGGAGATCCGCGGCAGTTTGCTGAAACGCTCGCGCAATACTTTTTCAAAGTTACCAGGCGCGCGAAGCTGGGAAATGAAATCCGCCAGCTCCGGCGCCTGGCGATTGAATTCGCTCAACACCGTCGGCACGGACCAGACGAACATCCCTGCATTCCAACGAAAGTTGCCTTTCCGCAAAAATGACTCCGCAAGATCGACATTGGGTTTTTCGCGAAAGCGCAGCACGCGATGAATTGCGTCTTTATCATTGCGTGCGCGCAAACGAACGGGCTCGCCCTGCTCGATGTACCCAAAACCGGGGCAGGCCCATGTCGGTTTGATTCCGATCGTGACGAGCTCGCCTGTTTCTTCCGCTGTCTCTGCCGCCAAAGCCAACGTTTCTTGAAACGCCGCCCGATTGGCAATGACATGATCGGCCGGTAGCACGAGCATGGTCGCAGCGTGGTCGCGCGCGGCGACCCAACCGGCGCCGAGCGCTACGGCCGCAGCCGTATCGCGCTTCGTCGGCTCCGCCACGATATTTTCCTTGGGAAAACCGGCCAGCAGCTTGCGAACAGCCGCTTCCTGTTCCGCATTGATCAGGATGAGAATCCGCTCCCTAGGAACCAAGCCATCGAGCCTCGCCACCGTTTCCTCGAGGAGCGCTCTTTTGGATACGAGTCGGAGCAGTTGTTTGGGACGGCCGCGCCGGCTCACCGGCCAAAAACGTTCGCCACTTCCACCGGCCAGAACAAGCGCATAGATCGGATTGGACATGTCGATTGCAAAAATAAGCGCCGTCCGGGGTCCGCCCAGGCCGCGAAGATTTTCCCGTTTCTTTTTCCAAAACGAGACGTATAACGTAGGCGATGTCTCCCCCGTTATCCATTCCAAAAACCCCCGAGCAGCTTCCGCTCGACAGTTTGCTCGTCTTGACCCGCACTGCATTTGGCCTTGGGCTTGGAATGTTGATGGCGGACAAGATCAAGCGTCCCGTCCGGCAAGCTGCGGCCATTACGCTCGTTTCCATCGGCGCGCTGGCGGCCGTGCCACTGCTGGTCAAAGTTGCACTCGAGCGGATCAATCGGCCAGAATCGGAACGGGGGAGCCGTGCTCGCCTACGTTCCATTCGTGATGATTCCGGTTATTCATCGGAGCGAGACATTTACTGATCGGTGTAGCCGCTTCGCTGTGCGAAGCGCAATGCGAGTTTTCCAGCCACACGCGCATCGCATCGTCCACAGGGCGACGACTACATACGCTTGATTCAATCCCGTCCGCAGATTAAGCGTGCTTCGCGCTATGTCCCGTAGATCGACATCTTCCAGCGATTCGTTGCGCGATCGATGCGCAGCGATTTTGGCGGAGGAAGCCATGCTGCGCGAAGGCGGCGGTAAAAGCGGCCACGAACGTCAACGCAAAATGGGCCGCTTGCCGGCGCGAGAACGCATCGGTCATCTGCTCGACCAAGATTCACCGTTTTTCGAAGTCGGACTCTGGGCGGCTTACAAAATGTATTCGGAGTGGGGAAACGTGCCTGCCGCCGGTTGCGTGGCCGGCATCGGAAGCGTCGTGGGAATTCCCTGCATGATCATTGCCAACGATGCCAGCGTGAAAGCGGGCGCGTTCTTTCCGCAAACCGTCAAGAAACTAATTCGCGCGCAACGGATCGCTTTCGAATGCTCGCTACCCATCATCTACCTGGTTGATTCCGCCGGCGTTTTCCTCCCGCTGCAGGACGAGATTTTTCCCGATGAAGACGATTTCGGGCGAATCTTTCGCAATAACTCCATTATCTCCGCGGCCGGGGTCCCGCAATTTGCCGCCATCATGGGAAACTGCGTTGCCGGCGGAGCTTATCTGCCGGTCCTTTGCGACAAGATCCTGATGACAAAAGGAAGCGGTTTGTATCTTGCCGGCCCATCGCTTGTGAAAGCGGCCATCGGCCAGATCGTTGATGCCGAAGAGCTCGGTGGTGCGCAGATGCACGCGGAAATAAGCGGCACGGTCGATTTTTTTGAAAAGGACGACTCATCGTGTCTCAAACGCCTGCGCTCTCTCGTGGCGCTCTTGCCCGAAGCAGGCGCGGCCAAGCCAATCAAGATCGACAATAAGAGTTTCAAACCGGCAAAAGATCCGGAAACCGTTTACGGTTTGGTCAGTCTCGATGGCCAAAAAAATTATGACGCGCGCGACCTGCTCGCCTCGATTGTCGACGCAAACTCCATCGACGAATACAAAGCCGCTTATGGCAAGACGATCGTAACTGCTTATGCGCGCATCGGTGGTCGCGCCGTCGGCATTGTCGCCAACCAGCGGCTGCAGGTTCGCACGAAAAAGGAAGGCATTCAGATGGGAGGCGTCATTTATGCCGATAGCGCAGACAAAGCAGCACGCTTCATCATGGATTGCAATCAAACCGGCATTCCAATTATTTTTTTCCAGGACGTGACTGGTTTCATGGTTGGCCGCGACGCCGAAGAGAGCGGAATCATCCGGAGCGGCGCCAAGCTGGTGAGCGCTGTGAGTAATTCTATTGTGCCGAAAATCACGGTCGTTGTCGGCGGATCGTTTGGCGCCGGCAACTACGCCATGTGTGGGAAGGCTTACGATCCAAGATTTATCGTCGCCTGGCCGGGCGCTCGTTATGCCGTCATGGGAGCGGCGCAAGCGTCCGACACGGTCTTCGCCATCCTCGCGCGGGCGCGAGATCGCGGCGATAAGACGACGACGCACGAGGAACTCGATGATCTGCGCAAGAAAGTGAAGCAGAATTACGAAGAGCAAACCGACATTCGCTACGGCGCCGCGCGCGGCTGGGTCGATGCCATCATTCAACCGCACGGAACGCGCGACGTGCTCATGCAACTATTGCAATACGTCTCGCGCCCAACTCCCAAAGCGCGCTTTCACACCGGCGTCCTCCAAGTTTAGATCGACCTCTGACCTCTGATTTATGCCTGTTGTTTTAATCGAAAGGCAAACTCCCCAAATCGCCATTGTCACGCTCAACCGTCCCGAGCGGCGTAACGCACTCACGATTGAATTGCTGAACGAATTGACCGCGGCGATCAAAGTCGCCTCGGATGAACCGCACGAACGCGTGCTCATTCTGCGCGGCGCCGGAGTCGCTTTCTGCACCGGCTTGGATTTGAAAGAAGCGGCCGATCCCAAAAAAGCGCAGATCACAGCCGACTTGGTGGCAAAAACTTTGATCACGCTCAGTCAAACGCGTTTGATTACGATCGCCGTCGTCCACGGCGCGGCGGTAGCTGGAGGCGCCGGCATCATGTCGGCCTGCGATTTTGTCGTCGCCGCTGAAAGAACAAAAATCGGATACCCGGAAGTGCGGCGCGGATTGGTCGCCGGTTTGGTCATGACTTTCCTGCGCCGGCAAGTGGGCGAACGGATCATGCGCGAGTTGGTCCTCGGCTCCGAGTTGATCGACGCGAAGCGCGCGCTTGAAATCGGTCTCGTCAATCGCGTCGTCGCGAAAGACGATTTGATGAGTGAAGCGCAAAAGTTTGCCGATTCCGTTTTGCAAGGCGCGCCAAACGCGCTCACGCAAACGAAAAAGTTGATCGAAGAACTTTGGTCCAGCTCAGTGAAAGAAGATGTCGATCTTGCGCTTAAACATCACATGCAGGCCCGCGAATCCGCTGAAGCGCGCGAAGGCATCGCCGCCTTCAACGAAAAGCGTCCACCGAAGTGGATTAATTAATAGAGGAATAGAGGAGGCGACGCCGTTGACTCAATCTTTGGAAGCAACGATTGTTCTTTGTGAAGAAATCAGGCCATGCTTTGACGGATATTCCGACTGATTTACCGGAGAACGTGTTCCGGGACCTAAGCAGGCGGTTTTCCATTACTACGGCGGAAGAACTACTTGCGGCGGCGAACAACGCCGGATCGCGTTTGCAACACGCCTTGGGTTTCAGCGACGAAACATGGGAAAGACTAATTCGCAGAGCACGCGACGTGCTTTCGCCGGAAGAGATCCGGCGTTTTACAACTCGCGTAGCCTCTCGCCCAGGGGGAGTAAAAATGAGGCGGCTCACAGCCCCGGAGATGCGCCGTCACGCCCCCGGGATAACGAGTGAATAGCGAAAGGGCCACGTCCGTTTTTCGCTTACAGGCCTTTTATTTCCGCAGCTTTTCTGACTTCTTCTGCTCGCAATTCCGATTCCAGATCCTTATTGCAGATTTGGATCTGGTCCTCGGTAAGCGGTTCGATTTTGGGGGAGAATCGTGCACGATAATATCTCAAGAGCCGCTCGGTTTTTGGGAATCCATATCCCGCGAGATATCGGCAAATAGCACAGTGGGTCCACTCGTCTTTTTCGCACAATTTACCCAAGTAATAAGACAGAGGAGCGGCATAGACGTCATCCTGCGTAATTACGTTAAGGTCTACGGCGTACTGGATATTCTCCAAAAACCCGAAGAGCGCATCGAAAGCATCGCGAATCAACGTCTCGATTTCGTTGAATCCACGTAACCACGCGGCTGCGGCGCTCGGTGAAGACGCCTGGGCAGTGTGAACGCCAAGCGCCGGCTCTAACATGGTCACGCTATACACGTAACGTTTTGCCCTGAATTCAATTGTGCGCACCTCCCAGTCCAGCATCTGCGTGGCAACCTGTAGGAGCGGCTCATCGCGCACCGTTTTGGCGAGGCCGTCCAAATATTCCAAACGCTTCACGCGCGTGGTCGTGAAGAATTGGTAAATGGAAAAGGCAAGGGCACCCAGTGCAACCAGCCATGGCGCCGCGTCGCCCCAATCCGGCCCGTGCTTTACTAATTCAACGCGGAAGGCCGCATCACCTGCAAAAATAAGGCCAGTGCTACAGCCGGACGATAAAAGCCGAAAGATTCTCCTGCTCGATGTAGCCATACGGAATTGTGCCATAGCCCGCTCCAAATGGACACTGCGCGCCCCAACTCGTGCCATAGGAATTCCGAATGATGAAAAACCCTCCTCCAGGAAAATCGACATCATCATCGTATCCCACTAAAACGAGGGCGTGCCCCGCCTCCGACGTTTCTCCCGGCAACGGCATTCCAATGTTCCCAGAATCGTGAACCGCGGGATTGTTCGCCCACGAATCAAAAACTGGGATGGCAATCGCCACCGGATAATCTCCGCGAACGTGCGATTTGAGTAACTGCACGTCGCGGTGGCGTTGGATCTGTACACTTTCGTTTACACGGAACTGTCTCGCCTCTGGTCGAGCAACGGGCCCATTTGGATCGTTTTGCGGAGGGTCAACGTGCATGTTGTACGGCCACGTTTGCTCACGGCAGACGCCATCTGTTTTTACACGGCTAAATGAAATGTGCGGATATGTCCCCAACGTGTTGTAGCCGTCGGGATCATTGCATTTCGTGTCCCAATACTGGAACTGCTCCGACGCATCGAAACGAGTATTTCGCGTTCGGCAGAATCCGTACTCAACTACCGCGCAGGTAGCGAATGCCACACATGTCCAGCGGTCGCCCTGATCGCGAATCGGCGGCATACAGCCAGTCCCGATCAGTGAAAACTCGGTGCCCGGTGGCTGGATCGCGACGCCGGCGATAACCTGCAGAGAGAGCCTGTTAAGAGTACCCAGTGGAGGTGGCTCTCGTCGTGCGCCGAAGGCGAGGCGGCGCTCTTCCAAACGTGGAAATCGCTCCAGCGCCGGCAACGACGCGCTTGCTTCTCTGCGAAATTGTTCGGAGCGCAGGATGTCCACCGTCTGCTTCCCGATCAGTTCTGCTAATTTGTCCGGAACGGCCCGAGCGGTTCCGATTGCTTCCTCGATTTTCGTTATCGAAACCTTCTTTAGCGCTTCCTTTCGTCTGACCACGAAGTATCTGGCCGCAAGATCGGACGGACCACTGCCGATCGCCTCATCGAGTTTCTGAGCATTTGCGCCTATGGCCCCGCCGAATCGGAGGGATTGGAGGCCTGAGAGGTCGTGATAGCTTATTTTTGGATTAATCATCGCAATAAGTTTTCTTCGTTTTGAATGCTTTGGTTTCAGCTCCCGAGGGCATAATCCCCCTTCACTGATCCTCTACGGAATCCGCGGGATGAAGTTCCCGAAAAAATGAAATTTTTTAATTTAGCGCGTGTAGGTCGCTCAGGACGCTGCCCTGTCGGCGCCTAATTTAATGGGACGCCGTAGCGCGCGTTCCTCCAGGAACTTTAAACTTCTCGATCTGTCCTTTGATTTCGTGGACGAAGTTGGCTGCGCCGGCGCCGTTGACGACACGGTGGTCGAACGTGCGCGAGAGGGTGATTACTTCGGCAGTTTCGTTTTTCTTTCCGTTTGGCATGAGCTCGCGATGGGCGGTGCCGACAAAGAGCGTGCCGACTGATGGCGGCACGACGATAGGCGCGCCGACCTTTACGCCGAACGCGCCGAGGCTAGTGATGACAACCGGCGCATTCATCGCATCGACCCGGCCGCCGCGGGTTGCATCGACAGTCCCGTGGTAAATTTTCACGAACTCGGGCCAGCTTTTCTTGTTCGCTTCCGTTATCACTGCGGTTGCAAGACGGTCGCCTTCAATTGCAACCGCGATGCCGAGATCGAAATTCTCGGTCTCGATGATGCGATCGTCTTCCAAAATCAACCGGCGAAAAGGCGCGTGTTTTTCCATCGCCCGCACCACTGCCCACGCGATCATGACGGAAGGCGAGGGGGCGTTCCTGCCATTTTTCTTTTTCGCGACGTCGCGCGCTTTGCGGATGGAATCCCAGCGGG
>QHPX01000083.1 GCA_003219195.1 Verrucomicrobiota bacterium
AGTACAAGCGGTTAAAATGTCCTTCGAAGTTACCGTCGTATCCGACGTAATACATCGTGTCCCTCGGAAAGCCTGGAGTTGCCAGTTTCACCCTTGATGGAATGTTTGCACGAACACCGAGGACGCTCGCGGCCTGATCGCAATCCATCAGGTAGCGCACGCCGTTGTAAACGTTGATACCATAGCCACCCAGATCCACTGCTGGCGTGCAGTGAGGGGACAACAGCGACTCCAGTTCTCGCATTGTTATGTCGCCACCCTGCATCCGTGAATCCCAGCCCCATGCGAGTGACACGGTCGGTTGCTGGCCCGACGACCGCGCGGGAGACGGTGGAGGCGAATTGGTCGGAGCAATTGGCGATACGGTCGCGTTCTGCTGGTCTGTCGCGCCAGCCTCAAAACGAGTCACACCAATTGGGATCGTTTGTGTTTCTCCCATATAGACGACCTGCACGGTGGCGGCGTCACTCGATACTACTTGTAGTTTCATTCCGGCCGGCAACACAGTCTCGCCATACATGTTCGTCAACCAGCTGAATGCTGACAACCTTGTTGGCTACGTCGGTCACCAAGTACAAGCGGTTAGCGGCTAGACGCACATATGTGCAAAGCACGGCGCCAAGAGGTATCAAGAGGAGCGTTTTCAGAACGACTGGATCTATTTTACGGCAGTCTTTCCAGGTAGCCGATTTAGCTTCCTTCCCGCGCTCCCGAGCATGGTCAAGCTGAACACGCCGGTATTAAGCGATTGCGTTTCCGTTTTCGCAAATAGAATTCGCTCAGTAGGCGCAATTAAATTGCGCGATCGGTCAAGGCGAGGATGCGCTGTTTTTTGGCAGCGTAATCAAGCGAGCGAAATCTTCGGATCTCATCGAGACGGCGCATGCCGTTGAGCGTATCGAGATAGTGAGTGTAACTCGAAGCAAGCTCGGTCGTTTCTAGATAGCGACCGCGAATGTTTTTGTCGATGTAGGCATGAGGATCTTGCGCAGCGAAAAGATGAAACCGCAGCCAACGCCGGTCGGTCCGCGAGACGCGTTGCGTTTTTCGAAAAAAGGCGACGAAGAGAAGCAGGACTAGATAAGTGTCGACTTGCGCTTGCAGCTCGAGATTGCGCGCAAAATCTTCCACGCCGATCTCGTGCGCGCCGTTTTGAAACTGGAGCGCAGCGTGAAGCGCATGATTGATCTCCTCCACGAATATGATGAGCGATCGAATGTTGTGGTCGCTCAGTCCGGCGCGCGGATCGTGCCTCTCCAGTTGGTCGATCAACCAGCGCGAATAATAGATGCCGACGTAAAGCCGATCGTCGGCGCGCCGCAAAAACGTGCGGGCCAATTCGCTCAGTTCGCGCGCCGATCTTCCGGCCAGGACCGACAATTGCGTGCAGCGCTCCCGGTCGATCAGACAATCCTCGAGATTAATCCCAACCTGCGCGTAAGTGCGTTCGAAAAGCCTTTGGATCTGACTAAAAAGCGTCTCATTCACAGGCAAAGCGATGGACGCAGGTCGTCATCGAGGTTGAGCAACCGATCGGAAAGCTGATTTAGCGCGAGGCGAACGTCGCGAAAACGATTAGCCAACTCTTCGTAGATATCAGTGAGCTCGCATCGACGCGCAGTCGCGTGGCCGGCGACCAATTGATAATTGGTCCGGCCGATTTGTTCATAAAAATCAATGTCCGGTCCGCCGCGCAAACTGCGGCGCTGCGCGTTTTCGTGGAAGATGCCGCTGATGAAAAGCGAATAATTGCCGACGTGTGCGCGGAGGAGAAAAGCTTGCTCAGGCGTGGCGCGGGTGAGCGCAAGAAGCATGTCGGAAATATATGCGCGACCGTGATTGTCGATCTTGTCCGGGGCCTGCAATCGGTTCGCGCGCGAAAAGGTTTCCAGGAGCGAAGCGATATAATCGCAGAGTTTCCGATCGACAATTCCCGCTTGCTGCAAGACGTGCCGGGCGAGCACGTAGAAATAAAACTGCGAAGAAATGTGGAGGTGACCAGCGTTGCACAAAATCGCGTCAACCAGGCGCGGATGATCGAGAATGGAATCACGTGTTTCCGAATCGGAAAGAAGATCGACAAGTGAAACCTGATCGGTGCAGGAACGCGAAAGAGTGCGAACGATGAAATCAAAATCGGCGGCGGTGAAGCGCGCCCGACAATTCGCCCGAATCATCGAAATCGCATTATGAGCATCGGTGATGCCATTGGCAAGCTCTCGCCGAACGGTGAAATTCTGGCGGAAGGGGTGGGATTCGAACCCACGGTGGGTTTAAGCCCACGCTCGATTTCGAGTCGAGTGCCTTAAACCGGACTCAGCCACCCTTCCGTTTTGTAAGATCGACAATCATCGATAGACTGCGGCGTAATTATGAGACGTGGGGCTGCGTTTGCAAATGTGCGCTTTTTTTGAAGACAAATCCGCACGAGATTCACGTGCTTCGTAGCAGAAGCCTGAGTGAAATGAAGCTTCGCATGAATGCGAGCTCCCTCGGTTGCCGCGGCGACCTCGGGATGACAACCACAAAAATGTTACAATTTTAAGCTTGCCGAGGAACCTTTCCGCACCGCATATTGTATATCCGCCAGGCGGCTCCGCTATTACTTGTTGTTCGCTGGAATTAACAGGTTATTAGCGGGGCTGTTCACGATTATTTTCCGTTATTCACAACTTAAACCGCCCTCCCCGCCATGATTCAACTTAAAGCTGGCATACCGCCTTCCTCGCTTAATCAATCGCGCAAATCATCCGATCGCCGCAAAAATCAGATCGCGAAAAAGAAAAATGGCGGTGTGCATTTTGAGCGCGTGTTCAGTGACGCCGCGATTTCGCCTTTTGATCAGATCGAATGGGAACGGCGCACGGCGGAGATCACCGACGACAGCGGCAGGGTCATTTTCAAGCAGGACAATATCGAGGTACCGAAGAGCTGGAGCGCGCTGGCGACGAAAATTGCGGTCTCGAAATATTTTTACGGCGACATCGGCAACGGGACTGATCCGCACAAAAGCGGTCGCGAAACTTCCGTCCGCCAACTGGTGCATCGCGTCACTCGAACGATCGCCGATTGGGGGATGGCGGACGGTTATTTTGGGGACACGGAGGCGGCGGAAATCTTTTATGACGAACTGACATGGCTCTGCGTGAACCAGCACGGCGCGTTCAATTCGCCGGTCTGGTTCAATGTCGGTTTGTATCATCAGTATGGCATCGGCAAAAACGCGGGCGCGGGCAATTACTTTTATAACCGTGAGACCGAACGAGCGGAGCGCGCCGCCACTCAATACGAATATCCGCAGGGCAGCGCTTGTTTCATTCAATCGGTGGATGACACGATGGAGGACATCATGCGGCTGGCGATGAGCGAGGCGATGCTCTTCAAGTACGGCAGCGGCACCGGAAGCGATCTCTCGTCGCTAAGATCGACAAGGGAAAAGTTGAGCGGCGGCGGCAAACCGAGCGGACCGCTCTCGTTTTTAAAAGTCTACGATCAAGTTGCCAACGTGGTCAAAAGCGGCGGCAAAACCCGGCGGGCGGCGAAGATGAACACGCTGAAAGACTGGCACCCCGACATCGAGGAGTTCATCGACGCAAAGCAAAAAGAAGAAAAGAAAGCCTGGGCGCTGATCGAGCACGGCTATGACGGGAGTTACAACGGCGACGCCTATGGCTCAGTCATGTATCAGAACGAAAATTTGAGCGTGCGGGTTAGCGACGAATTCATGGAAGCGGCGTTGGAAGGACGCGAATGGTGGACGCGCCGGGTGCGCGATGGGGAGCCGTGCGAATGCAAAGATGCGCGGACGTTGCTGCGCAAAATTGCCGAGGGAACGCACGTCTGCGGCGATCCTGGAATGCAATTCGATTCCACGATCCACAAATGGCACACGTGCAAAGGCACGGACCGGCAAAATTCCACCAACCCGTGCTCGGAATATCTTTTTCTCGACAACACGGCCTGCAATCTCGCCTCGCTTAATTTGATGAAGTTCAAGACCGCGGAGGGCGGCTTCGATGTCGAACGATTCAAAGCCGCAGTGCGCATCTTCATTACTGCCCAGGAAATCATCGTCGATAACGCCAGTTATCCGACCAAAGAGATCGCGGAAAATTCGCACATTTTCCGCACGCTTGGGCTGGGCTACGCGAATCTCGGCTCGCTCATCATGAGTTACGGCTACGGTTACGACAGCGTAGAAGGCCGGGCGCTCTGCGGCGCGGTCACTTCCATTATGACCGGCGAAGCCTACGAGCAAAGTGCGCGGCTGGCCCGAGCAATTGGACCGTTTCCCGGTTATCGGGACGCACGTTGCAGCGGCGTGCCGAAGCCGGTCGCGAAAAACAACCTCGCGTCGATGCTCGAAGTGATCGATCTCCACCGCTGCGCGGTCAATGAAATTCCCGATGTCGAAGAATTCGCTCACTTAAAAAAGGGAGCCGCCAAAACGTGGAAGCGCGCGACTGAACTGGGCAAACGCCACGGTTATCGCAACGCGCAGGTGACGGTACTCGCGCCGACCGGGACGATCAGTTTTCTAATGGATTGCGACACGACCGGGATCGAGCCGGACATCGCGCTGGTGAAATACAAACTGCTGGCCGGCGGCGGCATGTTGAAAATCGTTAATCAAACAGTCAAACCGGCGCTGGAAAAACTCGCCTACAATTCCGAAGAGATCGAACGAATCATCGCGCACATCGACGCGTTCGACACGATCGAGGATGTGCTTGACACCGACGGATCGACGATTTCCTCCGGATTGAAACCGGAACACTTGTCGATCTTCGATTGCGCGTTCAAACCGTTCAAAGGTCAGCGCTCGCTCAATTACATGGCACACCTGCGGATGATGGCGGCGGCACAACCGTTCCTGAGCGGCGCCATTTCGAAAACGGTCAATATGCCGGAATCGGCCACGGTCGAAGACATCACGAACACGTACGTGGAAGGCTGGCGGTTCGGATTAAAATCGATTGCGATTTATCGCGACGGTTCGAAACGCTCCGCGCCACTGAACACGCGCAAGACAAAAGACATGGGCGCGGCCGACGACGTCAATCTCGCGGTCGGCGTCACGGTCGAGCACGATGAATTACAAAAGTGCATTCTCGAGCTGGAGGAAGAACTCGGCAGGCTGCGGGGCAAGCTGGACAAGCCGTTGCGGCATCGCATGCCGGATACACGCATGTCGCTCACGCACAGGTTCGAAATCGCGGGACACGAAGGTTACATCACGGTTGGTTTGTATGAAGATGGTCAACCGGGCGAGCTCTTCATCACGATGTCGAAGGAAGGCAGCACCATTGGCGGCCTCATGGACACGGTCGGTACGCTCACGTCGATCGCGCTGCAATACGGCGTGCCGCTGGAAGGCCTGGTAAAAAAATTCGCTTATCAGCGTTTTGAACCGAGCGGATTTACCAAGAATCCCGACATCCGCACCGCCACCAGCATAACCGATTACGTGTTTCGCTGGCTCGGTTGCCAATTCATCAAAGGTTACAAGGAAGCGACCTCACCCGGTCGGGGACAGACGGAGCTGCCGCTGAAAGAAATACCGGAGATGGAAAAGAAGGCACTCAATCGTCCCGTGTCGGATTTGCCGCGCACCGGCGAGAAGGAATTGATCGACGTGATCACAAACAATTCGCCGAATGATCCCGCGGGCGCGGGGCGGCTCGGGAGCAACGGCAGCAGTCACGCCGAGCGCGTGAAAGAAGCACTCGGCAGCATGTTCATGGATATCATCTGTTCGGTCTGCGGCAGCGATAAAGTGATTCGCGCTGGCGCGTGCGGTGTCTGCACGGAATGCGGAACGAGTCAGGGATGCAGCTAAGGCTGTAGGGGAAGCTGCTAGCTTCCCACGAAGCCGGGCGCCTTACTGCCGTCGGCGTGGACAGGTGCACGCAGTCGGCTACAGTTGGTGACCCGCCCATGTTCGGACGGATTCGTTTTATGAAGATCGACGTCGAGCGGCAAAAAGAAATCCAGCAGGCGGAGGAGTTACTTTTCGCCGGGCCGCAGGCGCTAGGGTTTGCTAAAGGTCTTTTCCAGGGTCATTTCGTGGCCGATTGGGTGCTGCCGTATCCGCGCATTCCGGCGGCGCAGCAAACCGAGCTGGACCACTCGCTCGCGGAGCTGCGCGAGTTTCTCGATGAGAAGCTCGACCCCGCAGCAATAGATCGAGAGGCAGAGATTCCGCGCGACGTAATTGCCGGCCTCGGGCGCGTGGGCGTGCTCGGGATGACTGCGCCTGCCGAGTACGGCGGCCGCGGTTTTACGCAAATGGCGAATTGCAAAGTGCTGGAAGAAATCGGCCGCCGCTGCGCGTCGACCTCCGTGTTCGTCAACGCGCATCATTCCATCGGCATTCGGGCGTTGTTGCTCTTTGGAACGCACGAGCAGAAACAAAAATGGCTGCCGAAGCTTGTGAATGGCGAACAGCTCGGCGCATTCGCGCTCACCGAACGGGAGGCCGGTTCCGATGCCGCCAACTTGCAAATGATGGCGCGTCCGACCGAGGACGGTTCGCATTTTGTGTTAAACGGCGAGAAACGCTACATCACGAACGCGGCCATCGCGCACGTGCTCACGGTCATGGCGCGGACGCCAGTTCCCGGATCGAATAAGACCGCGATCACGGCATTTCTGGTTACACCGGACATGCCTGGTTTCGAAATACTCGAAGCGTGCATGCCGAAGATGGGAATCCGCGGCACCGCGACCGGACGTTTCGCGCTCCGCGACGTCAAAGTCCCAAAGGAAAATATTCTCGGTCCGATGGGCAAAGGTCTGAAAGTCGCGCTGACCGTGCTCGATTTTGGCCGGACTACCTTCGGCGCGTGTTGCACCGGCGCGGCCAAGACTTGTTTGCGGTTGGCGACCGAACACGCGAACACGCGCAAGCAATTCAACAAAACCCTGGGCGAATTTCATCTCGTAAAAAAGAAAATTGCACGCATTGCCGCCGATGCCTACGCCATGGAAGCGATGACCACGATCACGGCGTCGCTCATCGATCGCGGCCTTGAGGATTACATGGTCGAGACAGCGATATTGAAAGTCTTCACGACCGAGCGACTTTGGGAAGCGATCAACGACGCATTTCAAATCTACGGCGGATCGGCTTACTTTGTCGATCTTCCCGTGGAACGGATGCTGCGCGACGCGCGCATCAATCAAATCGGCGAAGGCAGCAACGAAGTCCTCACTTCATTCATCGCGCTGGTGGGAATGCGCGGTCCCGGAATGGAGTTCAAAGAAATTTACGACACGATGTTGAAACCATCGCGTGCGGGAATTGGTAAGGCGTGGACTGCTGGTATGCACCGGCTCGGGGCAGCGGTGCGAATTCCGGATATACCGGTGGCCAGTGCCGAACTGGGTTCATTTGCCAATCAACTCGGTCGCTTGATTTGGCGTTTCAATTTAGCCGTGAACCGCGCCCTCATTGCGTATCGCGAACCCATTTTAGACATGCAACTGGTCCAGGAACGGATCGCCGGCGCGGCGATGGACCTTTTCGCATCGACCTGCGTTCTCAGCCGATGGGACGCCGAACTTCAACTTGCCCGCCGAAACGGTGACTCTCGCCCCTCGACTAATGGCGCGGCCGACCTCTTCTTGCGGCAATCTTTCCGGCGCATCCGCGGTTTTCTCGCCGGATTAAAGAACAACGACGATAAAGAGCTGATCGCCACCGCCAATTCCGTCTTAGGCAAAGAAAACTCGACTGGCTGAAACCGACTTTTCCTGCCGTAATTTCCCGGCGCGTCCGCGGTTTTCGCCGGATTAAATAACAACGACGATGGGGCATCGCTAAGACGTGAAACGCGCTCATCGTTTTCGCGCTAAAACTAGCTCGGGCGGCATGAAAAATGGTTCAAAAGTACGCGCGGATTCTTCCGTCTATGGCTTCGCCTTCCCTCACCATTTTGATCCCGTGCCTGAACGAAGAGGTCGGAGTTGCATCCGTCGTGCGCGAGTATGCGACGGCGTTTCCGCAGGCCGATATTTTGGTTGTCGATAATGGCTCGGAAGATGGAACGGCCGCAGCGGCCAGAGCGGCCGGCGCTACCCTCCTAACCGAAAGACGGCGCGGTAAAGCGCGTGCGGTGGCGACAGCGCTCGCTGCGATCGATGCCGATTTGGTGTTAATGGTAGACGGCGATGGAAGTTATCCAGCTGAAGGCGCGAAATTTCTGGTCGAAGAATATTTGCGCGAGCCGGCCGATATGATCACCGGCATTCGCAGCGCGCAAAACGCCACGCGAATTTTCCGGCCGATGCATCAATGGGGAATGTCGATCTTCGCGGCGGTTCTAAACTTGGTTTTTCGCTTCAAGCCACTCGACTTGTTTTCCGGGTTGCGACTTTTTTCCCGGCGGTTTTACCAACACGTGCCGGTGCTGTCGCGCGGGTTCGAGTTGGAAATCGAACTGACTATTCAAGCCGTCGACAAAAGTTTCTCGATGACTGAAATCCCGGTGCCGTTCCGCAGTCGCACGAATGGTTCGGAATCAAAGCTCAGGACCATGCGCGATGGGCTGCGCATTCTGCGGTTGCTCCTCGTGCTCTTCCGCGATTATCGGCCGCTGGCATTTTTCGGAACAATCGGCGGAATCATCGCAGCCGCGGGTTTGGCGGCCGGTTCAGCCCCAATTCTGGAATACCTCCACACCGGCCTGGTCAATCGCTTGCCGCTCGCGGTGCTGGCTGCGAGCCTGATGACATTGTCGATCTTCGTCGGGCTCGCTGGAGTGCTTCTCGAAGCTAACCTGCGGTATCATCGTGAGGCCTATCACATTCAGATACGAAAGTTTCGCGCACCGATGCACAAATCTTCGCGATCGTACCCACGCGTGCTCGCGAGCTGACGGCACGCGATGGCGACGTTCCACATTCTAAGCCAATACGTCTGGCCGGACGCTGCGCCGACCGGACTTTACGCGGAACATCTCGCGACGCGTTTGCACCAACAAGGCTGCGATGTGCGGCTGGTCGGTGGGCAGGGCAACTATCGAGCATTGGGCCGCGACAAGCCGCCGGTGCCGATTCTTCACCTCGAGCATTATCGCGGGCGACGGGGGAATCTCGCGCAGACGTTCATCGAGTACGCGTCAGTGAAACGCGCCTTTGCCAGTTACATCGACAACTTTGTTAGGTCAGCCGATGTGGTCGTTGTGACGAGCGCTCCGCCGAACACCGTCCAGCTCGCGAATCGCATCAAACGGCGTCGCGCGCGCGCGATTTACTGGTTGCAAGATTATTATCCGGAGCTCATTCGCGGCGTTCGCGAATACCCAACTTGTGGCCGTCGCGCTTTCAGTCGCTACTGGGATGGCCGGCTTTTACAATGGGACCGCGTGGTTAAGATCGGCGCGAACCTCGCGGGCCCAGCGCGCAATTCGGTTGTGATCCGCAACTGGCCGACAATCGCTTTTACAGAAGTTTCTGCGCCCGAACCCAAAACCGCACTCTACTCGGGAAATCTCGGTTATGGCCATGATGTCGGTTTGCTCGTCGGCGCATGCGAGCAATTGCGCGACCAGGGTTACAAGATCCGCATCCATGCGGATGGGCCAGGCGCACGCCAGCTTCCAGCCTGGCTGCAAGTGCAGCAGTTGCACAGCGATCCGGAAAAATTAAAAACCGAGTTGCTGCGACACGAAATTCATCTGGTCGCGGGACACCCCCGAATCCGCCGCGCCATCTTTCCTTCCAAAGTCTGGAACAGCATCGCGGCTGGGCGCCGATTGATCTGCACCGGCTTTGAAGGCGAAATGTTCGATGAACTCGAAGCGGCGAAACACGCACGCTTCGAGTCGCATCTCGATCAATGGGTGGATTTGATCTCAAGCGCAGGAACGTCTCTCGCGACGCAACCCGACACACTACAAGCGAAGCCGGCTGAGTTAGTGCCAAATCTTGGGCCGGCCGCGATCGCATGAAGAATTTTTCGACGACGATTGTCTCGAACGGCGGCTGGTCGTTACTCAACCACGTTGTGCGCGTCGGATCGCTCGCGGCGGTCATTATCGCGTTGAGTCGCCATTTTGGTCCGCAACGATTTGGCGCGCTCGCGGTCGGCCTCGCGCTCGTGCGAGTGTTTGCCGTAGTGGCGAGTTTCGGACTCGACCGCGTCGTGGTTCGCCATCTTGTCGATCAAGAGGAACGCAGCGCCGCCATCGTGCGCGAAACATTCTGGCTCAAACTCGGCATCGCGCTTCTGAGCTACCTGGCCATGCTGGGATTGATTTTCATTTTCGAACGCGGCAACACGTTGCTGCTTTGCATCGCTGCGCTGGCCGGCGGCGGATTGCTTTTCCAAGCTTGCGATGTGTTTGATTACGCGTTCCAAGCGCAGGGTCGCTTTCCACTGAGTTTTTTGGGACGCGGTGTTCCGATTTTGCTGAGCACGGCTCTGAAGCTCGCCGCGATACTCGCAAACGCGCCGCTTCTTTTCTTCGCTGCGCTGGAAACAGTTGAAGCCGCCCTTATCGGTACCGCGCTGTACTTCATTCACCGGCGAAGCGGCTCGCGGAGTACCGTGTCGATCTTGGCAACGACAGTTGTCTGGCCGCGTCTCATCGCGGAAGGATTCCCGCTGTTTCTCGGCGCTCTTGCGGTGATGATCTACATGCGATCGGACATTATCATGCTTGGGAAAATGGCTGGCTACCAAGTGGCTGGGATCTACGCCGCGGCATCGCAAATTTCCGAGGCGTGCGCGTTGCTCCCGATGGCGTTGATGCCGCCGCTTTTTCCCGTTTTGGTGCGGTGGCGTCGGCTCGGTCCCGATTTTTACAAACGTCAATTCGAGCGCCTATTTCTTATCGCCGCTACCGGCGGGTTTGTGTTTTCGCTAAGTTTAACTTTTGCCGCGCCCGCATTCGTCACTGTCCTTTTTGGACCCAACTATCTTCCCGCCGCGAATGTTCTTGTCGTTCACGGATGGACGATTCTGTTCATTTTTATCGGCATCACCCAAAGCGGATATGACATAACCGAAGGCCTGACTTGGTTCGCGACTTTTCGAACTTTCACCGGCGCCGCGCTTAATATCACCTTGAATTTGCTCCTCATTCCAAAACACGGCGCAGTCGGCTCGGCCGTGGCCACGTTGGTCGCGCAGATTTTCTCGTCGGTTTTGCTGAACGCGCTCCATCCGAAGACGCGGCCGATCCTGCGCATGCAATTAAAGTCGATCCTGCTCTTGCCGGCATTGCGCGCCGTGTACGGCAACGTGCGCGCGCGACAACCCGCGAATTGGCAGGAAATCGGGAACGGAGTGACACTGGCCGATGGTTAGCGCGCTCACCACGCCCGTCGCATTCATCATTTTCAATCGGAAAGTGCGGCTATTCGCGCAGCGCAGCCGCCGCAGAGTGTTTGTCATTGCGGATGCTCCGCGACCCGGAGTTGAAAACCGATGCCGTGACACGCGCAATTATCGACGGCGTCGATTGGCCATGCCAATTGTTACGCGCAAGATCGAGAGGTTGCGATGATCGGTGCCGATGCAGTTCCCGTTGCGTCATCCGAAAGAAAAATCGTGAACGCGACGGCCGATCGTTACGTCCAGGAAAATTTCTTCGAGGGAATTACTCGCTGGCAACGTTTATACTGGAAGCTGCGCCTGCCGTTGCCAATCTGGCTCGTGCGCCGCGTGCTGCGCGGGCTCGGCCGCTGAGGTAAAGCTCCCGTCCGATCGGAACAGCCGCACCTGTTACGCCCCGCGCACTTCATCGAGAACTTCCAGGTATTTTCCTGCCGCCTCGACCCAGGTCGTGCGGCTTGCCCACTTACGGAAATCCTGCTTGGGCGCGATACGAAGCGCGAGAATTGTTTCTGTCCAAACCCTCGTCTCGAGCGGAAGAACGTACGGATAGTCGCTCGGCACGGTCTCCGTCAAGCTGGTGCGATCGCTCACGAGCGCAGGGCAATTGGCAAGCAACGATTCCTGTGCCGTTAGGCCAAACCCCTCGTAGAGCGATGGCAGAACCGAGCAGAGCGCGGATTGGTAATAGAGCGCAAGTTCTGAGCGCGAGAGCCTCCCAGTTATATAAATTTCCACCCCGTGAGCTTTGCAACGCGCAATTGAAGAGCCGAGCGCTCCCAAGCCTGATCCGAGTGTAAACACCAGCGGGATTTCTCGCAGTCGCGCATCCTCGCGCCACATTCGAAGTAAAAATTCGTGGTTCTTGTGCGGCCACGCGTTTGCCGCATAGAAAACATGCGGCTTCGCTGGGACAATCGCCGCTGCTGGCGACGGCAACGGAATAGGAGCTAAAGGGATGACAGTTGATTCCACCCCATAATACCACCGGATACGTTCCTGACTGAATTGCGAGCTGGTGACGACTGCGCACCGCTTGAGAGTTCGCGGGATCATAAATCTTCGAAGCTTGCGCTCCAAGAATGGAACGCAGAGGGGAAAGTCGCGATCGAGTGTGTCGTGGATCGTGACCACGCCTTTCCCGTTGAAGTGGAAAGGCAGCATTGTTCCGAAGGGGAACCATGTCACCCCTTCGCGTGGCAAACCCTTGCCGCTCACACCGAGCCGCAACATCGCTGCTGCTTTTGCCGCGTTTCCCCGCATCTTCCCGGTGCGAATTTCCACGATTCGGCCTCGCCACTGCGGAAAAAAAGTCGCGGTGTTTTCGTTCAGATAAATTCGAACGTTCGGGTGCAGCCGGAGAAAATTTCCGATCAACTGAATCATCACCTCGCCCGCGCCGCCTACAGTGTCCGGTTCAAAATTTGGAGCGACGATGTTCAGCAGCCATCGATCGTTCTTCATCGGAGCGCCGTATCGCCGCGATCGCTGTGCGAGTTGACTAACGGCGCCTTCTTTTCGGTCGAGTTGATTCATCTCGGCGCTGTCAACGTTTAGCGACTGTCGATGTTGCGGCGGCAAAGAAGGTTGGTGCGCGATCCGATAGCAGGCGAGTAGCGCCCGAACCGGCACGGCGCAAACCTTCGGGCCAAAACTCGATGAAGATCGTTAGGCGCAAACTTTCTCGCAAAATCCGCTGCATCCCTTTCAAGCTTTTAGTCGGCAATAAAAAGGCAGAGCTTCAAGACGCAAATCAGGGACTACCCGCTTTTTTGTGCGCACGAGATACTCCAACAGTCGATTCAGCATGGGCAGGGCGATCCCCGTTTGTGCGGCAGATTCGCTACTCGAAAACTGAATGTCTTGATCCGCATGCATCTTATTTGCCTCGTCCGAGTTGAAAAGGATCGCGTGCGTAGCCATTGCTGCGGGTGGTGAACATGCCAAGTCGCGTCAAATCATCACGCGTGATGAAGCGCACGCTGCCGGCTTTTTCGAGAACGGCGATTGCCGCGGGTGTGAGGGCGAAAATGGAAACAACGATTGGGCGCTTTTCCAGGAAAGGATCGTTGCGAATGAGATCGGCCGAGTACCAGGCATCGCGCGCATCGAGTGCAACGATGTCTTGCGGCATGGCATGAACCACAGCGGCCGTCCGTGCGTATGGCCTAATGAACGTCTCTGCTTGCCAGCAACGCAGCGGAAGTTGAACGAAGATCGACATGGCGACGCCGGCCAGGACGAACGTTTGCGCGCTGCGCTCGCCAATTAAGATCGACAATCGATTGAAGCCGGCGACGGCGACAATCACAAAACAGGCAAGCGCGCCGTGAAAATAGCGGTAACCCCAGCCATGGGCTTGATCGAGATAGAAGAAGAAATAAAAAACGAAGGTCAAAGCGCAGCTCAGGATGGCGTCTTGCACGATCGGTTGTCCTTTCAAGAACTGTTTCGCTCCGAGAAAAGCCAAAAGCGGAGTGGCCAGCGAAGCCCACGCGATGATCAAGAGTAGATTCATCGACTGAATAATTGGCATGCGCGGATTGAGAAATTTGAACACGGAAACAACCCCGCCGCCGCTTGGTGCTTGATAATGTTCCCGCCAAAGGAACCAAAGCGCGCAGCCGGCGAAATAAATCACCGCGAAAATCACAATCGGACGCCAGCGCCGTTGCCATACGAGCCGAAGAAGAAACGGCAGGGCAAAGAGCGCGTGCACAATCGGTTGGTGCAGGCCAATGGCGAGCACACCGACGAAGGGCGCCAAATAGAACCGGCGTCGATCGGGTCGCGAATAGAGCCAAAGCCAGATTGTGTTCAGCGCCAGATGCGCCGGCATGGCGTAGGCTGTCATCGACATGAGCAAAAACTGCGATGAACTCACGAGCAGACCAATTGCAACCAGCGCGTTCGTTTTCGATTTCGGCCAAATGTTTCGCGCTGCTCCGTAAAGAGCCAGAACGGTCACTGCGGCGAGGAACGGATTGAGCAATGTTTGCAGGTCGGCACTTTGAAAGACCGCGCGCATCGCGGCATAGACGGGCAGGTAAGTCGCTTTCCACGAGTGGGTGGCAGGCAGGTAGTCCGCGAATGTCGGTTTGATGACGCGAACGGCATCGCGCCATTGCGCCGGAACTTCAGCCGTGACTCTTCCACGCAGAAAAATTTGCGCTTGAAAATCAGCCATGTTCTCGTCGGCGGTCAGCGCATAGTTGTGACAAACCAAATGCGTTCCGATCGCGCAAATCGCCAGGGTTGCAGTGGCGATGAGACCGATGATTAATCCCGGCCGCGCAAGCCGCGGCAGCGAGATAGCCGGGGCCCCGCGTGCGAGCCAGATGATCGTCGCGCCAGTAAATGCGATTACAATCGCGAGCCCGGCCGGTTCATTTCTGGCAAAGAGAACATAGAAAACGTTGAACCAATCGCGCGGATCGGGATTGCCTAGTCGCGTCGTGCCGAGCCAAAGACCGAGCGCGATTCCGATCAGGCAAAAGATCGCCACTCCGCAAAGGATCTGAACCGGGCACCGGGCCGATATTCGCGTCGATTGTCTGCCGATTCCGCTGATTTTCGCTTCGGAGGAAACTACAGAAACTTCGGGCAAAACTGCGGTGTGGGTTTGAGGCGCAGAAAACATCGACGCAAAGGGTTGATGGACGACTGGGAAGCAGTCACCGGGCCACAAAGCCGGTTGGCGATGGTTTCGGGCCGAAAGATCGATAACTGAAAGATCGACATGTCGCGCATGGGAAGTGCAGTGTTTGATTGCATGAACATCGACGGACGGGCTTCATCACATCGAGTGGGGAAGTCATCCCTCGCCCTAATGTTTGTCATCCTTAGCGCGGGAATTTTCCTGCGGGCGTGGCCGACCGCGGGCTTTCATGGCGTCGGCTACGACGAGGGCATCTATGCTGGTTATGTCGAAACAGCGCTAAAGGAAGGCATCTGGAATTATCCGGACATCGTGCGCGCTTACGTAAAATGGCAAGAAGAACGTTCCGACGCAGTCGTGCCGGCGACACGCATTGGGTTTTTGTTGCCCGCGAGCGCTTTGGCCGCAATTAGCCGGCTCGATCCACTCACTGCGCTACGATGCGTTTCGCTCGTTTCGAGTGTTCTTTTACTGTTCGCTACTGCGATCATCGCCTATCGGCTTGGCGGCAGCGAGCGCATGCTGCTCTTAACCGTGTTGATGGCGGTAGCGCCACTACAGATTCATTTGGCGCAACGTTCGTTGGTAGATGGTTACTTCGCATTCTGGGCGGTGCTGTGCGCGTGGTTTCTCTGGGAAAATTTGCAAGCGCCGAAGCACAAAGGGTGGCTGGCGGGCTACGGCGCCAGCCTCTTCGTTCTCGTGCTAACGAAAGAAAATGCCGCATTTGTTTTTGCAGCGTTGATCATCGTGTCAATTGTCTTCGCAGTTTTCAAACTGGGCCGCGGGAGCGTTTTCTTATTTGTGGTAAGCCTCCTCGCCCCAGCGCTCGCGGTGTTGACACTGGCCGCGCTGGTGGGCGGAGTAGGCGAGTGGATTTGGTTCTATCGGATGTTTGTGCAAAAATCCGCCGCACTGAGCTATCCAATTCTTTTTCAAGACGGCGCCTGGTACCGTTACCTGATCGATTTCACTTTGCTCTCGCCTTTGGTTGCAGTTCTCGCGCTGGGTGCCTTGTTTCAGATCGACAGGGAATCACGACCAGATGTCTTTTGGGCGCTCCTTCTCGGAGCAAGCTACCTCGTAATGTCCGCTGTGCCATTTGGAATGAGCTTGCGCTTTGCTGCCTATTGGGACTTGCACTTGCGTTGGCTCGCTTTATCGCAGGTGCTCCAGGTGGCGGAGAAGCTTCCACGAATAAGGCCGCTTTTCGCTCTGGCAGGCGTCATTTTGATCTTGGCCGCCGTGGACCTGTTTCAGTACTGGCGCTACTTCGTGCACGCACAGATTTACGATCCGGTCTCGTTTCAATTGCTGCACGCTTCACGATTAATCAAGTAAGGAGCCGGTCCCGGCTGATGAGGCGCAATGGCATATCCTCTGCTGCTCTGAACGGGACATGGTTACTCTTGCCCCCGGGCCGCTTGTCGATGCGAACCAGCGCGTCCACGCTCTCTGGAATCGCACGGCAAATTTTCCAAGCGAACAAAGTTGCGTCGATTTGACGCTCGTCTTGCCGACATACAACGAGCGTGAAAACCTTCCCCTGCTTTTTGGTCAAATTGACCACGCCCTTCAGGGGCTGTGCTTCGAAGTCATCGTGGTGGATGATGATTCACCGGATCAGACGTGGGCAGTAGCGCAAAAATTCCAGAAGCGATATCCGTGGTTGCACGTAATCCGGCGGCGCCAGGTCCGCGGATTAAGCTCCGCTGTCATCTGCGGATTTCGTCATGGCCGCGGAAGGATTTTGGGGGTAATGGACGCGGATCTGCAACACGACGTCGCGCTTGTGCCGGCGCTGTTGGAGGAGACAGCCCATGCCGAGTTCGCGGTCGCGACCCGGCGCGCTGCGGGCGGCAGCGACGGAAAATGCTCGCGATTCCGCCGCTTTGGAAGTGCGATTGCGACGATGCTGGCGCGCTTTCTGGCCAATGTTCCTTTTTCGGATCCGATGTCGGGCTTTTTCGCGGTGCGTCGCGAAGTGTTTGAATCGATTGATGACGGCGATCTTCACCCGCGTGGCTACAAGATTTTGATCTATCTTTATGTGCGGGCCGTTCACCGTTTTGGGAAAAGCGCGATTCGCCTTCGCGAGCTTGGTTATCACTTCGCTAATCGCCAACGCGGACAAAGCAAACTGACTGCGAGCGTCATGCTCGACTATTTTCTGATGCTCATGGAATTGCGATTCAAAACGCCATTTCGAGTTGCACGACCGCGATGGTCGCACGCGGTTTTTTGAGCGGAGAGCTTGGTAATTGCGATACAGCCAACTGTCATTCACCGGCAATTTGCTGCCGCAATTTCGCGAACTCGGGCTGATTGGGCTCCAGCTCGATAGCGCGATCGATTTCTTTACGCGCATTTTCGAGATCGCGCTCGACCAAAAGAATTTTGGCGAGCAAATAATGCGTTTTCGCGTCGTTTGGATCCTGTTGCAACGCTTTCGCGAAAAGCTTGGCCGCGAGACTCCAGCGTTTTTCTTCCAAGGCAAGGATGCCAAGGTTGTTGTAGGCCCCTTCGTGGTTTGGATCGAGATGTAGGGCGGCGAAATAATAAGATTTCGCCGTTGGCTTGTCCCCCTGCGCGAGACGAAGATTGCCCAGAGCAAAATTGACCTCTGCGTTTTCGGGCACGTAAGCATAAGCGACCTTTAACTTCTGTTCGGCCAGCGGCAGCTCGTTCGACTCGAGTGCCTGCCAACCTGCATTGTAACTGTCCAGGGCCCACAGCGACGGGTCGCGCTTCGGGATCGAGACGATCCAGGTTGCCAGAACTAAAAACAAAACATAAATGCCAGCCCGACGATAATTCGCCATGACGCAGCTCTCCCAAAATATCCATGTGCCGTAGGCAGCGAACAGAAGCAGGCCGGGAACCGCCGCGAGTCGATAGCGCTCTGTTACAAAAACACTGAGCAACGAAATCATATGCAGAACCACCGCCGCAGTGATCCAGCGTGAGAGAGGCAGTGCGATCCAGGCGATCAATAGACCGGGAATGGCCAAGGCGGCGACGATTCCAAACCGCAAGCCGGGAAAAATCACGTGATGCTCCCGGAGAGCGGTGATCATACTCAGGTCATCGTATTGAAATGCGTTCCAGAAGTTGCACGCCTTCGTCCAGAGCAAGTTTAACCAGGAGCCGATGTGCCGGCCGATGTAAGCTTTCGCCTTGGCAAACCAATAGGCAGAGACTTCCGATCGCTTGAGCGGACGACCGGCGGCTTTTTCGGCGACATTGATCGACTCCTTCAGCATTACTTCCTGCCCGGCGTGCAACCCGGGCGGGAACCGGGGATACCCAGTCGCCACCGGATTATTGCCGATCCAAAAGTTCACGCCGCTGTGAGCCGACAAAAAAACGGGATCGCGCGCGACGAAATAGTTGTGGATCCAGCAAGGCGAAGTGCCGGCACCGATTCCGAGAAAAAGAAGGGCGATGGCACTTAGTTTCACCATACGCGACCGTTCATGGCTCGGCAGCAGCGGCTTGAAAATGATGGCGGCAAGGAGCAGCGGAGTAAGGAAAAGGATTGTCGCGACACCCATCGCAGCGACGCCGGTGAACAAACCATAGACGAAAGAGGCGGGCCCGCTTGGCGCCGACCTTGCTCGCACGATCAACCAGAGCAAAAACCAAAAAATAAAAACCGACCACACTGTCGGCATTAGGATGACTGCGTAGGCCTGCGCCGGGACAAAAAATGCCCAGCCAATCGCGGCAAGTATTCCGACGAAGTGGCCGCCCTTCCGCAGACCAAAACTCAGGAGGCCGGCGGGAGTTTTTCCTGGTTCCCCTTCCGACGGTGGCGAGAAAACGCTGACGCCGAGCTTGTAGAGAACTACAGCCGTTCCGGCATCGAGGCAGGCCTGCAACAACCCAGGAACGAATGGGCCATAGCCTGCCAGTTTATAGATCAGCGCGAGCAAATAGGCGTAGAGTGGTAGACCGTAGAAGGCCAAGTGGTCTGTGAGTTGGCCGTGCAGGATGCGTTGCGCCCAATCATCATAGAAATGCATGTCCCCCCGCATGGGGAGCAGGAACGGAGAACCTGTCAGTCTTGTCAGGACAACGATGCGCAAGAGAAAGACAGCCACAAAAATGTAGACGCTGGCGCCGACAGAGTGTCGCAAGGCCGATTTCAAGAATCTCACGCCGCTATTCAAGCACGATGCGTGCGCCCGGCGTAACAGGTTTGCGGTGAAGTGCATACTCCCCGAAAAATGTGAAAAAGCGCTGACGTTGGCATCAACACTGCTTCATAAAGGCACCTCCACGATCGTATCGCGGAGCGCAGTCAAACAAACAAAAGATAAAGAAAGCAATAGCATGTTAAACGCCATCAATAAACGCCGCGGGGGCTTCACCCTCGTGGAAATCATGATCGTGGTCGCGATCATCGCGCTGCTCGCGGCGATTGCCGTGCCTGGATTTCTCCGGGCCCGCAAACGTTCGCAGGCCACCCGGATCCTAAACGATCTGCGCATGATCGACTCCGCGGTCGATCAATACGCGATCGAAACCAACCGGAGCACCGGCAATCCGGTTAAAGTTACCGATTGGACGAACTACCTGAAAAGAGGATCGGTCCTTTACAACACGGGCAATGACCTCCTCGGCAACGCTTACGGCGATCAAGTCGTCGACTCGCTGCCGGCGGTTCCAACGCTCAGTTTCAACGCGTTGTCGGACGTTGCACCGTCAGCGTTCTGGTCGCCCTACGTTGTTCCTTAGGAACCTGGCGACGATTCATTCTCCTGTCATTCCCGCAGAGCGGGAGTGGCAGGGAATGAGTCGTGCGAACAAGACTCGAGAGTTGCTCCATCTCGCAACTGTGTCTCGTGCTCGCCTCACCAACCCCGCTCGTTAGACCGAGAATCACGCACCCGGTTCCGTGCCCGCCCGCAATTGGAAATTGGGCTCCAATTTCCCGCCTGTCGAAACTCGCAACTTATCTGCGCAGAGAATGGCTGCGTGTTCTTCTCCTCATCGTTATCGGCGTCATCGTGCGAGCGCCGGCCCTGCAAGGAGAGCGCATCTGGGACGATCAGTATTTGTCTCATGACAATCCGTTCATCAAGAGCCCGCTCCTGATCCTGGAGGCCTTTCGGCACTATCTGTTTCTGGACTCGTTCTCGGCCCATTACCGGCCGGTGCAGAATATCTCATTCATCGTCGATTACTTTTTTTGGAACACCGACTCGTACGGCTTTCACCTGACGAACGTGCTGCTGCACGCCGGCAGCGGTGTTCTGCTCTACTTCCTGCTCCGCCAACTGTTCGCGTCACTCTTCTTGCGCCGGGTCTCAGTTGCGGTCCGTGACCGTGCGCACCGGCGCCTCCCCTGGCTCTCCATGGCTGCCTTCTCCGTTGCGATGATCTGGGTTGTGCACCCGGTTCACAGTGCAGCGGTGGATTACATCTCAGGGCGCGCCGACAGTCTCGCATTTCTCTTTGCCAGCGCCGGGTGGTTACTATTTCTGCGCGCGCAACGGACCCCATCCGGGAGCTGCCGGATTCTTCGTGGTTCGCTCTATTTCCTCGCCGCCGTGTCAGGTCTGCTCGCGTTGTTATCGCGCGAGATTGCCTGCGTCTGGCTCGCGCTCTTTGTCGCGCATCTGCTTCTCGTCGAGAAACAGGTGCGGCTTCGCACGCACATCTGGGCGGTGGCCTGCTGCGTCGCGCTCCTCGCCATTTACATGGGTCTCCGTTATCTACCCGAAAGACTCACGACGCCTATGCCCGATGCGGGCTGGAGTGGGCCCCTTCGCGTTGTGCTGATGGCGCGAACGCTCGGCGATTACGGTCGTCTGATGATTTTTCCCGGCAATCTGCACATGGAACGCACGGTATTCAATCCGGCGGCCTGCCGCAGCAACGCAGACTGGCGACAGGCGATTGGTATCGAATATCTGTCCGTGGTTGGATTGTTTGTCCTCGCTGCTTTGATCTGCGGCAGTGCAAAAAGAGGTCGTGGCCAGCCGGCGCGCATCTTCGGTGCAAGCTGGTTTCTCGCTGGTTATTTGCCGATTTCCAATGTCATCCAGTTGGATGCGACGGTAGCTGAGCATTGGCTCTACCTGCCGAGCGTCGGGTTCCTGATTTTTCTCGCCGGCTGCGCGGTTGAATTGCCGGTGCGCTATCGGCGTGTCGTCGGTGCATTCGTATCTGTGGCGGTAATTGCCTTTGGCGTTCGCAGCGTTGTGCGCAGCAGCGATTGGGTAAACGAGGAGACGTTTTACAAGCGCACGCTTGCCGCAGGCGGCACGAGCACGAGGGTCGCCGCCAATCTCGCCCAAATTTACGTGCATCGCGGTGATTACGTCGCCGCCGAGAAGATGTTCAGGCGCGTGCTCGAGATCACCCCCGATTATCCGATCGCGTGCAACAATCTCGCTGGCCTACTGTTCCAAGTGGGCAAGAGGGCCGAGGCCGAAGCAATGTTCGATTCGTCGGCGCGGGCCGCCGCGCAAACGCGCAGAGAATATCCGCGCACGTGGATCGCCGCGGTCAACCTCGCGCATCTTCGACATACGGCGAAAGACGACAAAGCGGCCCTGGCCATTCTTGAGAACTCTCGCGTCGCATACCCGGACATTTGGGAAATCATCAGCTTCGAATCCGAAGTTCTTCGTGAAACGCAAGGAGCCGACGCCGCTCTGTGTCTCGTCGAAAATTTCGCGCGCCATAATTGGTGGCACTACGGCGCGGCCCTCGCGCTCGGTCGCTTGTACGCACAAAAAGGCGACGTAACACGAGCCGATACTTCGCTTGGCCATGCCAGCTGGCTCGATGTTCATGATACCGAGGCGCTCAATCTCATCGCGCTGATTCGCCTGCGCGAGAATCGCCTGGAGGATGCTTTTGCCGCGCAACGCCGCGCCGTCTCGCGGCAACCGGACGAGCCGCGACAGTACCTGTTACTTTCAAATATCCTGGAAAAAATGGGACGCGCCGATGAGGTTCGTGCCACGCTCGCGCAAGTGAACCGCTTACAGGCATTCGCGAAATCGCAGGCCGCTGCCAATTAAGCGCGCGCGGCACACGCTGTAGCCCGGGGTCGCCGACGCCGCCCTTCTGACTGGCCGAGGCCGGCGACCTCGGCTACAACAACACGCGATGCACAAACTTCCCCGGCGTCGTACGGCGGCGCGCATTTACACCGATGAAGACAGCGACCTTCGTTGGCTCAAGGGAAAAACCTGCGCTGTGATCGGTTTCGGAGCGCAAGGCCGCGCGCACGCATTAAACTTGCGCGACAGCGGAATCGCCGTCGTCGTTGGACTTTATCGCGAAAGCAAATCGCGCGTGGCGGCGCGGCGCGCCGGTCTTAAAGTTGTCGATACACCCGAGGCCGTGCATCGCGCGGATGTCATTTTTCTCGCGCTGCCAGATACGAAAATGCCGGAGGTTTACAAAAAAGAGATCGCGCCGTATTTGCGGCTGGGTCAGACGCTGCTTGTCGCGCACGGCTTCGCGATTCATTACGGCACGCTCGTTCCACGAAAAGATGTCGATGTTGTAATGGTCGCGCCGAAAGGCCTGGGGCCGATGGTGCGCCGGGAATTTGCCAAAGGCCGCGGCGTCCCGGCATTGATTGCGGTTCATCAAAATCGGAGCCGACATGCAAAGAGGACGGCCCTGGCTTGGGCAAAAGGCATCGGCTGCACTCGCGCCGGCGTTATCGAAACGACATTCCGCGAAGAGACGGAAACAGACTTGTTTGGCGAGCAAGCCGTCCTCTGCGGCGGAACGAGCGCCCTCATCCGCGCCGGGTTTGAAACACTTGTCCGCGCCGGTTATCCACCCGAGCTGGCCTACTTCGAATGTCTCCACGAGCTTAAGTTTATTGTCGATCTTATCCATGAGGCCGGAATCAATGGGATGCGCGCGCTCATTTCAGACACGGCGAAATGGGGCGAATTGACCGTCGGCCCACGGATTGTCGATGCAACCGTGCGGCGAAAAATGGAAGCAGCGCTGCGCGAAATCCGCTCAGGAAAATTTGCGCGCGAATTCATCCACGAAATGAAAAGCGGCCAACCGGGCTACAGGAAGCTGCTGCGAGAAGCTCGACGTCACCCTATCGAAACTGTCGGCCGGAGGCTTCGCGGTCTTATGAGTTGGCGGGGCAAAAACAAAAGGAACTAGCCCACGCTGCCGCGCCGGGCAGCGCGCTATTGCGCCTACGTTATCGCGCAGGAAACTACTTTTACCTCCCGATGCGTTCCATCGGATAAACGGTGGTCGGGAAGCCGCCAAAAAGCCGATCGCAAGGCTGCGGAATACCCCAGCCTGAGATCATCACGTAGCACACTTTCTTTACCCCCTTTTGGGCCGGCTGCTGTTTTGCCGGAATAACTACGTTTTTGCTCGAATCAGCAAGCACTGATGCACAAAGTGCGAGCGACAACGCTACACTGGCGCACCGGATTGACCAACCGCATAGGTGTAAAACCCTGGTTTTCATGCACGAAGTGTGCGCCCTTTCGCTCCGGGGTGCAACAGAAAACGAATGCGATAATTAATCTCCTTCGGACAAAAAACGACATTTTGCGCTGTTGTGACTAGCCCTCAGTTCAAACGCGACACTCTGCGGAATCAATCCCCCCAAAGAAAATGCTCGAGCCGGAGACGGTTGAGCCGCGCCTTAGCTTCCTCACTCCGGTTGCCTCCAGTTGCTGCCAACGTCTGATAAACGGCGGCCGCGGATTCCCATTTGGAATCGTCTTCCAGGAGTCGCGCTGCGTTGAATCCCGCTTTGTAATACCAGAAGAGTTCGCGGCGACGATCGGGGCGTGCCTCACTCTCCAGGACTTTGTAAAACGCCGAAAGCGCGCCCGCGCGGTCGGTCGCCTTCTCTAAACAAAGACCTTTTTTGAAAAGCGCCTGGTTGCGCCAGTGGATCGGCTCTTCCTTATCAGAAGCCAACTGATCGTAGGCTTCGATCGCCCGCCGATAATTTACGTTCCCGCCCATCTCGAAAAGAATGTCGCCTTTGCCGCAAAGGGCTTCTCGTTTTTCGGACCGACCCGCATCGCTCTTCAACACTTCATCGTATAATAAGAGCGCATCCGGCGGCTTGCCCAGTTTGCGTTCGATTACAGCCTGTTCGTTGCGCGCGGCCCATTTCAGCTCGCCATTCAAGCGCACTACTTGATCAAAAAGCACGATCGCCCGATCGAGCGAATGCGCGCCCATGCTCGACAAGGCAGATTCCGCTGCGAAAAAAAGTGCCTTCTCCATGAGCGGCCCTGGCGGATTTTGCTGTGCGAGAAGCTCGAATTGCGTTTGGGCGTTTGGGAAATCCTGCCGGCGATAATAAGTCTCCGCTAATTTCATGCGCACATCCGGCGCAAACGATGATGCTGCATGTTTTTGCAGAAAAAGATTTTCCAGTTCGAGCACATCTGCGCCGTTTGCGCTCGCAGCGTCTTTAATCCAAATGAGGAGATAATCGCTCCGCTCCGCGGCTGCCGCCGTCGGTTTAGATTCCGTTGCTCGGACGAGATCCTTTTGCGCTTCGTCCAGGCGCGGCGGCGTGGAATGAAAGGCCAGTTCGGCCAAAGCAACCCAGGCCTCCGAAGCGCGCGGGTTCCGGGGAAAATCGCGCAAGAAACTTTGCAGCGAGTCGGCTGCTTTGGCGCCACCGTTCGCCGCCTGCAGCAATCCTTCTTCGAGCCGCATCTCGGCGAGAGATTCCTCATCGCCGGCCTGTTTTTCAAATTCATCGTAATCGGCCAGAAAACGAGCGTGATCGCCGAGTTGGAGCCAGCCGATGGAGGCGTTGAAAAGCGATAGCTTTGCCCACGGCGACGCTGAATGCGCGAGTCTCTCAAAGGTCGCGGTCGCGATTTCGAATCTCTGCGCCAGATATTGAGCGTGTGCCGCCAACAGATCGATGCGGTCGCGCAAAGTCGCCTCCGGTTGGAACGCGCGCGCTTCGTTTAGGATCGTAATCGCGCCGTCAAAATCGTGTTCTTCCAATTTGAGCTGCGCGTACTCGAGGAGGGCTGGAGCAAGCGCCGCGGATTTGGTTTCGCTGCGGCTCAATGCGGCAAACGATTCCAAAGCCCGGTCGCGACGTCCGGCCCGGAGATCGAGGCGCGCCAGATACCACTGCGCAAACCCCCGCCGGGGCTGCGCGGGATCTCTGCCCCACCGCTCAAGTTCATTCCGCGACAATTTTCGCTCCGCGCGGTACAGCTCATCCAATTTTGCAAAAATAAGGGCCAGATCGACATCTTGCGGATGACGCTCAATGAAATCTTCCAGCACATCGTCGCCCGTCTCCGGCGTTTTCAATTGCAGATGCGCATCGGCAATCCCGCAAAGCGCCGCAATCACTACTGCATGACTTGCGCTCTCCGGTCTTTTCAGAAATGCTTGAAACGCGCCGATCGCTCTCTCAGGCCGCCGCAAGATCAACTCGAGCCGGCCGCGCAAAAGACGCCGCTCTTTTCTCTCCGCGGTCGACTTCGATTGCATCTCGTCCAGCACGCGCCGGGCGTTAACGGCGTCGGACTTGTCGATGTACAGTTCGGCCGATCGGAGCCGCGCCTGAGCACCCCACTGCTTGTCCGGAAAAAGAATGAACAATTTCTGCAGTGCTTCATCCCGCCGCTCTAGTGCTCGCAACATTTCCGCCGCTCCGAAAATTGCGCTCTCTCGAAAAGGCGAATTATCGGCCCTCGCCGACTCCTCGTAGAGCGGCAATGCTTCCGTCCATCGACGCAAACTGGCCAGAGCTTGCGCCCGCCAGAATTTTGTCGAGGAAATTTCGCGGAGCCGCGGATCCGCAAGCAGAGTAAGCGCGCCCGCTGGCTGCTTTGCCGCGACTAACGCTTCCGCAAGTTTTTCTGCGACGGCGCGCCACCCTTCGTCGGTTAAATTGCGGCCAAGCAATGTTTGCAGACGCACCACCGCAACTTCCGGCACTCCTTCCGCTAACGGCGCCTCCGCCTCCGCCAGCTCAGGCGAAACTTCGGCGCGCGAAGATTGCCAGATGAGGACGAACAAAGCGGCGAAAACGAGTGCGCGATGGTCGCTAAATGCCTTCATCGTTTTTCCAGCAGGAGCGGCCGCAAAAATTTTCCGGTGTAACTTTCTGCAAGATCGACAATCGCCTCCGGCGGACCTGTTCCGACAACCTTGCCGCCCTGCTCGCCCGCTTCCGGTCCAAGATCGACAATCCAATCAGCACATTTGATCATTTCCAGGTTGTGCTCGATCACAACGACTGTATTTCCGGCGTCGCGCAATTTCATCAGCACTTGCAGCAGTTTCTCAATGTCCGCGAAATGCAGACCGGTCGTCGGCTCGTCCAGAATATAAAGTGTGCAACCGGTCGCTTTCTTCGCAAGCTCGGTCGCAAGCTTCACGCGTTGGGCCTCTCCGCCGGAAAGCGTAGTCCCTGCTTGGCCGAGCTGTAAATAGCCGAGACCAACATCGAGCAGCGCCGTCAACTTGTCTGAAATGGTCGGCACATTCCGGAAGAATCGCGCCGCTTCATCCACCGTTAACTTTAGCACATCGGCAATATTTTTACCTTTGTAGGTAATCTCGAGCGTCTCGCGATTGTAACGCTGGCCGCGGCAAACTTCGCACTCAACGTAGACATCAGGCAAAAAGTGCATTTCAATCTTGATCAGTCCGCCGCCCTCGCAATTTTCGCAGCGTCCCCCTTTGACATTAAAACTAAAACGCCCTGCGTCATAACCGCGCACGCGCGCCGCCGGTAATTGCGCGAAGAGTCCCCGGATCGGGGTGAACGCCCCCGTATAGGTGATCGGATTCGAGCGCGGCGTGCGGCCAATCGCGCTTTGATCGATCACGATTGCTTTGTCGATTTGCTCGAGCCCGTGGAGCGCGCGATATGAGCCAGGTCTCTCTTTCGAATTGTAAAAATGGCGGAACAACGCGCGGCGCAGAATGTCGTCGACCAGGGTCGATTTGCCGCTGCCGGATACGCCCGTCACGCAAGTGAAACAGCCGAGCGGAAACGAAACATCCACATTTTTTAGATTGTTTTCCCCTGCGCCAACCACCGTCAGCCAGCCTTCGCCGTTTTTCGGCAAGCGCGGTTTCGTTCGCTGTTTCGGAATTGGAATGCGCGCTCGGCCGGAAAGATAATCGGCGGTCGCCGAATTTTTTGCACGCAAGATTTGCTCGAGACGGCCTTGCGCGACGATTTGCCCGCCACGCGGTCCGGCCCCGGGCCCAAGATCGACAATGTGGTCCGCAGCGCGGATTGTTTCCTCGTCGTGCTCGACCACGATGACGGAATTGCCAAGATCGCGCAGCCGTCGCAGCGTCCCGAGCAATCGCGCGTTGTCACGTTGATGTAGCCCTATGCTCGGCTCGTCGAGAACGTAAAGAACGCCGGCCAGCCCGGAACCGATTTGCGACGCCAGCCGGATGCGCTGCGCCTCCCCGCCGCTCAGCGTACCGCTCTCGCGATCGAGCGTCAGATAACTGAGGCCGACTTCGACGAGAAACTGCAGCCGCGTTTGAATTTCGCGCACGACATCGGCGGCGATCACGCGTTGCTGCTCCGTTAATTGCAAGATCGACATATACCTGGCCGCAGCCTCGATCGTCATTTCGCTGAATTGATGAATGTTCGACTCGCACCCCGGGCGATTTTTAAGGGTGACGGCGAGAATTTCGGGCTTGAGTCGCGCTCCGCCACAGATTTTGCATAGGACGCGGGTCATGAATGCGCGGATCCGGTTGCGTGTGAATTCGCTTTCCGTTTCTTGGTAAAGCCGCTGCATCTGCGGCACGAGTCCCTCAAACGGACGCGCCTTCTTCTCCGCGCGACCATTGCTCGAAAAACTCATTTCGATCGGTTCATCACCAGTGCCGAAATAAAGCGCGTCTTTGAATTGGTCAGGCAATTCCGCAAACGGCGCGTCTTCGTCGATGCGGAAATGTTTCACGAGCGCGGCTTGCAAATGGCGATAATAAGCCTGCATTCGCTTCGTGCCGCGGCGCCACGGCATGATCGCGCCTTCCGCCAGCGTTTTTCCCGGATCGGAAACCATCAATTCCGGATCGCAAACCAGTTGCGTGCCAAGGCCGTGACAAGACGGGCAGGCGCCAAGATGACTGTTGAATGAGAAGTGTTTCGGTGTCAGTTCTCCTAACCTAAAACCGGTCTCCGGGTCCCCGTAATCGGTCGAGTAGTGCAGCTCTTCCCAACCAGGTAGGAACGAATCTCCGAGCCGTCCATCGCTTTTCGAGCCATCCGACAAATTCGTCGGAGGCGTCGGAGACGCGTCCCTAACTGGTCGCAAGATCGACAATTTATTCCCGCCCCACTTCAGCGCGGTTTCGATCGAATCGGCCAAACGAGCGCGAATTCCATCGCGCACGACCAGTCGATCGACTACCGCTTCGATCGTGTGACGCTCGTTCCGTTTCAGGCGAATCGGCTCGGGCCGGCCGAGCTCGATGATTTCCCCGTCGACGCGAACACGGACGAATCCTTCGCGTTTCAATTTTTCGACCACGTCGCGGAATTCCCCAGTTTGATTTTGCACCAGCGGGGCGAGGACGGCGATTTTTGATTGCGGCTCGTACGAGAGAATTTGATCGACGATTTGTTGAGGAGTTCGTCGATGGAGCGGGCGTCCAGTGGCGGGGTCGTGCGGCTGGCCGACGGCGGAGAAAAGCACGCGCAGGTAATCGTAAATTTCGGTCGTGGTCGCGATTGTCGATCTTGGATTCGCGCCGGCGCTGCGTTGCTCGATCGCGATGGCCGGGGAGAGACCTTCGATAAAATCGACGTCCGGTTTCTCCATCCGATCGAGAAACTGGCGGGCATAAGCCGAAAGGCTTTCCACGTAGCGGCGCTGGCCTTCGGCATAGCGTGTCGAAGGCAAGAGACGATTTCCCCGAGCCGCTCAATCCGGTGATCACGACCAGTCTCTCACGCGGAATTTCCACGTGGAGATTCTTCAGATTATGCTGGCGCGCACCACTGATCTTGATAACTTTCGCAGGCATCTTGACGACAAATGTCGAACCTTTAAGTCAAGCATAGCCGCCCGTTTTCTCCAGTGAAAATCCCCGATTATGAGTGAAACCGACCGCAGTATCTCGCAGGAAGAGATCGTTCAGTTGCAAAAAAAATTCAGCGAGATCAAGCACTCGATCAATAACGCGCTGGCCGTGATGATGGCACTCTCGGAAATGTCGCAGCGTCGCCCGGACTACGCGGAAAAATTGGCCACCACGGTGCTAGCCAAAGCCCCGCAGATCGTTTCGAGTTTGCAGGAATTCACGCAGGCCCTGAACGAGCAGGCCGACGCCAAACCAAGCGTGGCGGGCGGATCGAAGTAGCTAATCCCAAAGATCTGCTGCGGATGGACGCGGCTTCGAGCAAAACCATTCTGATCGTCGAAGACGAGAAGGACGTTGTCGATCTTCTCGCACTGAATCTGCGCAAGGCCGGCGGCTTTGTTATTTCCACGGCGAGTGACGGCGTTGCCGGTTTGGACAAGGGGCGCCGCGAAAAGCCGGACTTTATCATTCTCGATCTGATGTTGCCGAAGATGCCGGGCCTGGAAGTGTGCAAGATACTCAAAAGCGATCCCGCATCGCGGCAAATTCCGATTTTGATGTTAACGGCCAAAGCGGAGGAAATCGACCGGATCGTGGGCCTGGAATTCGGCGCCGACGATTACGTGACCAAGCCGTTCAGCCCGCGCGAAGTTATTTTGCGCATCCGTGCGATCCTCCGTCGCGGTGAAGCGACGCCAGCAGACGAACGTCTCAGCGCCGGCCCGATTACGATTGATCCCGCCCGGCACGAAGTTTCGGTCGGCGGCAAACGCGTCAATCTCACCAGCATTGAATTCAAACTTTTGCGTACGCTCATGCAGCGGCGCGGTCGCGTCCAGGAACGGGATCGTTTGCTCAACGACGTCTGGGGCTACGAAAGCATCATCGACACGCGCACCGTTGATACGCATGTGCGCCGCCTGCGCGAGAAACTTGGGAAAGCTGGCGATGTGATCGAAACCGTCCGCGGTTTCGGCTATCGCTTGCGCGAAAATTAACTGCGGATGTTTTGGTTTCTGCTCTGCGCGATTGTTGGATCGACAATCGCATTTGCTTACATCGCGTGGCGAAAATGGATTGCGCCGTGGCGGCAAATCGAGCAACTCGTCCAGCAAATCGCGACCGGCGATCGTCCGCGCACATTCCTTGTCGATGGGGCAGCGCAACCGCGCCGCGTCGGTCTCGCCTTGGAAAATATTTTCGGGCGCCAGCAGCATCTCGATCGGCGGATTTCGGAAGCCACCTCTGGAACACAAACCGTTCTTTCCGCGATGCAGGATGGTTTGCTCGTGGTCGATTCCAGCCGGCGGGTCACGCTGGTCAATGAAACGTTCCGGCAACTTTTCGCGCCCCACGAGATTTTACCAGGCGCGCCGCTTCTCGATACGGTTCGTAATTCCCAGCTCGAAAAATTGATCGTGGCAACGTTAGGCGCAGGAGAACAGAAACAAACCGAGCTGGGTCTGCTCGATCCACAAAATCACCGGGAGCGTTGGATGCAAGTCAGCGCCGTGCCGATGAAAGACGACGTCGGCGGAATGACCGGCGCGGTCGTCTTGTTTCACGACATCACGGAGTTGAAGCGCAGCGATCAAATGCGCAGCGATTTCGTGGCCAACGTTTCCCACGAGCTGCGCACGCCATTGTCGATCTTGCGCGGTTACATCGAGACCTTGATCGACGATCCGAAAAGTTCAAGTGAGGAACGCGGGCGCATCCTCGAGGTGATGGAACGGCATTCAAAACGTCTCGGCTTGCTCGTAGATGACTTGCTCATGCTCGCGCAATTGGAATCGGCGGATTCAAATTTGCAATTGAGCGACGTCGATTTGCTAAAGCTATTTGGCGATGTGGCTCACGATTGGAAAAAAAAGTTCGCGGAAAAGGGGCTTGCAGTTGTTGTCGATCTTGCACCCGATTTGCCGATGATTCGCGCGGAAGAAGCGCGATTGCAGGAAGTCCTCTACAATTTGCTCGACAATGCGGTGAAATATTCCCGCGAGAACGGCGGAGTTCGTCTTCGAGCTGAGCAGGGCAGGGGCGAAATTGCGCTCAGCGTGAGCGACGACGGCGTCGGCATTGATAAAAACGATCTGCCGCGCATTTTCGAACGTTTTTATCGCGCCGATAAAGCACGCAGCCCCGAAGGCATCCGGGGCACCGGACTCGGCCTCGCGATCGTCAAACACATCGCGCAACTCCACGGCGGCCGCGTCGAAGCCGAGAGCGAACTCGGAAAGGGAACCACCATTCGCGTGATTTTGCCCGGTCGCGTTACGATTTGAGCTGTAGCGGCGCTCTATGAGCGTCGCCAGGACGTGAGGCGCGTGCGCCCCCGTCACACAAACGTAACAGTAAACATTTTGACCAGCCGAACCCGAGTGCGGCAATTTCGTCGCATGACGAAACTTCACAAGCTGAGCGGCAGATTTCTTGGGCTGATCATCGCGTCCGGGTTGAGTGCAACGGCGTCGGCGCAAATGACGATCAATGGCGCGGGCGCGACGTTTCCATATCCGATCTATTCGAAATGGTTCGACGAATACGCCAAAGTCGATCCATCAGTGCGGTTTAATTATCAATCGATCGGTTCCGGCGGCGGACAAAAACAAATCATCGCGCAGACCGTGGATTTTGGCGCGTCCGATGGGCCGATGAGTGATGAGAACCTCGCCAAAGCGCCGGGAAAAATTTTGCACATTCCAACTGTGGCCGGTGCCGATGTTGTCACTTACAATTTGCCCGGAAGTCCCGCGTTAAAGTTCGATGCCGACGCGATCACGGGAATTTTCCTCGGCCAAATCAAGAAGTGGAACGATCCAAAGATCGCAGCCCTGAACGCAGGAGCAAGTTTGCCCGATCAAGAAATCGTGGTGGTCCATCGCTCAGATGGCAGCGGCACGACTTATATTTGGACCGATTACCTGAGCAAAATCAGCGCGGAGTGGAAACAGAAGGTCGGCACGAACACTTCGGTCAATTGGCCGACCGGTCTCGGCGGCAAAGGAAATGAAGGCGTCGCGGGCCAGGTGAAGCAAACTCCGGGTGCAATTGGTTACGTGGAATTGATCTACGCGATTCAAAACAAAATGCCGTATGCGGACGTGAAGAATTCAGCGGGCAAGTTCGTGAAGCCGTCGGTCGAATCGATCACTGCGGCGATGGCGACGGCGCAAATTCCGGAGGACTTTCGCTTTTCAATGACGAACGCGCCCGGGAATGATTCATACCCGATTGCCGGCGCGACGTGGCTGCTCGTTTACGAGCAGCAAAAAGACGCGGCCAAAGGCAAAAAGCTGGTCGAGTTTCTAAAATGGGCGCTGACCAAAGGCGAAGACATGGCAAAGAACCTGGATTATGCGCCGCTGCCGGCTGATTTGCGCGAACGCGTGTTGAAGCGGGTGGACGAAATCAAAATGTAACGCGGGCACGCCATCATGCCAATTGCCGTTGCTCCCGAAAGGCCCGCCGTAAGATCGACAATCGATCGGATGGCGCCGCCATCGGGCCTCGGCGACAAGGTGTTCAAATGGTTCACGCTGGCGATGGCGCTCGCGGTCGTGGCGCTGGTGTTTTTGGTCGGATGGCAATTGGCGCGCGGCTCGTCACTCGCCATCCATCGGTTCGGTTTTCATTTTCTTGCAACATCGACATGGGATCCGGTCGCGGAACAGTTCGGCGCGCTCCCATTCATTTACGGCACGGCTGTTTCCTCACTCATCGCGCTGATCATTGCCGTGCCGCTCAGCATTGCGACCGCAGTTTATTTGACGGAACTAGCGCCGCTCTGGATTCGGCAGCCGATTGTTTCGCTGATTGAGATGCTGGCGGCGATCCCAAGCGTGATCCTCGGTTTGTGGGGAATTTTTGTAATGATTCCGTGGCTGCGGGATCATCCATTCCCGTTCTTGAAAAAAATCTTTGGTTGGACGCCGTTTTTCAGCGGACCGATCTACGGGGTCAGCATGCTGGCGGGCGGCATCATTATCGCGGTGATGATTCTGCCGATCATCACTTCGGTTTCGCGCGAGATCCTGCGCTCTGTTCCCAACTTGCAGCGCGAAGCAGCTTACGCGCTGGGCGCAACGCGATGGGAAGTCACGCGCATTGCGGTGCTCAGTTACGCAAAAAAAGGACTTTTCGGTGCGGTGATTCTCGGACTCGGTCGCGCCCTGGGCGAAACCATGGCAGTGACGATGGTGATCGGGAACACGCCGCAAATCCGCGCTTCATTGTTTGCGCCGGGTTACACCCTCGCGAGCGTGATCGCAAATGAGTTTACCGAAGCGACGACTGACGTTTACCTGCAAGCGTTGTTCGAAATCGGCCTGGTTCTTTTCGGAATCACGATCCTGGCGAATCTCCTCGCGCAACTGCTTTTGAAAACGATGGGATCGACAATAAAAAGCGGCGCTGTCCAATGAAGAACAGTCATCTTTGGCGAAAAACGAAGAGCGCGCTCGCTTCAGCCGCGTCGTTTGTGTGTGCATTGCTGGTAATCGCGCCACTCGCGCTTGTATTTTTGCATCTGCTCCGCAGCGGGGCCAGCGCGGTGAACTGGTCGTTCTTCACGGAATTACCGAAACCGGTCGGCGTCGCAGGCGGCGGCATGGTGAACGCGATCGCCGGGTCATTCGAATTACTTGGGCTCGCCGCGCTGGTTGGCGTTCCGGTTGGGGTTTTCGGCGGCGTTTATCTTGCCGAGTACGGAACGGTGCGTGGAAATTGGTTGCTTCGCTTCGTCGCCGATGTGCTCAACGGCGTTCCATCGATCATTTGGGGCGTGGTGGTTTACGGTTTGGTTGTTTTGCGCTTCAAAAGCTTTTCCGCTTACGCGGGCGGGCTCGCGCTCGGCTTCATCATGATTCCACTGATCATGCGCACGACGGAGGAGGTCCTCTTGCTCGTGCCGGCTGGTTATCGCGAAGCATCGCTTGCTCTCGGCATTAGCCGCTGGAAAACAATCGTGCACATCGTGATGAAGACGGCGATCAAGGGCATCGTCACGGCCATTCTCCTCGCGCTGGCACGCGTCGCCGGAGAAACTGCGCCATTGCTTTTCACCGCGTTTGGGAACCGGTTTTGGAACCACGACCTGAGCGAGCCGATTGCTGCCCTGCCGTTGCAAATTTTCAGCTACGCTATTTCGCCATATGATGACTGGCATCGGCAGGCCTGGGCCGGTGCGCTTGTGCTGGTGGTAATGATCTTCTTTGTTAATATTCTGGTTCGTTTTCTCACCCGCGAACGAGTTGCCCGAGTTCTCTGATGGAAAGCGCCGCGATAATTGATCCGCCGATGATCACGCCCGTCTCATCGCCGCAGCAACAGGTGGCCTCCGGCTCCGAGCCCACCGCTGCTGCGCCCGAGCGACCGCCCGCCTTTGAGGTGGAACGATTATCGATCTTTTATGGAGAGAAGAAAGCGATCGAGAACGTCACTCTCACCATTCCATCCAAAATGATCACCGCAATCATCGGTCCGAGCGGCTGCGGCAAGTCTACTCTTCTGCGCTCGCTCAATCGGATGCACGAACTGGTTCCGCAAACGCGGATCGAAGGCAAAGTGGTTTTTGCCGGCGAAGACATTTATGCGCCACATATCGATCCAGTCGTAGTTCGGCGTCGCATCGGAATGGTTTTTCAAAAATCGAATCCATTTCCAACCATGTCGATTGCGGAGAATGTTCTCGTCGGTTTAAAACTGAACGGCGTGCGCGATCGCGCCTTCCTCCGCGAGCGGCTCGAACAATCGCTCCGAATGGCGGCGCTGTGGGACGAAGTGAAAAATGATTTGCACAAACCCGGCATCAGCTTGTCCGGTGGTCAACAGCAGCGGCTTTGCATCGCGCGCGCCATCGCGGTTGAGCCGGAAGTTCTTCTGATGGATGAACCCGCTTCCGCGCTCGACCCAATTGCAACCGCGAAAATCGAGGAGCTCATCCACGAGCTTAGTTCCAATTACACCGTCGTCATCGTCACGCACAACATGCAGCAGGCCGGACGGTGCTCCGACTACACCGCCTTTCTTTACCTCGGGCGGCTGATCGAGTTTGCGGCGACGACAAAGATTTTCACAAATCCGAGCGAACGACAGACGGAAGATTATATTACGGGCCGGTTCGGCTGATTAGATCGGCATCGGAAAGATCGAAATGGTGACGCCCAAACATATTCTTGGAACGTTCGACGAAGCACTCGCTTCGCTGCGCAACAATGTGCTCATGATGGCCGGGCTGACGGAGCGCAGCCTTGATCGCGCGATGAAAGGTTTGTTCCAACGGGACGACGATCTTTGCGCAAACGCCATCGCCGATGACGAGGAAATCGACCAGCTGGAAAAACAGATCGACAAGGACGGCGTAGATGTGCTCATGCGTTTTCAACCTCTGGCTTCCGATCTCCGTCGTGTCGTCTCGGCCATGAAACTTTCTTCCAACCTCGAGCGCATGGCCGACCAGGCGACGAACATAGCGCGCCGGGCGCGCAAGCTGAACCAGCATCCGCCATTGCCGGAGCTGGAATTGATCGCGCCAATGCACGCGCACGCCATGTCGATGTTCAAGGACAGCATCGACGCTTATGTGCGCGAGGACGTGCAGCTCGGACGAGCTGTGGTACCGCGCGATGAAAAGCTGGATGAATTGAATCGCGTCGCCAGCCGGCGCTTGATCCAGCGAATGGCGGAAGATCCCGATCAGTTGCGTGGTTATTTGAATTTGATGTTTATTGCGCGACATCTCGAACGCGTCGGCGATCACGCCACCAACATTGCCGAAGATGCCGTCTACGCGGCGGCGGCGGAAGATATCAGACATCAGCCGTTCGTAGCATCGGCCTGAGGCGCGATTGCGGTGCCTGCCGAAAGACGCGAGAGGGATTTCGTGAATGCGAGTGAACAATCCTTTGTCAGCCAATTGTCGATCTTGAAATAAATGGAGCAGGCCAGCGCCAAAATCAGTGTCGAAAACTCCAATGCTGGCGCGGAATCTTTTCCAGGCGGTTTTGCCAGAAGCGAAAGTTTTTTCGGTCCGCAAAGTTTTATCAACCGCGAACTGAGCTGGCTGGAGTTTAATCGACGCGTGCTCGAAGAAGCGCAGGACGCGACGCAGCCGCTGATCGAGCGGGTCAAGTTCCTCACCATTTTCAGCTCAAATCTAGACGAGTTTTTCGAGATTCGCGTTGCTGGAATCAAACAACAAATCGAGAGCGAGACGAGCGATGTCGGTCCCGACGGATTGAGTCCGACCGAGACATTCAACAGCATCCGGCGAGTTGTGAGCGAGCTGGTCGCGACTCAATACGCGCTTTGGAACGCCGAACTGCTTCCGCAGCTTGCCAAGAATGGAATTCGCGTCCGCGAAGTGTCGCAACTGAACGCCAAACGCGCGGCCTGGGCGCATCGTTATTTTCAAAAGGAAGTCTTTCCGATGCTGACGCCCCTTGCTGTCGACGCCAGTCATCCCTTTCCGCAGCTTTTGAACAAGAGCCACAATTTGCTCGTGCGTGCCAAGGCGCAACGCGGGGGCGAGCCGTTGCATGCGATTGTGCAAGTGCCACGCGTTATTCCGCGACTCATTCTTATGCCGCGCGGCAAAGGCGAACCGTGGGATTACATTTATCTCGCCTCTCTGATCAAGCAGCACATCGATGAGTTGTTTCCCGGTTTGATCCTCGAAGGGGTGCATGCCTTTCGTGTTACTCGCAACAGCGACCTCTACATCCCGAGAGATTTTCGCGATTTATTGCTCGAATTTTTCGAACTGACCGAGCCCGATGTCTACAAGGTCGATGGTCCGCTCTCGATGACGCATCTGGCGCCGCTCATCAGTAACGACGCCTTTGCCAAGCTGAAAGACCGGCCTTTTCAACCAGGACGCGACCCCGCGCTTCCGCCGCACGCGGATATTTTTGAGGTTCTGCGCCGGCAGGATGTTCTCCTTCAGCATCCTTACGACAGTTTTGATCCGATTGTCGATCTAATCGAGGAAGCGGCGCAGGATCCGCAAGTGCTCGCCATCAAGATCACGCTTTATCGCACCGGCGGCGAGTCGCCCATTGTCGCAGCGCTCATCGATGCGGCTAATGCCGGCAAACAAGTGACGGCTATCGTTGAGTTGCGCGCGCGCTTCGACGAAGCGGTCAACATTCAATGGGCCCGCCGGCTTGAGGAGGCTGGTGCGCATGTCATCTATGGCGTGGTCGGCTTGAAGACGCATTGTAAAATGCTTTTGGTCGTCCGTCGCGATGCCGATCGCATTCGCCATTATGTCCATCTCGGTACGGGAAATTACAATCCGCGGACCGCACGCATCTATACCGATTGGAGCTTCCTTACCACCGAACCGCAATTGACCGAGGAAGTCGGGATCGTTTTCAATACCATCACCGGCCTCGCCGCTTATCCTGGTCTGAAGAAGTTGATGGTCGCGCCTTTCGACATCAAGCAACGCCTGATCGGCTTTATCGAGCGCGAACGCGATCACGCGCGTGCGGGCAAGCCGGCGCGCATCATCGCGAAACTCAACTCGCTGGTCGACCAAGAGGTTATCGAAAAACTTTACGAAGCCTCCTGCGCGGAGGTAACCATCGACTTGATCGTGCGCGGCATCTGCTGTTTGCGTCCGAAGATCCCGCGCCTAAGCGAAAACATTCGCGTCATCAGCATTGTCGGGCGTTTCCTCGAGCACAGTCGGATTTATTATTTTGCAAATGCTGGCCAACCACAGGTTCTCTTATCGAGCGCTGATTGGATGCCGCGAAACTTTTTGCGGCGCGTCGAGGTCGCATTTCCAATCGAGAACCCAGCGTTGCGCGACAACATCATCAACGAAGTGCTTCCGCGGTTCCTAAATGACCGGGTAAAAGCGCGCGAGCTTCAGCCGGGTGGAAGTTACCGGCGGTTGCAGCCGGAGGGGCCGGAGCCCCGCGCCCAAGCGCAATGGCATTTCCGGGAACGTTCGAGGGAGCGCGCGAAAAAGCTTGGTCGCAAAAAAACGCCCCCGCCTGATAAGTTGATTCCCATCACCGTTGCGCCACCGCCGCCGAAACAATCATGAAGAAGAAGATTTTGCTGATCGATGTTGGCGGCACACACGTGAAGTTGATGATCTCGCGCGCGAAAAAGCGAAAATTCAAGTCAGGCCCGCGCATGACGCCGCGCGAAATGGTGTCCCAAATCAAACCACTGATTGCCGATTGGAAATTCGACTGCATCTCGATGGGGTTTCCGTCGCTTGTGTCCAATGGACGCATCGTCAGCGAACCAAAACATCTCGGCCACGGCTGGGTCGGATTTAATTTCGAGAAGGCACTTGGCAAACCGGTCCGCCTGATCAACGACGCCGCCATGCAAGCGCTCGGCAGTTACCGCGGCGGTCGAATGCTTTTTCTCGGACTCGGCACCGGCCTCGGTTCGACTTTTGTTTGGGCCAACACCGTCCTCCCGCTCGAACTCGGCGATTTGCCCTATCGTGATTGCGCAATCATCGAAGATTATCTTGGCCGCCCCGGCTTGGAACGGCTTGGCGAAAAAGAGTGGAAACGCGAGGTCGAATTCGCGGTCGCGCAATTGAAGAAATCTCTCGTCGCCGACTACGTCGTGCTCGGCGGCGGCAACACGAAAAAGTTGGATTCACTTCCGGAAGGAGTCGAGCGCGGACATAATCGGAACGCGTTTCTTGGCGGCACGCGTCTGTGGCAAATTGACCCGCGCACCCGTCGCCCGAAGTGGCGCATCCTCTAAAACCAGCCATAAGATCGACATGTACCTTTATTTTCTCAGACACGGCGAAGCGGATTGGCCAGACTGGAAAAAGTCCGACGACGAACGTCCGCTGACCAAGCGGGGCAAAAAAGAGATGCACGAAGTCGGCGCGTTCCTTGCCCGAATCAAAGCGCGGCCTGATCTCATCCTGACCAGCCCGCTGCCGCGCGCATCGCAAACAGCGAAAATTGCGGCCGAGCATCTCAAAATAAAATGTCGCGAAGAAAAATTGCTCGCGCCTGGCTTTGGACATTCGCAGCTTAAACGTTTAATTGAAAAACATCCTGCCGAGAGCTTGATGCTCGTCGGTCACGAACCGGATTTCACGGAAACGATTTCTGCCCTGACTGGCGCGTCGCTTAAACTCGCGAAGGCGGGCGTCGCACTGGTCGATGTCAATGTTTCTTCAGGCAATGGAAGATTGCTCTGGCTATTCCCACCGAAGGTCATGAAGAAGTAACTCGAGCTATTTCTTAGCCGGCCGTCTCTTCTTCTTTTTCGACTTCCAATCTTTGATGAAGATCGAGATTCGTTTTGCAAATGCCTTCGGCGGCTCCGCATAAAATCGCCGGCCCAGTTCGGTCGCATCCCGTTTTAGTTTCGCGCTGCGTTTGCGAATTAGCTTTCGCAGCGCAGCACACTCGTCGCTCAGTCCAGGCTCGGTGCCTTCCTGGTCAAAACGGGCGAGGAGAAAAGCGAAATCATGCTCGAGGCCGAGGAGCTCGCCCAAAGTTTTCGCGTCCCCGGCAATTTTCTTCAGAACAACGCGGTTGAGCGGTTCAAGAAGGCGCAGATGATACCACAACTCCTTCACTTTCTTTCGCCAGGCATGAAAATTTTCCGGAGTGGGTTTCTCGAAAACCTTCCCTAGCGCCGCGCGACCGCGCCGATACGACTTCGCAACCGATCCGCAAACTTGTTTCCAAGTTGTCTCGTCCAGCGGCCAACCGGACAGACGTTTTTCGGCTGCTTCTAATTTCGGGATCGCTTGTTTTCGCCAGCCGGCAAAAGCAGCCGAAAAACTTTCCCGTTCCATCGACAACAATTCTTCGATTTTTGGAAATGGTTGCGCGGCGGATTGACCGCCCATGTCCTCGCGAATATGCGTCAGCGTTTGCAATCGGACGTGGGCGTCGCGCAAATCCGACATCAGCCTTGCGATTTGGCTCAAAGAACGGTCCTCTCGTGCATGTCGATTTTTTCCTGCCTGTGCCGCCGCCAGCCGCAGCGCCGCGCGCAGTTTTTTAAGGTGCTTGCGCGTCTCGTGAACAGTCACGCCCCGCTCCTTTGCCGGATGGCGGCACAATCGAAGCGCGGAATCAATCTCTTCGCGAAAGATTCTCTTCAGTCCTTGCGACGGCTGCTCCTTCGATTTCAAGCGGTAACTCATTGCCAATTGGTTACTCTCGCGCCAGCCTGACATTGCTGTAGCGCTTTTCGCCTGTCACTTCTCGGCCAAACCACCTCGGCGGTTGGAATTTGCGGGCGGCGGCATGAGTTGGGAATTCCACTTCCGCGACGATGAGGCCGGCATTTCGCCCACGATAACTATCGATCTCGATGATCAAATTCTTCCACGGAACCTCGTGGCGGAGCTTGCGCAATCTCCGGCCTACTGTCGCTGGCCAGAGCGCGGCGAATTGTTTCGCACTCAGTTTGATCTCGCGTTCTTCGCGGGTGCCCCCACGACCTACTTTGAAAGTTAGCGATGCCGTCTTTCCCTTTTTTCGCAGGCGAACGTGTCTTCCTCCGGGCTCGCTCGCCAGATAACCTTGCGCAATCGGATAACTCCGGAAACGGTTGAGTCCCGGCGGCAGTTCTTCGACGAGAAATTTGCGCTCAATCTCACGACCGTTTCTCGCTGGGTTGTTCATTGCAAAAGAACTGTTCTAATCGCATAAACGGCTTGTCGCGATGCGCAAGTCGCAAACAGACTTGCTGCCGCTCAAACTTGCTAAGTCGCGAATCGTCTCAGCTTGCGGTGCCCTGGAGGAATTCGTTCAATGCGTCGGCAGCGGCGAAGATCGGCCACGCTGAAATCGCCACGATGATGGCGAAGAACAGCGCTTCGATGACAAATTCCCAACTCTTTTCGCTCGCGAAATAACTCCGGGTTAATTCGCGGAATGATCGACGCGTTGTCGATGTTTTATTCGGCGTCCGTTTGATCACCGTTCTTTTCACTGTAATCACGCTCATAATTGAACGTTCGATAAACCGCCGCGCCTGGCGCGTCAGGTTACGAATTGTCAAGATCGCGTAACAATCACGTGACAGGGCAGCGTGCGCGCCGCCCCGGATGAAAATTAGGCGAAGGTTATGCCCCCAACCCCGCACATTTCGTCGCAAAACATTTCGATACGGGCGCGAATCTGGTCGCGAATTTTGCGCACGCCATCAAGCCGCTCCTTTTCGGTGCCCGTTAGTGCGGCCGGATCGGGAAAACCCCAGTGCAATCGCGTCGTCACGCCGGGAAAGATCGGACAACGGTCGGCGCTGCTTTCATCGCAAACGGTGACGACGTAGGAAAATAATTGGCCGCTCTTGAAAACATCGAAGACGCTCTGCGTTTTCTTTTCGAAGATATCGACCCCGACCTCGCGCATCGCTTCGACCGCGACCGGATTGAGCGTGCCGGGTTCAAGTCCGGCGCTGTGCGCCTCGAAGTCGTCCGGGCAAAGACGGTTCAACCACGCCTCAGCGATTTGGCTGCGAGCGCTGTTATGAACGCAAATGAACAACACTTTCTTTTTCATCTTTTTATATCGCTGCGGCCTCCAACGATCGCGTCGGTTTCAACGGTTGGTTCGGAAAGCGCAGCGGGCCGTAGTTCACAATGTCGATCTTGCCGTTTTCATATTCGACGAGCGCCGAGCAGGTCTCGACCCAGTCGCCGCAGTTGTAATAAGTGAGCCGGCCAATCTGGCGTACGCACACGCTATGAATATGGCCGCATAAGACAGCGTCGACACAAAATGTTTGCGCGTAACGAACCATCTCTTCTTCGAACCGGCCGATGAAGCTAACGGCGTCTTTCACGCGCTTCTTGGCGTAGGCGCTGAGCGACCAATACCCGAGGCCGAAGCGGCGGCGCACGAAGTTGATCAGCGGGTTAAGCGAAAGAAGAAATTGATATCCCGCGTCCCCTGCGAATGCGAGCCACTTCACGTTTTGCACCACCGCGTCCAACTCGTGTCCGTGAATCACCAGGATGCGGCGTCCGTCCGCGGTGCGATGGATGGCGTGGCTTTGGATGCTGATGTTGCCGTAAACACCATGGAATCCCGCGACCATTTTGTCATGGTTGCCGGGGATGTAAACGATCCGTGTGCCTTTGCGCGATTTGCGCAGGATTTTTTGGATGACGTCGTTGTGCTGTTGCGGCCAATAAATCCCGCGACGGAGCTGCCAGACATCAATCAAATCACCCACAATGTAGAGAGTCTCGAATTCGTTTTCGCGCAGGAAATCAAGCAATGCGCCCGCGTTGCTGCCGCGCGTGCCGAGATGGACATCGGAGATCCAAGCGGCGCGAACGCGCCGTGGTTGCAAAGCGAGCCCGTCGCTTAGGTCAAGTGAAAACCTTGATTCCGGCCCAACGCCGGCCGATTCAGGCAAAAAGCCCGCCGGAACGCTCTCCCGACGGGCTTTCGCTGACCTAAGCGTGCTCTGTTTGGTTGAGAGAAACAAATGCTAACTCTCGCCAGTCAGTCGAAGTTTTTCCTTAAAACATCACCTGGACGCGGCCGATGACTTCGTCGAACTGGTCGTCGCCAAACTCAGGATGCGCTTCCCGGAAATCCGACCAGGTGTGGATATAATTGACCATCAGCTTGATCGCATCGCCGTGGATGTAGTAGTTGAGCCCGCCCGTGATGGAGCGGATGCCATCGCCACTGGCGACTTGGTCGGGATCGAGCTCTTCCCATCGCACCGCTGCTTGCAGCTTCTTCGGAATGAGGAAATAGCTGCCCTGCACATACCAGCCGCTCGGGTCGAAGTCTGCGAACCCCGGTGCGACACCGCTCACGGTCCGACCGTTCACGTCTTCGGACAGATATTCGCCGATCAGATCAAAGGGCCCGATGTTCAGCCATGCGTCCAGGCTCCACCCTGTCCGTTCAGCGGCCCCCGGCAATGAGAACGAGGAGAGTGAGCCATCGGCATTGACCTTCAGGTTGCCCGACGGCGCGATGTTCGTGCCGGTATCGTCGCGGCTATTGAGGACGTCGCCGCCAAGCTTGAGACTCGATTCCTGGCCGAGCAATTTCCCGTGCCAGGGCAGAAGTTCCAAGCGCCCCACGTACATGAAATTGTTGTTATCGTTTGTGTTCACGTTCCGGCCGTTCCCGTTAAAGATGCCGGCGTAGTAAGTCACCAGGTCTTTTTGATCCGGCCAAACGTTGGCGAACGGCTTGCCCCAGAGCTGCACGCCGACCTGTCGCTCGGGCGTGAGCGCGACCGTGGGCAGACTTCGCTCAATCATAAAAAGTTTTGTGTCCGGCGTGATCTGCTCCAGACCAAACGGCGCTTTCCATTGGCCGACTTTAATTTGCGCCTCTGGAAATTGATGCCAGTTGATGAAAATGTCCGTGCCGGAGAACTCCGTGCGCGTGGAGTTTGAGACCGTAGTCGTTTTGATGCTCTCGATGTCTCCCGTCGTATTGTCCGTGGTGGTAGTAATTGATTTCAATGCGGTGATCGAGGCATCGCTCTGCTCGAAGTCGCCTTCAATCTTGAAGTCGAAGTTCTCCGCAAACTCACCCGAGAGATTGATTCGCGCCCGGCGCAGGCGGAAACGGTCTTTCAGCGCGTTTAAACCAAAGCGCCCCTCGAATGCGGAGACATCCCCGTCTTCCAAGTTCGCCTGAATGAATCCGCCCAGTACCAGCTTAATTTCCGGTCCCCCAGGCACGACATAAACCGGTTTTTTCTCCTCTTCGACCACAGCCTTCTCGACGTACGTTTTCCCGTCGGAAGTGACGCGCGTTTTCGTTTTGCCTGCCGGACCCAGGAGCGGCTCAAACGAGGTCTGTTTTTTTAAGCCGCTGATTTCCTGTTCGAGTTCGGCATTGCGTTTTTGACAATCGCAGCCAGGCTCCCGCCCGCTGCCCGTAAAGTGAATTTTTTGATGAACATCACTTTTCTCCTTGTTGTCGCATTGATTAGTCGATTCGTATCGTTGGATTTCTTTGATCGATTCCTTTGCATTTTCATTTCCTCCGTTTCTCAGACACTTGCTTGAGTGACTCGAATTCTCGTCGGCCCCGACCCAGCAAATCAACCGCGGGCGGCAACACCAACGGGAGTTGGGTTGATGGTGGCAAAAATGGCGACGCAACCTTGTCCCGGCGCAACTTGCGCAACGTGATTTCAACAATGTCGGCGAGCGTGTATCGATCGAGGATCTTTGCGATCGCGTTGTGCACATCGAGCATCAGCATGCGCAAACCGCAATGCACTTCGTCTGGGCAAGAGCAGCGGACGTAAGCCGTTTGGCTGACGCACTGAATTGGTGCGAGCGGTCCCTCGATGAAGCGAATGACCGATCCGAACTTGATCCGGGTCATCGGCTTCGCCAGAGAATAGCCGCCGAGTTTCCCGCGCGTGCTTTTTACGAACTCGCCGAGTTTTAGTTGCGCGAAGATCTGCTCGAGAAATTTCACGGGGAGTTTCTCTTTCGCCGCCAGCTCGCTCACCTGCAGAATGGGGCGGCCTAGTTCTTGTGCGATCCCAAGATCAATCAGGGCTCTGAGTGCGTATTCTCCTCGTTTCGAAAGTTTCATGTCTTCTGTTATGGGAACCAGATGCTCAGGGGTTGCTGAAAAGTCTGGCCATGTCCATTTTCATCGCACGTGTCAGTTGCGAGAGTCGGGCATGACGAGCATGGCTCAGCTCATCTGTCCGCGGCGTGCCCGGACTGGATAAACGCACTTGCCAAAACAAGCGTACCAATTCTTTCAATTTATTGTCATCGACGAATTTCCGTGGAAATCGACGGCGCTGACTCTCAGTTAGGCGAGCCCGTTTCGCGCGCAAGGCCAAGAACAGCCCGACCGAAACGGACGTGCTCGCAAAGAGGCTAAACAGGATTCCGAACTGCAGGACCAGCTTGTATTCAACCCAAACCGCGCTCGCGCAGAACACGACCAGGGAAATGAAGGCAATCATTTGTTTTATTGTTTTCATCTCAGGTTTTCAGTTGGCATCATCAATCTAAATGTCTATCAATATAGTATAGATTCGCTCGAATCTCTACTAATCTAATATGGTTTGCAAGCTTTTTTTGATATTTTTTTGACTGGCCCCGCCCGATCGTCCGAGAGGGAGAAAATCGCGGTCACATCCCCTCGGCTGAAGAATGACGGAAAGGGAATGGAGTCTAGGGGATTATCCAAAGCATTCGCCTTTGGCTCCCGGCTCTGATCCTCGCTCTGAACCCCGCGCTCCGCGTCCCCACCGGTCGAGAAGGAGCAAACGCCAAATGTTATAGCCGCTTCTTTATAAACGCTCTGCCTGAGGCGGATTTCAGATAGCGCTCGAGAGCTCTGGCGCGCTCTGAGTCTGAGAGGGCAAGATATGTCTTAATTCGCCACGGTCTCCATTTTGTCGTGTGCGGGACTCGTCCTGCATTGTGCTGGCCCAACCTGGCACGGAGATCCGACGTTCTTCCAATGTAAAACCGGTCAGCGCAAGCTTCACTCTGCAGTATATACAGATAGATAAATCGGCCCATATCTTGAGTGGCTTGCCGAGTCGTAGCTCGCCGCGCAACTGTGGCAAAGGTAAAACAGGTCCGCCTCCACTAAAGTTACGGCGCGACAGTCTTCGTTCTGCGCTACGCTGCGAGCGAAGACTGGAGCCTACGGGATTCGAACCCGTGACCTCCTCAATGCCATTGAGGCGCTCTACCAACTGAGCTAAGACCCCGCTGAAGAATTTCAGATTGTAGGTTCTAGATTGGCGATTGCAACTAGCGGCGATGAACGCAAACCCGCGGGACCTTTTCGACTGCTACAGCAAGCGCCTCTTTCTCAAGTAGCAATGTGCGCCCAGCGAACGACAGACTGTAATCTCGGCCGTTCCACCGCCCGCCTTGCGGTTCCTGACTTGCGTGCGATTCCGGCGAGATAATAGCCTCTCCGTCGTGCGCCACTCCAGCTCCGGACCCCCACCACTACGATCGCCATATCTCTCCCGCAGGAGACGATTATGCTAATCGAGCAATGGCCTCGAGGCGCCGGTTCAATACGCCTTGCAGCGGTCGAGACGGACCAACACTCGGTGCCGTATCAGTGATCGTTAGTAATCCTACCTCAACTTGAAATTCCCGATTCGCGTGCGCCAGTTGAAACTGCTGGTCGTGTCGTAGTACTCAGTAGTGTACCAGAAAGTGGCATCGTCCACCGGGTCAATGCTCATTGAGCTGTAGTCGCCCCAGCGGTTGCTAGTATCTTGTTGGGCGCCAGTACCATCGAAGAGATGGGCTTCACCCTGGGCCAGAGTGTTTTTTGGATCGGTCACGAGACGGCCGGCATAGCGGATCTGCGGGAATATACTACTACTGGAGGCGCTAAAGCCCACGGCAAGATCTCCGAAGCTATTCATCGCCACACTCCCCATCCAGCGCCAGGTCGTGTCAGGTTGATAGGTGCTCTGCTGAAACACCCTCACCGGGCCCGCAGTTACGTTGCGCAGCTCAAACCAACGCACCCCTGCCACTCCGCCTGAGCTCACGGTATAGTTTGAGACCACGGATTCAAAGGTGCCGAAATTGCGATAGGCCAACCGGAACATCAAGCGATCTGCAATGGCATCGAGTTTGCTTGATCCACCAGCCCCCAATTGAGGCACGCAACTGCGGGTGGTGGGGCAGAGGCGGGTAAAGGCAGCAGCGCGCGGATGAGCGAAGGTGGTAAAAGTCGAATTGCTCGGCGTCGCAAAGTCGACGTGGAAGTGATAAACGGTATACCTGCCGTTAGCAGGAAATCCCACGTACGAGTTCGGCGCACCAGTGGGCGGCAATGTGCTGCCGTCCAGGTCGGCAGGCAAGAATGGCGCCACGTTGCTCCCCAAGGGGCCGACAGGGCTAACGAACGTAGCTGGCTGCCCGGCTAGCATCATCGCGCGATCGAAGGCAAAAGGCTGAGGACCAAGAAATGCCGTGCCCAGTGCGTTGAATACGTTAACGCTCATATAATAGGCGTCGGGCCAGACGGCCAGCTTCGGGTA
>QHPX01000173.1 GCA_003219195.1 Verrucomicrobiota bacterium
TTCCATGACCTCGGCTTCCAAAACAAGGCTCCCAGCCCACAGATCGGACGGACCCCCCAGCATCAACGCTCCGGCGAGCAAGGCGAAACCCAGTCCTCTGATGAGACGCATTAGTTCCTCCTCTCCCCTTCGCTGCTTGCCAGTTCCTGATACACCCGTAGCAGGTTGCGAGCTGATTGCTCCCAGGAGAAGGCTTTGACCCTGAGTGCGCCTCGCCGGCGGAGATCCTCGCGCAGATTAGCATCTTCGAAGACCCCTGTCATGGCTTGAGCCCAGGCCTCAGCGTCACGCGGATCTACGAACAAAGCCGCATCACCCGCTACCTCGGGCAACGACGAAGCATTCGAGGAGACGACCGGCGCGCCGCAGGCCATGGCCTCCAACACCGGCATGCCAAACCCTTCATAGAGGGAAGGAAACGCAAAGAGCGCGCAACTTGAATAGAGCACGCGCAGATCCTCCAGCGGCACGTGGCCTGGGAAGATGACAGCCTCCTCCAACCGCGCGCGACGCACCGCCTCCCAGATAGCATCCGCGCCGCGGCCCATCCCGCCGACCACCACGAGGTTCAGTTTCTCTCGCAATCGAGGCGCACGACCGAAGGCCTCTATCAGACCGGCAATGTTCTTGCGCAGCTCCGTGCCGCCGCCGGAAAGCACAAACGCTTTGCGTCGGATTCCGTAGCGCATCTTGACCGAAGCCTGCACGGTCGGATCGACGACCGGGTAGAACTCCTGGCCCACAGCGGGGCCCACAATAGCGATCCGCTCCCGCGGCACGCCATACAACTCAACGATATCGGCCGCCGAATGGGTCGAAATGGTCACTACGCGCGATGCTCTTCGCGCCGTGCGCCTAGTGCCCAAGAACGACCATCGCTGGCCGAGCAGCTTTCGCGATGGCTGCGGGATCCTGTCCAGTGACAGGTCATAGATGGTGACCACACCTCCATAGCGTCCCCACCCGCGGAGTTTGTAGTTCAGGCCATGAAAGACATCAATCTGGTCCCACCATGCACGTAGCCCCATCAGCCAGGCCGGACATCGAACAACCCTGACATGCGGTTGCGCGTCGAAGAAGGCGTGGTCTTTCCTGGGGAGAGGATCAGGCGTGTACAGCAAGAACTCGTGCTCAGGGGCGAGCCGGACGAGCGACGTCAGGAGGTGGGCGATGTAGGTGCCGATTCCGGCCCGGTTGCGGGCCAACGGGCTGACGTCCAGCGCAATCCGCATTGACTCTCCAGCACGGGCTCCCTGTCCCGTCACGCGGACTTCAGGCTCGCAGAGGTACTCGAACGCAGGATATTCGGAGGAATGATCCCCTGCCCCATGGAATGCTCGTACCGGACGGCCGGGGCCGCTGTGTTGTATGGGATGCCCAGCTTTTCCCGCACATCGGCCTCCAGCCAGTCCCGCAGCTTCACAAGTTCGTCCGAGCTCAGGTAATCGGTGTGCACATAGGACGTGTACTCGCCGGGAATCCCCTTGTAGTACTCCGCTACTTCGCGATAGTCCACTTCGAGGCTGTGCAACTGGTCCCCGGTCTTCGGATAGGTGTACGTCCACACGCCCGGCTTGGTTTCCACGGCCTCGTCGAAGTACGGCGTGCCGGGATAAGTCGTGATCACGGTCGCGTCAAAGTCGTCCGGCTTGACCGCGAGCAGCCAGTCGCGCGTCGCCTTGATCGTCTCTTCCGATTCTCCAGGGTGCCCGACCGACATCAGCGCCTTGACTTTCAGGTTGTGCCTCTTGGCGATCTCCATCGCGCGGGTGTTGTCGGCCTGGCTCGCTTTCTTCTGAATGTTGGTGAGGATCCGCTCGTGGCCCGACTCGAACCCGATGAGGATCCACCGGAAACCCGCCTTGTACATTGCCTCCGCCTGCTGGTCCGTGAACAGCTCGGCCTTGATGAACCCCCGCAGTCGGAACTCCATCCCGAGGTCCTTCTGCGTCTTGGCGATCAGATTCATGAGCTCGACAATCTTCGGGCTCACATTCAGCTCGTCGTCGTAGAGCATGAAGCCGGTGACGCCGTAGGTCTGATAGAGATGGACCAACTCCTTGACGATGTTCTCGGAAGTCCGCATCCGAACCCGCCGCAGGAACGGGCTCATCCGCCCGCCGCAGAACCCGCAGCCGAAGGGGCAGCCAAGCTGCGCGATCATCGACAGAGCGCGCACGCCGTCGATGGTGTAGTGGTAGCTGGACACGTCCACGAGATGACGCGCGGGAAATGGCAGTTCAGTCAGCTTCTGGTTGTTGAGGAAGTAGTCGGACTTTGGATCGTCCGCGTCCACGAGCTTCGGCGTGGTCTTGCCCAGAGCCTCGAAGACCGCAAGCTCCGCGTCGCCGACGACCAGCACATCAAACATCTCTTGGAGCAGGCGGTACGCTGTGGCGGCGCGGCCTGCGATCCTTCTCTTCTGCTCGTACTTGTAGGCCGCGTGGATCAAGGTCACATGCGGGCCGCCCAGGATAATCCGCGCTTTCGGGTTGCAGGCCCTGATCGTCTTGTAGATTTTGGTGGCGGCGGGCATCTGCGGAGTTGTCGCAGTGAGGCCGTAACAGGTGACCCCACTGGTCCGCACATGGTCGCGCACGACTTCCTCGTAGTTCTCCACGCCCGAGAGGTCGAGCATCTCTACTTCGAGACCGGCCTGCTCTAAGACGGCGGCAACCTTGAGGACGCCGAGCGTCATGAAGACGCGCTCGTCCAGCAGGAAAACGGAAGGAGGGGTGATCAGGCAGATACGTTTGATGATCAAGCTTGCACCTTTTGCCTTTAGATTGCAGCCAGTATATCAAAACACCAGGCCCTTTCAAATTCATTTACGGTGTCGAACACCGTTTCCAGTTGCCTTACCCGACCGTTTCCAGCATCAGCCCTTCAATCTTTCGGTAGTCTCTGAGATCAAGCGTGGCGACGGTCCATCCCAACGAAATGGCGGTCGCGGCGATCATGAGATCGTGGGCACCGATCCGCACGCCTTTCCTCTGCAGGGTTGCCCACAACTCTGCGTAAATCCTGGCCGCTCCGAGTTCGAAGGGGTAAATCGCATAAAGCTCCAGGACTTTCTCGACATAGGATGACCGCTTGATTCGTCTTTTCTGTGTATCCGCACGGTGTACGCCATGAAGGAGCTCGGCGGCGCTGATCACGCTGATGCCGAACGGTTCCTGCTCACGCCCCTGGACGAGTCGATCCGGGTCCAGCGCGCCGCGCTCCAGGGCAATGAGCACGCTCGTATCGAAGATCACGCCCATATGCGACCTTTAGGAACACCAGGTTGTTTCTTGGCTGCGGTTCTCAGATCCCTTGCGAAGGGAGCCGCTTCCTCTCCGAGCCGGGGCAGCTTCTTCATCAGCTCTTTCAGTTCGCCGAGCGTCTTTTCGTGGACCGGACCCATGGCAGGCCCCAGGCTGGCCACCGGCTTGCCGCCTCGGACGATGATATAGCGGCTACCCTTAAATTTGATGGTGCTCAGCAGGTCGGAAAATTGTCGAACAGCTTCCGTGGCGGTAATATGCCTGCCCATATCGTTCCTCAATACGAAAATATGATAATCAAATTATATGATAAAGCAGGCCTTCTACGGATTTATTTTTCTCATGTCCATAATTCCTTCTGCCTTTTACTGAAGGAGTGCACGATATACCGCAATTGTCTCCCGAGCAGTCCGGTCCCAGGAAAACTGCGCCGCCCGGGCTAGACCTTGTTCGCGCAGATCTCGTCGAAGATCCGAATCCGATATGACTCGCACCATTTCCCTGGTAAAGCCCTCAACATCCATAGGGTCCAGCAGGATCGCTGCATCCCCAGCCACTTCGGGCAATGATGATGCGTTCGAGCTGAGGACCGGGCAACCGCACGCCATGGCTTCCAGCACCGGGAGCCCAAACCCCTCGTAGCGTGAAGGGAACACGAACAAGGTTGCCTGCTGGTACAGTTCGATCAGGCGCTGGTCGCTGACCACGCCCGTGAATACGACCTGCTTTTCCAGTCCGAGGCGAGCGGCCAGTTCGCGCAGATCGCGCCGTCGCCGGAAGTCTCCAGCCAGGATCAGGTCATAGGAACCCCGAAGCGAGCGCGGAAGTCCAGCAAAGGCTTCGATCAAGGTTTCCACGTTCTTCGTCGGATCGACACCAGCCAGGCACAGGACATATGGACGTGACGGTTGATTGCTTCCATCGCCCTGGCTCGGACAGAAGCGCTCCAACTCCACTCCTGGATAAGCCACGGTCACGCAGTCGCTTGGCACATTCAATCGCCCGATAAGGTCGCGTTTGGAGCATTCTGAATCGGTCAGGATATGATCGATCCTGGCCCACTTGTCGCCAACCAGGGCCTGCTCCACCATGCTGTTCAGGTTCCAGCGTCGGCGAAGCTCGCCGAAGATCAGCGGTTTGACGTCGTGAACCGTCACGACGAACTTGCCGCGCTTCCACGCGATGCCTGAGTCATACGGAAAATGGAGCAGGTCATACGAACCGACCAGTAGAGGCGCGACCTGCTCCCAGAAGCGACGCTTAAAGACTGGGAAGCGGATTACCCTGTAACGGAGGTTTGGGTGCTCGGGGAACCGATACGCAGCCTCTGGCATCAAGATCTCGTATCGGTTTTGGTGATCTACACGGCCGATCGCTTCGATCAGTCCCCGACAGTACCTTGCCAGGCCCACATTGAAATCCTTCAGATGCCAGGCGGCAATGACAACTTTCATCAGACTAGTTGACTAAGCATTTACCAATTTTTTTGCATAATGTTATTGCTAACTGTCACAACTTTTTCACAACTTCATTCATCAGAGAAAATCATTGGGAGAGACTGTTGAATAGATTCTCATGGCACTAAAACCTTTATTGGGTCTGCCCATATAAACAATTTGCTTGCTGGGTCGCTTTATCTTTCTCAGAAAATGCTTGGCCATGTTTTTGGCAGGCTGATGGGCATCAACAAAATTCAGATTTAAAATCTTAAAGCCTGCTTTAAGACAGGCGTTTTGCAAGGCCTTTCCTGAGTAATAAAACAGGTGCTCAAGACGATCGATTGTATAATCTTCTAAATCCGAACGATACATTGGTCTTTTTCTCTTCTGCTCTACATTAGGCACTTCAATGACCACAATTCCTCCTGTTTTCACTAATTTACTAAGGCATACCAATGTCTCAAGGGGATCCGGTAAATGCTCCAATACGTGCCATAAGCTGATCACATCAAATTTTCTACCTGAAAAATTAATTTCTTGGAGTCTCCCAATGTAAATTTCCGAAGCGCCTACAGTTTTCTTAGTCTGTTCAGCATAGGTGTCAGAAAACTCGGTACCAAACACATTAAATCCCGCTTCTCGTGCGACGCCGCAGAAGTCGCCCATCCCGCAACCAACATCCAGCAAATCCCCGCGCTCTTTATAACGGAGCACGTCTCTTAGACGTTCACGGCACAGTTCTTTCAAATAAAACTTGTCATGTTTAAACCAGGCGCTTGCAGGCCCAGTATCCAAGAGTTCCTTTCGAGTATACTGCTGCTTCAAGGTAGCCAGTGTTGGTTGAGGGTTCAAGAAAATGACAAGGCAACTCATGCATTGATAATAATTCACCATTGGTGAGTTCGTTAGCTGAACCAACTGATCACCTGTGCAAATTTTGCAGCTCTTTATCCACTCATATCCTGTTAACTCATTCATAAATTTATCTTCGATTCCTCGAATGCGTTAACGACCTTTCGTAACCGCAGTCTATCTTTTTTGATTAGGAAAGCGCTGACCCTGGTACATGAGCGCGCTCCCACAGTTTCACGTACTTGAGCAGGACATGCGCCGCCGAGAAGGCCGAGAACAGAAAACCGTGCATTCCATCCCGGTATCCTCCACGCAACACATAGATTTTAAAAAAAGCCCACAACGGGTTAAACAGCAGATTCAACGGTGACACCCTAGCGTAGCCGGCGTTGATCCGCTCCTGTGCTGACAAGGTGCTGTACCGTCCGACCTTCAACTCATGTGAGAGCACCGTTGGGTAAGAATGATGGTCCAGGTGGCCCTGTAGGTCACCAATCAGGCCCTCGACCTGTAGGTGCTCATGGATTGGGAGATCGTTGTACCGACCTCGGCCGCGCCGCATCAACCGGAGCTGACTGTCGGGATACTGGCCTGCCCTTCGAATCCACCTTCCGTAATAATAGTTTCGCCGGGGCACTCGGTACGCCGAAACAGCGGGATCTTCCTTAAGAACACCCTCGATCTCGTTCTGCAGCTCAGGGGAGACGCGCTCGTCGGCGTCCACAATCAGAATCCAGTCCGCCGTGACCTGGGCCATGGCAAAGTTCTTCTGAGGGCCATACCCCGGCCACGCACGCACGTACACCTTGGGCGTATAGGCCTTCGCCAGATCGACCGTGCGATCCGAACTCTCAGCGTCCACGACGATCATCTCGTCAACCCACTTCAGAGATTCGAGACACGCGGTGATGTTCCGCTCCTCATCTTTCGTGATGACAATCG
>QHPX01000031.1 GCA_003219195.1 Verrucomicrobiota bacterium
AGGCAAATTTCACGATTATTTACTGATCGCCTTCCGGGTGACGGCGAGTACTTGCCGTGCGACGGCCCCTCCGAATCAGTGACTGTGGCCCCCAAAACCATGGCCGGTGAGGTGCAGCACGACGACGACCAACACCAGCACACCGATCACGGCGTAGAAGATCTTGACTCCTAAGGGAGTCTCGTTGTTCGGTTGCTGCTCTACTTTACGCCGCTCTTGTTGCTTGCGACGCCCGTAGCGGGTCAGGCCCCATGGTTTGTACACCCCCAGTGACGCGGCCACGAGCAGCAACACTATGGCAAGGCTGGGAGCGCGTACGAGTTCGGTCTTCAGAGGACCGAGGTCGGCGCTGAACAATGTTTCTGCCGCAGCCCCTGATATGCGCTTCTCCGCCTCCGCCATTACTCCGAATTGATGCACGAGCAAGGCGAAGGTGGCAAAAATCGCCAGCCCGAATTTCAGCAGAATCCAGTAGTACCGAAACAAGCCCCATGGTGTGCCTAATGCCTGGAGAAGTCCGGTGCCCAACGCAGCGAAACACATCGGGATGATGACAAACCTGCTGATCAGGTTCATCGAGAGATAGGCTCCGCGCACCACTTCTGCATCCTGGCTGGTCAGGCCGGCGATGCTGAGTACCAGAAACGCGGCGACCGCGCCGAGCCAGCCGACCGAGAAGGTGACATGGGCGGTGATGGTCAGCTTGCGGAGGCTGGGTCTCATCGCTGGACTTTCATTTCTGATTCCTCACTTGGAAGCTGTTCGCCCGGTTACGCGCGTCCGGCCCATGTCGGAAATTGTCTCGGCGCGTAGCAGTGCCGCATGACGGTAGACAAGGTCCGTGGTCCCAGCCAGGAACTCGGCGATAGCGGTCAGTTGGTGGGCATCGAAATTCTCCAAGAGGGCGGATACGTCTGCTCGTAATGGGTCGATCACATCTTGGATGGGGGAGCGCTCCAGCGCCAGATGGAGGATCTGTTTACGCCCATCGTGTGGGTCCGGTTCACGACGCAGATATCCAGCGCGCTCCAGCCTAGCGACCACCCCGGTGATCGCGCCACTGGTCAACCCTGTGATTGCGCCAAGGTCGCTGCCAGCCAACGCCCCGCGCTCCCGCAGCAAGTCGAGGCACTTGTGATCTGTCGGGCCTAGGCCCAGACGCTCCGCGACCGCGTGGTGAAATAGCACCACCGCAGTGCTGTGTTGGCGCGCCAGACGCCCGACGATCTCGTCGGTCAGCTTATTCTTACTCTCGCGTGCAGCTCCCACCGAATCTACTCCTGTATGTGAGAAACTCGCTTAGGAAGTAAGCTATATACTTAGCGAGATGCTGTCAAGCCCGCATTCACGATAATGGGAGATGGCAAGCGATAAGCTAAACTCCGCGATACGCATGCTGCAAAACGGGGCTCAGGCGCTTTTCCTATCTATTCGCGCCTGATACACAACCGAATCCTTTCGTTGACTCAGGCGTCTAATCCGCCTAGAGTCGAAGCAGCATGGTGAGCAAGAGACTTTTGGTGTTTTTGGCCACAGTCGCTCTATTGGGTCTACAGTTTGCGGAGTGCATGTCCGCGATGACTCCAGACCAGCAGAGTATGCGGTGCTGCGGTTCCATGCCCTGCGATCCGTCCAATCAGAGTCACGATTGCTGCAAGAGCATGGTTTCATCTCAGTCCCCCAGCGTGTTGCCGGTCGCTCACGTTATGCTCCACGCGCCCGTGCTGGTAGTGACCGACATTCTTGCTTCGCCGCAGGCAATGCCGTACCCCGAAGCATCCCGTTTGGATTTCGAAGCTCCACAACATTCCCCTCCTGAGCTATACACCCTTCACGCTTCCCTCTTGATCTGATCCGCTGTTCAACGGTGCGGCAACGCACCGGCTCGCCTCTTTTTGTGTCTCCACTAGTCGCTCTGACCCGCCGACCTGTTCCGGTTGAGACCCTGTTGGGTCACTCGCCGATGGGCCGCGGCTTCGTTACACGTACAGGAGAAAAAGATGTTTTCGATAGCGAGAAAGAATCCTGCTGCGCGACTGTCTTGCGCTGCTCCTATTCGAAGTCTTTGTGTGATTTTGTCTTTCGCTGTTCTGGCGGGAAATGTTTTCGCGCAGGAGTCCATATCGTCGCACGCGGGCACCGTTACTCCACTTTCCGATTTACTCGCGGAAGCGGAGAAGAACAATCCGCAGGTTGAAGCGGCGCGACAAGGCTGGCAGGCTGGGAAACAGGTGCCGTCGCAGGTTTCCACGCTGCCCGACCCGCAGTTCACGTTGCAGCACTTGAGCGTCGGCAGCCCTCGCCCGTTCGCGGGTTACACCAACAGCGACTTTGCCTACATCGGCTTCGGCGTCACACAGGACATTCCGTACCCCGGAAAGTTGAAGCTCCGAGGCGAGATAGCGAAGCGCGAAGCGGACGTCTCTCAACAACAGGTTGAGTCGGTGCGGCGGTCGGTCCTTGCGGATGTTAAGACGGTCTACTTTCAACTGGCGTATTTGGCAAAGACACTGACCATCCTCGAAAGCAACGGCGATTTACTGAAACAAATAGAGCAAGCCGCCGATGCTCGCTATCGTTCCGGCATGGGTACGCAGCAGGATGTGCTGCAAGCCCAACTGCAAGAGACCAAGCTCGTGCGCGAAATTGCCATGCACCATAGAGATGTTGGGAAACTCGAAGCCCAGTTGAAGCAATTTCTTAACCGACCCCAAGATTCGCCGGACATTGAACCCGCGGATCTCACGGAATCTCCCCTCTTGCAGAACTACCAGGAACTTCTCGCGGCTGCCAAAGCACAAAATCCGGAACTGGCTGCTTCGCAAAAGACGATCGACAAGCAGTCACTGCAAGTCAATCTTGCTCGCAAGGATTTCTATCCCGATTTCAACGTGCAGTACATGTGGCAACGCACCGACCCGACGCAGTTCCGTGCCTACTACATGTTGTCCTTCGGCGTGAGCGTACCAATTCACCGGTCTCGCAAACAGAAGCCGGAATTGGCGCAAGCGCAAGCCGAGGAGTTGCGTGCTCGTAGTGAGCACGAAGCCCAATCACAGCAAGTCGCATCGGAGCTGCGCTCCCAGTACGTCGTCGTGCAGCAAACCGCGGAACTGCTCAAGATTCACCGCGAAGGTCTTTCCCCACAGGCACGTTCGGAGTTTCAGGCGGGTCTCGCGGCCTACCAATCGAACAAACAGGATTTCCAAGCGGTGCTCACAGCGTTCCTGGACGTGCTGCATCTCGACGAAGAGTACTGGCAGAACGTCGCCGAATACGAGACCGCCATCGCGCGACTCGAACAGATCACCGGGCTGGCGCTGCGTTAGGAGAGGAAGAGAGCCATGCGAAATTATCGGAATGCATTCGTCTTCGCGGTTGTGGGCAACATCGCGCTCATCGGAATTCTCGGAGGGATTTGGTGGCGCTCCGCACAGCACAGGAAAACGGAAGCGGCGATGCCATCCACTTCCAGCGAAGGGGCGCAGAACGCCCCCAATGGCCGGGAAAGCGCCTCCATGGCACCGCACGAACCCTCCCTTGTCCCAGTCCAACTCTCACCCGAACGCATGCAAAGCATCGGCATTCGCATGGGCCGGGTCGAACGCAAGATGGTCGGAGATGAGATCCGCGCGACGGGCAACGTCGCCGTCGATGAAACCAAGCTCGCCTACGTGCAACTGCGGTATTCGGGATACATCCAAAGAGTCTTTGCCGACGCGACCTATCAATATCTCCGCAAAGGGCAGCCTCTATTCACCATCTACAGCCCGGACCTCGCGGCGACGGAGCGCGAGTATCTCGTCGCGAAACAGAACCAGCAACGCGTCGCGGGAAGCACAGTACCGGGCGTCGCCGAAAGTGCGGTCTCACTTTTGGACGCCGCTGCCGAAAGACTCAAGCAATGGGGTGTGCCGCCGCGTGAAATCGCGCGGCTTGAATCCACGGGCCAAGTGCAGCAGGAACTTCAAGTCGATTCTCCCGTCGCGGGCTACATCACCGAGCGGAACGCTTTGCCGAATCTCACAGTGCAGCCGGAGACGCGGCTCTATTCCGTCGCCGATCTCTCGACCGTTTGGATATTCGCCGAAGTATTTCAGAACGATCTCGGAAGAATCAAAGTCGGCGACCGAGCGACACTCACCGTGGACACCTACCCCGGCCGCAACTTCGAAGGCCGTGTGAACTTCATCTATCCGCAAGTGGACATGACGACGCGCACGGCGCGCGTCCGACTGATTTTCCCGAATCCGGGCTTGAAACTCACGCCGGGGATGTTCGTAAACGCCGTGCTCCAGGTGCGCGCGGGAACACAGCTCGTGATTCCCGCCAGCGGAGTCCTGCAATCCGGCACGCGACAAGTCGTTTTCGTGAATCGCGGCGGCGGCTATCTCGAACCACGGGAGGTCGAGCTCGGCGCACGCGCCGGCGAAGACTTCGTCGTCTTGAAGGGGCTGAAGGAAGGCGAGGAAATCGTCACGTCCGCGAATTTTCTGGTCGACTCCGAGAGCCAGCTACAGGCAGCTCTAGGGTCATTCACTCCTCCCCCACCAGGGGCAGGAACGGCAGGGGTGATGAACGCGCCACAGGCGAACGTCGAGCTCTCGACCGACCCTGCTCCTCCCCGTAGAGGCAGCAACACCATTCGGGTGAAGCTGAGTGAAGCACGTGGCGCTCCGATTTCCGGTGCGGAAGTCTCCGTCACGTTCTACATGCCTGCGATGCCCGCGATGGGCATGGCGGCGATGCGCACTCCGGTCTCTCTCACTGACAAAGGAAATGGCATCTATGGGGGAGCTGGCCAGCTCGAAAGCGGCGGAACGTGGCAAGTGACAATCGTTGCGAAGAAGAACGGGCAGACCGTGGCCAGCAAACAACTGAGCGTCAACGCCACGGGAGGAATGTAACGTGATCGCCCGATGGATTGACTGGTGCGCGCGGAATCGCTTCCTGGTATTCACGGGAACGCTTCTCCTCGTGCTCGCAGGAATCTGGTCGCTGCGACGGATTCCCTTGGATGCGTTGCCGGACATCTCCGATGTGCAAGTCATCATTCACACGTCTTGGGCCGGCCAGCCGCCGAGCCTTATCGAAGACCAGGTCACCTATCCCATCGTGACCAAGCTTCTCGCAGCGCCCCACGTCAAAGCGGTCCGCGCCCAAACAATGTTCGGAGATTCCTATGTCTTCGTCGTCTTCGAGGATGGGACCGATCTCTACTGGGCCCGGTCGCGCGTTCTTGAATACATGCAGCAGATCCAGGGAGGACTGCCAAGCAATGTCCATCCCGTCATCGGACCGGACGCCACAGGTGCGGGTTGGGTCTACGAATACGTCCTGCTGGATCGCTCGCATGAGCGCAGCTTGGCCGAATTGCGCAGCATTCAGGATTGGTATCTGCGCTACCAGTTCGAAACAGTCCCGGGCGTCGCCGAAGTCGCGACCATCGGTGGATTCGTCAAACAGTACCAGGTGAATCTCGATCCTAACAAACTGCGCGCCTACGCCATTCCTCTTTCCACGGTCATTGAAAAGGTTCGCTCTAGCACTAATGAAGTCGGCGGGCGAGTCCTCGAAATGGGCGGCGCGGAATACATGATTCGTGGCCTCGGGTATTTGCATTCACTGAGCGACCTTGAAACTTTGCCCGTTGCCGCGAAGAACGGCACACCTGTCAGGATTCGCGACCTCGGCACTGTCACGTTCGGCCCGGACATTCGCGAAGGAGCTGCGGAATGGCAAGGCGAAGGCGAGACGGTAGCTGGAATTGTTGTCATGCGCGACGGCATGAACGCTTTGAACGTCATCAACGGCGTGAAGAAAAAGCTGGCCGAAATCAAGCCATCTTTACCTCCCGGCGTCGAAGTCGTTGCCGGTTATGACCGTTCCGGGCTGATTCACGCTTCGATTGAAACACTTCAGCGCGACTTGCTGGAAGAAGCGATCATCGTCAGCCTCGTCATCATCATCTTCCTTTTTCATTTCCGCTCCGCGCTCATTCCCATCCTCACTTTGCCGATTGCCGTGGTTGCATCCTTCATCCCGATGTACTACCTGCACGTCAGCTCGAACATCATGTCGCTCGGCGGCCTCGCGCTCGCCATTGGCGTCCTCGTCGATGCGGCCATCGTGATGGTCGAGAACGGCTACCGGCAACTTTCGGAGCACCAAGTTAATGCATTGGCGCCAATTTCTGGACCGGAGCGGCGGAGGATTCTATTAGACTCCGCTAAACAGGTCGGCCCCGCCATCTTCTTCTCCTTGCTCATCATCGTCGTGTCGTTTCTTCCGGTTTTCTTGCTTGAAGCACAGGAAGGAAGAATGTTCCGGCCATTGGCCTGGACCAAGACGCTAGCCGTGGGATTCTCGTCCCTGCTGGCGATCACACTTGTCCCTGTGCTCATGGTTCTTTTTATTCGCGGGAGACTACGACCGGAATCACAGAACCCGATTTCTCGGATCACGCAGGCGCTCTACTTGCCGGTACTGCGCCTTTGCCTCAGGTTTCGCAAGACCACTTTGCTGATCAATCTGATTTTTCTGGTCGTCACGCTTCCGCTCGCGCTCAAGATCGGCAGCCAATTCATGCCCCCGCTGTTCGAAGGCTCGGCGTTGTACATGCCCACGGCCCTGCCTGGAATCTCCATTCGGCAGGCAACGCAATTACTTCAGGAACAGGACCGCATCATTCGTACCTTCCCGGAAGTGGAAACTGTGTTTGGAACCATCGGAAGGTCGGACAGCGCTACCGACAACGCCCCACTCGATATGTACGACACCACGATCATGCTCAAGCCGCGTGAGCAGTGGCGTGCGGGGATGACCTACGAAAAGCTTATTCAGGAAATGGACGCCAAGCTTCAGTTTCCCGGCCTCTCCAACACCTGGACCATGCCTGTCGAAAACCGGCTCGACATGGAGCTCACCGGAATCAAAACGCCTCTCGGCATGAAGATACAGGGACCAACGCTCGAAGGCATCCAGCAGACCGGTACGCAGATACAACAAGTTCTGACAGGTCTTCCCGAGGTTCGATCCATTTTTTCAGAACGCGTCTCGCAAGGCTTCTATGTCGACGTCGAAGTAAACCGTGAGGAAGCGTCACGCTACGGCCTGACTGTCGCCGATGTGCAGCAGGCGGTCAGCTCAGGAATCGGCGGGGAAATGGTCACCGAAAACATCGAAGGCCGCGAGCGTTATCCCGTCAACGTCCGCTACAACCGCGACTTTCGTGACAACGTGGACGACCTCCGAAGAGTCCTTATCGCTACACCGTCCGGCGCACAAATCCCAATAGAGGAAGTGGCTCGAATCTCGTTTTCGCGCGGGCCCTCGATGATCCGTGACGAAGATGGAGCTCTTACCGGCTACGTCTACATTGACCTCAATTCGAGGAACTATGGCGATTTCGTGAAGTCCGCCAACAACATGCTGGTGCAAAAGCTTCATCTACCAGCGGGTTACACCTACAAATGGGCGGGGGAATACGAGTTCGAATTGCGAGCCAAAGAACGGCTGCAAGTGATTTTGCCGGTCGTATTCTTCGTCATCTTCGTCCTCCTTTATATGGTGTTCCATTCCGTCGCGGAGTCGGCGGTGCTCATTTTTCCGACACTCTATGCGCTTACCGGCGGCTTAATCCTGCAGGAATTCCTCGGTTACAACTTCAGCGTTGCAGTCTGGGTCGGTTACATTGCGCTGTTTGGCATTGCTGTCGAGACGGGTGTGGTCATGGTCGTGTATCTCCACGAAGCTCTAAACCGCCGACTCGCAGGGGGACAACCGCTCCGGCATGAAGACATCGAGGAAGCCGTCATCGAGGGTGCCGTGCAGCGCCTCAGACCAAAACTCATGACCGTGAGCGTCGTGCTGGCCAGTCTTATTCCTATTCTGTGGGAAAGCGGCATCGGTTCGGACGTGATGAAGCCGATTGCAGCGCCGATTGTCGGCGGCATGATCACCTCCACCATTCATGTGCTCATTCTCGTACCGGTGTTCTTCGCGTTGATGAAAGAGCGCGCCTTGCGCCGCGGAACGCTCCGCCTCCAGGCCGAGGAGGCGACAAAGGATTGACAGCTCGGCAGCTTCAAGGTTCTGTAGCATGCCGGGCTGTGCGATGAAGAAGTTAAACCACAAGGAGCAAGGAAATGAAGAACAGAACGAAACTGGTCGCAGCTCTACTCTTTGCGCTCGGAAGTACCGTTGCCGTCGCGCAGCAACAGTCGCTCACGGGGACGCTCACAGACTCCATGTGCGGTACCTCGCACATGGCCAAGGACAAGACTCCGGCTGAATGTACTCGGATGTGCGTGAAGGATGGCATGAAGTACGCACTGGCCGTGGACAAAAAACTCTACACTCTGGAAGGGCATGAAGCGGAGCTCGCCAAGCTGGCCGGGCAGAAGGTCACCGTCAAGGGAACCACGAACGACGGCACGGTGACTGTACAGTCCGTGGTCGCTGCCAAGTAAAGCCAGTCGCGCTCTGCAGTCCTGCGACTGCCCGCTATACTGGGATGATGAGCGAATTCGTTCCCACTCGCCGAGGAATTGTTGCCCAACGCGGAAAGCGGCTGGAATATTTCACCATCGCTTGGAATAGTCTCGAAGGCATGGTCGGTGTCATAGCCGGACTGGTCGCCGGCAGCATCTCGCTCATAGGTTTCGGATTGGACAGTTTTATCGAGGTCACGTCCGGAGCAACTTTGCTTTGGAGAATGTCCGTCGATGCCGACCTACAAAACCGGGAACGGAACGAACGACTCAGTCTTAGAATCGTGGGAATCTGTTTCATCGGCCTTGCTATCTACATCGCGTACGAAGCTCTGTCGGATCTAATTCGACGACAAGCTCCTGAGCACAGCGTTCCCGGAATCGTACTGGCATGCGTTTCCCTAGTCGTTATGCCCGTGCTTTCGCGAGCCAAGAAGCGTGTGGGCCGCGAACTCGGCAGCGCGGCGATGAACGCTGATGCGAAGCAGACTGATTTCTGTGTCTACCTCTCCTTAATCTTGTTGGTAGGACTTGTCCTGAATGCGGTCGCAGGATGGTGGTGGGCCGACCCTGTCGCTGCACTAATCATGGTTCCCATTGTTGGGAAAGAAGGCCTAGCTGGAGTCAAAGGCGAAGTCTGCTGCAGTTCCTTCCCTGAAGCGAATCGGCCGAATTAGTGAAACACTACGGCCAACGATGTTGTATCGCTTGATGTCACAGGAGGTTACCGAACTGAGCTGCTCGGTCCGGGCGCTGCAAAATAGTTCTTGACCCCGGACTATGGTACGGGGTTTAGACTGAAGTCATGATGAAGATGGAAGCGCTCACGATTGGCCGACTCGCCAGAGCGGTGGGAGTCAACCTTGAAACCGTCCGCTACTACGAACGGCGGGGACTCCTCCCAAAGCCTCCTCGCAGCGGGTCAGGCTATCGTCTTTTTCCCATGGAAGCCAAGCGCCGCCTTCGGTTCATTCGACGCGCGCAAGAACTGGGATTCTCACTTGGCGAGATTCGAGAGTTGCTTTCGCTTCGTGTCGCACCTACTGCAAAGAGTGCGGACGTGCGAACACGAGCGCAAGCGAAGATTACGGATATTGAGGCAAAAATTAGGAGCCTTCAGTCCATGAAAAAGGCATTGCGTGAACTGACGCAGACCTGCTCAGGTTGCGGTCCCGTTCGAGACTGTCCGATCCTTGAGAACCTTGACGCGGAGGACAGATGAGCCGGGTCTGGAAACAAGGACTACTCTCGCTTCCCGGCATAGGCCTTTCGGCACTACCCAAGCTCGCGTGCCCCGTTTGCTGGCCTGCGTATGCAGGCTTGCTGAGTTCACTCGGCCTTGGTTTTCTCATATCAGCTGCCTACCTATTGCCGCTCACGATCGTATTCCTAACCCTTGCGCTGGTGGCTCTCGCATTCAGGGCTAAACGTCGCCGTGGATTGGGTCCGTTTCTAATTGGATTGATTGCGGCAATGAGTGTTTTGCTCGGTAAATTTGTCTGGGAGTCCAACGCTACGATCTACGGCGGGGTCGCAATGCTGGTTGTGGCCTCCGTGTGGAATGCCTGGCCGCGCGGCGAACGATTAGCGCAACCACCAGTTCTAGGAGCCAAGAAAGTTTAAGAGCGTTTGAGGAGGAGAAGACATGGCAACGAGAAAGAAGATCGAAATCTTCAGTGCTGGCTGCTCGACTTGCAAGGAGACGATCGAGCTGGTCAAGCGGCTGGCGGGTAGTTCGCACGAGGTAGTCATCCATGACATGCAGAAGGCCGAAGTTGCTTCCAAGGCGAAGCAGCACGGAGTTCGCAGCGTGCCAGCCGTTGTGATTGACGGCAAACTCGCCGGCTGCTGTGCGGGTCGCGGCCCCGACGAACAAGTCTTGCGTTCCGCGCTTGCCTGAGAGTTGATTTAGCGTGGATCAAACCGAGCAGCAGGTGCACCGGTCTTCTCATTTCCCGGTTGTCTCGACTCAATTGAGCTGTACATTCACTGACGCCGCGCTCAGCTGCATTTTTTCATAAGAAAAGAGCATTCGGTGCGGAACCAAGTTGGAACCAGATTACGGTGCTTTTGCGATTTTTCCCGCTGTAATTGCGTTAGGCTCAAAGCACTTCACTCCCCTGAAGCCTGTGACGCAGAGGGAGTCGAAACACCAGAATCAATAGCTTCTGCCACCAGAAGCGTGACCGGGCCGCTTAGCGGCTTATGTTCTACGTAGCGCCAACCTGACTGTTCCAGCCATTTGCGTGCCTCTTCCACGCTGTAAACATCTCCGTTTCCACCAACAACCAAAAACTCGCCGGCCATCAAGGCGCCCATTAGCGGCTGCGTATGCCTGGGATCCATCCAGAAGTCGACCATCAGCAGGCGGGCGCCTAGCGTGACCGCCCGCCGTGCTTGACGCAGTAGTTGCAGGTTTTGTTCTGGTACAAGTACGTGTACGACATGAGCTAACAACACTATATCATACTCCTTTGGTAAAACATCTTTTAGAAAGTCGCCCTGAGTAACCTTGATCTGGCGGCCTATCGGGTCTCCGGCCAACCTTTGGCGCGCGATTGCAGCGGTGCCAGGCAACTCCAATAACGTGCATTGCAATTCGGATAGCGCTGCATTAATGGCAGCAGAAATGACCCGGTCCCTCCACCGAGATCCAACAGGTGGCGATGCCTGCTAAAGTCGTAAGTAGCCGCCAAAGCCATGGCGTGAGCTGCAGAGAAGGCCTCGACACCTTCAGAAAAGATCTTCTGCTCCGCATCCGTAAAATTGAATTCGCCGGCCACGCCTTTTCCTTTGCGGATTGAGTCCTCTAGGTTCGCCCAGCGCCGATAGCTCAGGCGATTCCAAAAACGGACAAAGCGCCGCAACCGTGGAACGGGAGAAGGCGCTGCAATGCGAGAAATCTGCCTGGATCGACACCGTATGCTGAAACCGTCAACGCCGTTTCGGCATCGGCCTGACCAACTACTACATGCACCCCGGCTGGANCTTGTGAGCAAGCAGTACGATTTCGCGTATGGCCTCTGAGTGAATCAAATCAACAGTGTCCAGCCCTGCGTAATCAAGACTCAAATAATCCTCGCACCACGACGAAATATGCTCGAAGACGATTTCCGCCACGCTGCCCCACTGCTCCTTATCTGGTGTTATGCCATGATGTTTCAGGTCCACCCTCACGCGGTTGAGCTTGGCAACGTAGTCTCGTCCCCTCACATCTTTGCCAGGATGCCGATGCTGTTTGAGCGCGCCCAGGTAATCGGACAATGCCATAGTCCGAGTGTCCGAAATGTTCGGGACTGAGCTTTCCGTGCAGATTGCGGCAATCGCTAGTTCAGCGGCGTCGTGCGCTGCCAATACGTGTGCCGCAACTGCAAAACGATCATTCGCTGGTCTAAAACGTATGGGAGCGATCAGGGACCGACTCAGGAGAAGGCGGTCGATTGTTTCAGGCTTGGCCGTCATACGGGTCCGTGGAAAGTGTCAGTTTCGAGGCATTCAGATTGCCATTCGCAGAGTGTACCACTGGCACGACAGGCGTAGAATCTCGCGGCGGATAGTAGCTCCCTCCTCCTCTACCATCCCAAATGGTAGATTGCCGCGTCTGTTTTCGTGATGCCCTTGGCGTCGAACACAGCGCCGAAGTTCGCGCGGAGTCCGTGTACGAGGCGGTCTGCCGTGGATGGGCCGCCTTCATGTTCGCGAGCGGGTGGGATTTGTTTGAGGCGTCGTGGAAGGCGCGCGAGTTCGTCGTTGAAGTTCTCGCGGAGTCCAAGACCTACATCGTGGAATCGGACAAGCTCCTCCAATGGCTATCGAAGGACCGCGACAGCTCCGCCAGGAAGAAATACCTTCGCCGGGTTATGGATGGACTTGCAGTTTGACCAGCCGCCCGTCAGCATAGTGCAATGAAGCACCCAAGACAAACCAGGCGCGCTCCGCAGACTCATCCGTCCGCATCGGCAGTACCTTCGTATCACCGCATTCTGGTTAAGCACGGCCTGATTGAAAAAAACCTGTCCATTTCCCATGCGTATGAAGTGTTCTTGAAAGTGGGCGCTGACCCGGAAGTAGAGAAACTCCGTCGCAAGGCAGAACTCGACAACAAAATGAAACACGTTCCCGCCTTGCACCTTGCCACAGCGATGGCTCTGCAAGGCATGACCAAGCAGGAGCTTGAAGCTCTGAAATTGCGGATTGAAAAGAAGCGAGTCTGAGCGCCCCAGGAATTAGTCCCGCTCTGCGACCTGGGCCGGGGATCAGCGTGGGCTAACTTCCAGCGACGTAACTAGCGAACATAATCTCCACATCTTCGCGCGTAAGCACCTTTAGCGAGCCAGTGATTTCCTTAATGTCGCGCCCGTCCATCCCTGCCGAGTATACGAAACCGGACTTCCTATCTCCCTCAATCTTGAAGGTCACGGTTTTGCCGTTGGCGGATTTCTTCGTCCAACTGTCAATCATTTCCGGCCCTCTGAATTTGGAGTCAGGTCTCCCGCAATCGGGGCACTGACTTCCATCCGTTCCGACATTTTGGCAGGAGCCGCGTTATTGAGCTACACGGAATTACCTGTACAGCGATTACAGGTCTTTTGCCGATTGACGGCTCAGTGTGTCGTGGGAAGCTAGGCCGATGTTTTGGCGACGGCGTTCAATTCGCCCGATGTAGAAAATGTGCCTGAATCAATGGCTTCTACAAGCAATTTGTCACGCAAGGAACTCGCTATAAAAGACCTCGTAGCGGAGATTGCTAGAGCACTCGTGGACCATCCCGAGGGAGTACAAGTCAGTGAGGTAGAAGGTTCTCAAGTCACCGTCCTAGAATTGAAAACTCACCCGGAAGATTTGGGCAAAGTGATCGGGCGGCAGGGACGCACAGCGCAAGCGATCCGCACGCTCTTGGGCGCAGCCGGAATGAAACTGCACAAGCGATTCACACTAGAGATTCTGGATTGAACAGATCGATCTAAAGCTCTCCGGTGGGAAGACCAAGCCGGAATTAGTCCGGTTTGCGGCCTGCGGTAATGGAGACTCGCTCTCCCGTTGCCCGGTTGGAAATGATGTACTCGCCGGGCGATAATTCAGCCAGTTTTTGTACACGCGCTTTTGCATCGACGAGGCTTTGCGTTTCCTCCATGAAATGGAGGGTTCTATCAGTTCGCAACCTGAAGATGGAAAAGGGCAGACGCATCCAAACTCCATATTGTCGCACCGCTACCAGTTGTGTCGTTCTGCCATCACTATGACGTTCTCGGCGAATGCCTGGTCCTTAACTCTACGGACAGAGAAAATTACTTTTTGTCCCGGTTCGAGAACGTGACGGTTCTTAACGTCGGACGGAATGAAGGGAACCTTGGAACCGTCCGCGCCATCAATAATTCCAAACCCCTGCGCGTCAATTTTCTTCACGATTCCTGTCATTTTGTCGGTTCTCCCTGTGCAACCCTGTTCTCGTTCAGCATCTCGCTCGGGCATTGGTTGAGCAAGAGACTTCTCCATTCGATGTTCTTTCCCGCTCGCGGCTTCTCTTGGCACACCGTTTCGATTATCGAGGTACAGGGAATTTCCCCAGCAGCGATTACAGTCTTTTGCCGATTGACGGCTCAATGGATTATGGGAAGCTATTTGACAGCTTAAAGGACGCGCTGTGGGGACCCTCTTCCCCGCGAGGGAGCCAGCGATGAACGGTGCCCATTTCGATGGCAGGGTTGAGAAACGCCTTCCTACTTCAGTTCCCGTCTACCTCGCAAGCCTGGAGGAACCCCGCTCTCGGGAGCGAACACTTACGGAAAATGTCAGTCCCCACGGTGCGCGCGTAATCAGCCAGCGGTTCTGGCAGTCTGGCGAAGAGTCGCTTATTACGCCTTTAACGGGAGAATTTCGGCAAGTCGGAAGAGTGATTTATTGTTTGCCAACTGCGGGGGATCGCTTTTGCGTGGGCGTAGAATTCCCGGATCGCACGGTTAAATGGGGCGAGCATTCAAGTGACTAGCATGGTCGGGCAGCGAGTGCCAAGAATTTCAGGGGGCCGGTTGAATGGACCACTACGAAGCTCTACAGCTACAGGCTGCGGTAAAGTACGTGCTGGGCGAACTTCCGCCCTCCCTGCGCGATGAATTTGAAGAGCATTTTTTCGAGTGCCCGAAATGTGCGCTCGATGTGAACGCGGCTGCGGAATTCGTGGACAATGTTCGCGCGGTTTTGCGCTTCGCCGCTTGAAGTAGGAATGGGGATCGTGAGAGTAATGAACGGCGAGAAGCGACAAGTATGATCGCTTGCCTTCTGGTTTGGCGAATGGAATAATCCCGCCATGATTATTGGTGACCGCCTCCGCCAAATGCGCGAGGAAAAGAAACTCTCCCAAGGTGATATGGAAGAGCGCACCGGCCTGTTCCGGTGCTATGTCTCCCGCGTCGAAAACGGCCACACGGTTCCTGCCATCGAGACGCTGGAAAAAATGGCTCGCGCTCTGGAAGTTCCGATGTACCAGTTGTTCTATGACGGCGATGAACCGCCAAAGCTGCCGAACCTTCCGAAGCGCAAGTCGGATGAAATTGCCTGGGGCAGCTTCGGAAAAGAAGCGCGCTACCTGAGCAAGCTCCGGCGAGTATTAGGCAAAGCCAACGAGCAAGACCGGAAACTGATTATGCAACTGGCGCAGAAGATGCGGACAACAAAAAAGCCCCGCTCAAATTGAACGGGGCTTTGATGCGATCTGCGCGAAGCTAGTAAAACATCAGGTGCGCGGCCCAGACGTTAAAAAATGATACTCGGACGGAACGGCCCCAAGCATCTGCCTTGTATGTTCCATATCTTCGTTAATCTGTCTCATCGCTCTTGCCGCTTGCTTTTCACGGATCGCGGTCGTTGGCGGGTTGTTGGGTGCAACACAGTTGCCTTGCTCATAGCGCTGTGGCTGCGCTGGTGATGGAGTTTGTGTAAGCCAGTTCATTTTCACGCGAATGGGTTGGTCACGGTTCCGACGCCATGATTAAGCACTACATGGCGAGATGGCAAGCCAATAACGCTTCGGAGATGGCGAAACTACAGCCCGTAGTCGGACCTCTTCGGGGTCAAAATAATGATGGCGACGGCAACAAAGTTGCCCTGTTGGAACCAGATGGAACCAAATCGAAGGGAAGGGGGGTTGGCGCAAAAGCCGCCTAGTCCTTTATAATGAAGTTCCTACAATGGGCCGTTCCCCGGTAGCTCAACGGTAGAGCATTCGGCTGTTAACAGAGGACTTCAAATCCACTAACTCGTTTCTCTGGCGTCAGTTAACAGCTTCCGGTCATCCCCATTTAGCCTTTTTCTTGTC
>QHPX01000032.1:0-11451 GCA_003219195.1 Verrucomicrobiota bacterium
TAGAGAGGCTATATAAAAGGGTAAGGAGGAAGAAAAAGATGCGAAGATTGATGAGATTAGCAGCAGATTAGCAGCAGTGGTGTGGCTGTCGTGTGCGGTAGGCGGCATAGCGTTCGCCGGAACCCGCACGTGGGGGAGCCACCGGGCAGCCAAGCAAGGATTGCGAGGGTTTAGCGCACCCGGGGAATGCTGCGTCGGCGCCTGGCTCGGCATTCAACGAGAACGGGAAAGCAGGCACCGTCTACGCGAATCCTACCAGCCAGGGTGGCACCTCGTCTGGCAATACGCACGTCGTGTCGCAATACGACGTCGCCTGTTACCAGCAATCGCTTAAGCCATCGAGCGGCAAGAGCAAGCCCTAAGCAAGATTTCGTTGCAGCCAGAATAGCCGGCCGGAATTCCGGAGAATCCGGCCGGTGCGGTGGGACCCTGCCCAAAAACACGCCATGGGTTGTCGGGCTGAAAACTGAAGTCGAAGAGCAGGGTTCAGGATTCAGAGATAAGAAGTCGGAGGCCAGGGGTCAGATCCGGAATTTCGAATTCAACGTGAAACGAGTTTCGCGTTGAGATTGATCTGCGTTCCGGATAATGCGACCGAGATTGGACACGTTTTCTTGGTCAGTTCGGCTTGTTCGTTGAACTTGGCCTGATCGATTCCGGGCACGTCGGCTTCAGTCGTCAGGTTAATCGATGTGATTTTAAAACCGCCGCCGGATGGCTCGAGCTTCACTTCCGCGGTAGTGCTGATCTTCTTGGGCGGATGACCGGCTTTTTCGAGGTTAAGCGAAAGTGCCATCGAGAAGCAGCCCGCCTCCGCTGCTCCGATGAGTTCCTCCGGATTTGTGCCGCTCGCGTTTTCGAATCGCGAGGCGAAGGAGTAGGGCCCTTCGAATGCGCCGCTCCCGAGTTTCATTTTTCCTTTGCCGCCCTTTAAGTTGCCTTCCCAAATAGCCGAACCGGTTCGTGTTGCCATAGCGAAGAAAAGTAGAAGATAGAAAGTAGAAATTAGAAAGGAAATTCAGCCGTCAGAAGTCAGTGGTCAGAGGCCGGAGGTCGGAGAACAGTTTGAGGTTTTGAAGTGCGCGGTTCCCGCGCTAGAATGTTGTCGGGATGTTTGAAACGATCGTCGGGTGCTTCAAATGGGCCGTCGTTGGCTTCGTGGTGGCGTTTTTCCTCATGAAACTTTACGAGGGCAGTCATATTCACGACGATATTCCGAAACCTGATTTTAAAATACGGCAGTCGAAGCGCGCGGCCCTGGTCCTATCCACTTTCGCCGGGGTGCTTTCGGCCCTGGTGTGGCTATTGGTGCAAAGATGGGGCTAACGCAGCCAGAGATCGGCAACTCGCAGCTACCGATCGGGATATTTCTCAAAGATCATTTTGTGCTGTGGATAGCGAGAGAAAAGGCGCGGGAACTCATCCCATGTAAAATCCGCCGTTCACGTTGAGAACCTGCCCCGTGATGTAGGATGCCATTGGCGATGCAAGAAATAGCGTTGCATCGACAATTTCATTCACGTTCCCGAGGCGGCCGAGCGGAATTTGCTTGATGAAATTTTGCGCCACTTCCTCCGGCATGCCTTTGCTCATGCCCACATCGATGAAGCCGGGCGCGATCGCATTCACGGTGATGTTCTGACGCGCAAACTCTCTCGCCGAGACTTTTGTTAGCGCGATGATGGCGGCTTTGCTCGACGAATAATTGGCCTGTCCGAACAAGCCCATCTGCCCACTGACCGAGGACAAGTTCACGATGCGTCCGCCGTTGCGAAGAATCGTGCCGGCTTTTTGCGTAACGACAAATGTGCCGATCAGATTCACGCGCACTACGCTCTCGAATTCTTCCATCGACATTTTCTTGATCGTGCGGTCGCGGATGACTCCGGAATTATTCACCAGAATGTCGAGCCCGCCATGTCGATCTTGTATTTGTTTCATCATCGACTCGGCCTGCTCTGGCTGCGTCACGTCGCACTCGATGAGGAGAGGGTCCTTCAACTCTTTCGCGACATTTTCCGCACCGGCTTTGTTCTGCCCCTGCGGGTCAGTGACGTAATTGACAACGCACGCCGCGCCGCGTTTGCCGAACGCCGTAATCAGATTCTCGCCGATGCCGCGCGAGCTGCCGGTGACGAGCACGACTTTCCCGGTGAAATCGAAGTCAGACATTTTTTGACACAATACACAAAATTAACTGAATCATTTGCAAAGCAATTCTGAGCATTGTGTTCATTCTGTCGAAACAGTAAGTTTTCCGCTCTCAATGCCTTCACCGATTCGTATCCTTACCGCTGTTCCGATTTGCGACGGACACGACAGCGCGATCAACACAATCAATCTCGAATTCATCCGGCATGGGATCGAAGTCATTTATCTCGGTTATCATCGGTCGGTTGGGGACATCGTACGCGCGGCGATCCAGGAGGATGTGGGCGCGATCGGGATTTCGAGCTACAACGGCGGGCACGTCGAATTTTTTGCGGAAGTTGTCGATCTTTTGCGCAAACACGGCGCCGACGATATCAAAGTTTTTGGCGGCGGCGGCGGCACAATCACCCATGACGATGTGACCGCAATGCGGCGCAAAGGTGTAGACCAGATTTTTTTCGCCGGCACTGCCCTCAGCGAAATGGCCGGCTATGTGCGCGAGCACTACGGCAGGCCGCGCAAGAAACGCTCACCGTCAAAATTGCGCGATATCGCGCTCGCGCGGGAACTCACGGAGGTTGAAGATTCTTACGCCAGCAGGAAACGCTCAACGTCGAACGCCCAACGTCCAACGTCGAAAGGAAAGATCCGCAATCCGCAATCCGCAATCCGCGATCCCAGGGTGATTGGTCTCACCGGGCCGGGTGGAGCAGGCAAGACCACGCTGATTGATGAGCTGGTGTTGCGCTACTTATCGAGCGAGGGCAAAGGACGCATCGCGATTTTGTCGCATGATCCAAGCGTGATCGGTGAGGGCGCGCTCTTGGGCGATCGCGCCACCATGATCAATTCGCAGGACGACCGTGTTTTCATGCGCAGCATGGCGACGCGTGGTCAAGCCGGCGGACTTTCGCCCGCGACGCACGATTGTCTCGCTCTCCTCGCGCAATCGGATTTCGATTATGTGATCATCGAAACGGTCGGCACGGGACAGGAAGCAATGCCGTTTCAAAAAAATGGAATTGTCGATCTTACGGTGCTGGTGATGAACCCCGATTACGGCAGCCGGTTGCAGTTGCAAAAGATCGTGATGCTCGATCTCGCCGACATTGTGGTGGTGAACAAGAGCGACTTGCAGCGCGCGCGCACCGCGCATACCGAGATCGAGCAGCGTCTCGAGCAAAACCGGCGGGCGCAGCGGCTCATCGACACGGTCGCAAAACGCCATCGCGACCCTGGCGTGGATCGGTTGTTCGATTTAATTTCTGGAAAATCTGTAGCGGCGGTCTATGACCGTCGAAACAAAAAAATACGGCGCTCATAGATCGCCGCTACAGGAAAGGAGCGGGCTTATGAACAAACTCGGACAAGTCGTCGAAGCGGTTGAGAAGTATAATCAATTCGTTCTCGATGAAGTGAAGCGCGCGCGCGCCGATGAAGGATTCGGGCGCGAGGTGATTGATCGTTGGCACGAAACCAAATCGAAAACGCTGGTCACGCATACGCCGACCGGCTTGCCGTTGCCGCGCCTGGCCTTGCCCGAAATCGATGAGCCGGGCGAAATTGCGCGTTATCTTTTTGGGGACGGGTTGCCGGGCGAGTTTCCATTTCTCAATGGAGTTTATCGCGAAATGTATCTCGAACCGATTCGCGAGATCGAAGCCGGCAGTTTTGGAAAGAATGGCGAAGGCGGGAATGCCGAGTCGAAGAAGCGCAAGATCGACAAGAAGAAGATCGACAACCAACCGAAAGCGGAGGAGCCGACGCGATTGTTCTCCGGGCTAATGCTGGCGGAAGATACGAACGAGCGTTTTCATTATCTCACGGCACATCAGCGCACGCATCGGCTCAGCACTGCATTCGACGGGCCGACACTCTACGGCATCGACAGTGACGCGGACGGTGTTTTCGGCAAAATCGGCGAGGGCGGCGTGGCGATCGACACGGTTGAAGACATGGTGCGGCTTTACGATGGATTCGATCTCGGCTCGCCGGATTTTTCCGCGTCGATGACGATTAGCGGCCCGGCGCCGATCATCATGGCGATGTACATCGCGGCGGCGAAGCGCCGGTTTGGTCCGAAGGTTGTGCCGAAATTGCGCGGCACAATTCAGGCCGACATTTTTAAAGAAGTTCAGGCGCAGAACGAAACGATCTTTCCGACGGAAGCATCGTTGCGTTTTCTCACTGACATGGTGGAATTTACCACGCGCGAAATGCCGCGCTGGTATCCGATTTCGATCAGCGGCTATCACATTGGCGAAGCTGGCTCGACCCCGGTACAGCAAGCGGCATACACGTTATCGAACGGTTTTGCCTACGCGGAGATGTTCGCCGCGCGCGGAATTCCGGTCGATCAATTCGGACCACGGCTGTCGTTCTTTCTCGATTGCGGGCTGGACATCGAATACATCGCGCTGGCGCGCGTTTCGCGACGCATCTGGGCGATCGGAATGCGCGACGTATTCGGCGCTGGCGCGCGCGCGCAACTGTTCAAATTGCATACGCAGACCAGCGGGCGCTCGCTTATCGCCGCTGAGTTCAAAAATAATCTCACCCGCACGGCGGCGGAGTTGATGCTGGCTTACATGAACGCGACGAACTCGTGTCATTCAAATAGCGCCGACGAGCCATTTACGACACCGAGCGAGGAATGGATCCGGCTGGCTGCGCACGGCCAGGCGATATTGCTGGAGGAGTCCGGCATTTTTAAGCACACCATGAATTTGCTGAGCGGCTCGCCCGGCATGAAAGCGGTTGAGCGCGCGGTGGAGAAAGCGATTCTCGAGGAGTTTCGAGAAATCGAGCGGCTCGGCGGCGTGCTTGCGGCGGTGGAAGATCGTTTTCAGCGCAGCCAAATTCAAAGTGCCGCACATCGCTACGAACAGCAGATTTACGACGGCACGCGCCCGATCATCGGGCTGAATCGTTATCGCAACGGCAGTGACGACATTCCGGAAGTAAAACTGACGCGCACGCCGCGCGCGAAACAGAAGCTGCAAGTCGATCGGCTCGCGAAGTTCAAAAAGAAGAATGCCGAGAAAGCGAAACGCGCGCTTGATAAACTGGCGGACGTGGTGGAGCGCGGTGAAAATTGTTTCTCGACGTTGCTCGAGGCGGTTGAAGTTTGCTCGTTAGGCCAAATCGCCGGTCGCTTGCAGGAAGTCGTGGGGCGATTTCGCCCTATGGTGTAAAAGGAGGTTCCGACGTCAGCCATCTTGGATACCCTGGGTTCATCCATGACTCCGCTGTTCATGGCTTGCAAGGATTAGCAGTTATGTACTGCAAATTTGTGGATCAATTCATTGAGGCTATCGATGCGTGTACGGAAGCCGTGGGGCAAGCATGCCGCGCCGCGCTCATGGGTCTCCGCACAGAACTACAACGCTCAGGTGCCCGGTCCAGACTGATCGCGATTCTGCTGGCCTGTGCCGCCATGCTGCAGCCAAACGCGCTATTCGCAGATACGATCCCTGTGCGCCACACGGAAGGCCTGATCCATGGCTTTCTTGTGGTGCGGACCCTTGAAGGCAAGGCCCTCGCCGATGGTCAGATGACGCAGGACGCACAGGGCGATCGCGTAACCAACCATCTGATATTTCGTTTCAAAGATGGTTCGATCTATGAGGACACGACCGTATTCTCTCAACGCGGCACATTCCGACTCTTGAGCGACCACCTCAGTCTGAGAGGTCCGTCGTTCAAGCAACCGGTGGACACTTCGATCAACGCTTCTACAGGTCAAGTTAAGGTCCGTTACACCGAGGACAAGGGCAAAGAGAAAGTCATTGCCCAGCGGATGGAGCTGCCGCCAGACGTCGCCAACGGCTTGCTCTTCACGCTGATGAAGGACGTAAAACCGAGTGCGCCGCGGACGACAGTGTCAATGGTGGCGACCACGCCAAAGCCGCGGCTCGTCAAGCTTGCGATCCTTCCGCAAGGGGACGAACAGTTCACGATTGGAAGCTTCCATCATAAAGCCATGCACTATCTTGTGAAAGTGGAAATCGGAGGTGTCACCGGCTTCCTGGCGCGTCTGATGGGGAAGCAACCGGCGGACACGCACGTATGGGTCCTCGGCGGCGAGGCCCCGGCCTTCGTCAAGGCAGAGGGCCCACTCTATGTGGGCGGCCCTATCTGGCGAATACAACTGGCAAGTGCCGGACTGTTCTAGAGAGTAGACAAAGGCTGCATCTATGTACGGAAACAAAACCGGCGTTAGCTTGTTTTTAATCGCGAAATTTCTTCGAGCGCTCCAGGATTCTCCAGCGAGGAAGTGTCGCCGAGTTTTTCGCCGATGTAGGCGGCGCGGACAAGACGGCGCATGACCTTCGCATTGCGCGTTTTCGGAATGTCGGCTACGAACAAGACATCGCGCGGCGCGAGGGCCTTGCCGAGTTCGGTCGCGACTTTCTTTTTCAATTCATTCGCAAGATCGATATCTTCGTCCGCGCTCTTTTTCAGAACACAAAAACAAACAAGCGCTTCACCTTTGATTGGATCGGGCACGCCGACTGCGGCCGCTTCGCTAACCTGCGCATGCGCTACGAGAATCGATTCCACTTCCGCGGGGCCGACTCGCTTTCCGGCAACTTTGATCGTGTCGTCGCTGCGCCCGAGAATGTACCAAAGTCCATCATCATCGATCGCGGCCCAGTCGCCGTGTACCCACGTGTCTGGCCAGCGCGACCAGTAAGTCTCGAAGTAACGTTGTCGATCTCTCCAAAATCCGCGTGTCATTCCGATCCACGGTTCTCGAATAACCAGCTCGCCGACTTTACTCCTGACCGATTTGCCATTCTCATCAACCACGTCCGCCGCCATCCCGGGAAGCGGTCCGGAAAACGCACACGGTTTCATCGGCGTGAGCACATTACCCATGACAATGCCGCCGGAAATCTCGGTGCCGCCGGAGTAATTGATGATGGGAAGTTTTCCGCGCCCGACATTTTGAAACAGCCACATCCATGGGTCGGGGTTCCACGGCTCGCCTGTGGAGGCGAATTTGCGCAGCGACGAGAGGTCATGTCGATGGACGATTTCATCGCCGTGACGCCGCAACGCGCGAATCAATGTCGGCGAAATGCCAAGCGCAGTGACCCTGTGATCCGCACACAATTTCCAAACGCGATCCGGTCCTGGAAAATCAGGCGCGCCGTCGTAAAGCATCATGGTCGCGCCGAGCAGCAAGGTGCCGAAAACTTCCCACGGGCCCATCATCCAGCCCATGTCTGTCATCCAGAAAAGTGTTTCGTCGGCGTGGAGATCGAGCCCGTGCCACATGTCTTGCACGGATTTGATCGGAAAGCCGCAATGTGTGTGGACCGCGCCTTTCGGTTTTCCGGTCGTGCCCGATGTATAGATGATCATCATCGGGTCTTCCGCGGAGGTGCGCTCCGTCGCTTGCGTTGTAGCTGCCGCAGTCCCTGGCGGCAGGGGCGATTCGGTTCTGCCGCCAGGGACTGCGGCAGCTACAACTTCAGTCGCCCATTCACCTGATTGCTCCAACACAATCAAATGCTTCAGCGTGGGGATTTGTGCGGCCGCTTCATCGGCGATCGGTTTCATCGCGCAAAATTTCCCCCGCCGATACGTTCCATCCGCGGTGAACAGCGCTTTGGCGTCGGCATCTTTTAAACGTGAAACGATTGCGGAAGCACCGAAGCCAGAAAAAAGTGGCAGAAAAATTCCGCCGATCTTGATGATGGCGAGCATGGTGACGACAATTTCCGGCACCATCGGCATGAACACACCGATGGCGTCGCCTTTGCCAAGACCAAGACCGCGCAAGGCCGCGGCTATCGCATCCACTTTTTCGCGCAATTCTTTGTAAGTGAGCGTGCAGGTGGTGCCGTCTTCGATTTCCGATTTGATGGCGAATCGATTGTCGATTTTGCTGCCGGCATATTTATCGAGCAGGTTGTGCACGATGTTCATTTCGCCGCCGACACACCAGTGCGGCCACGGTTTGCCCTCGTTAAGAGCGACAATCTGTGAGTACGGTTTGTAAAACTGAATGTCGAGATCGCGCAGGACGGTGTCCCAAAACCATGCGATGTCGGTAGTCGAGCGACGCATCAGCTCGTCGTAGGAACCGAGCTGGTGCTTGTCGATAAAGCGCTGGAGATTGGATTGCGCGATTAGTTCCGGAGCCGGATGCCAGACAAATTCGCCACCGAATTGAAACTCACTCACCCGATAAGTGTGGGCGTTTTCAATTATAGGGCAACCGCATCGGTTGCCGAAAGATGGCAGGCAAAGCGCCCGCCCTACAACGGCATGCGCTTGCCCACGCCCAATTCATCGGCAGATTGCAGCGTCGGATTTCAAGTGACCACGACGCTCGCGCACCAACTTGCCAATTACGCTTGCTCGCTTCGCTTCGAGGATTTGTCGCGCGAAGTCGTGCACGAAGTGAAGCGCCGCGTGATCGATTCGTTGGGCTGCGCGTTGGGTGCCTGGAACGAAGAACCCTGCGCGATTGCGCGCAAAGTCGCATTTGAGTTTTCAGCGAAAGCAGGATCGACAATCATCGGCACAAATCACAAGGCGCCGCCCGACTGGGCGGCATTCGCGAACGGTTGTTGCATTCGTTACTTCGATTATAACGACACTTATTTATCGAAGGAGCCGGCGCATCCGAGCGACAATATTTCCGCGGCACTGGCGATGGCGGAGAGTATTGGCGCGGACGGACGCGAACTGATCACGGCGGTCGCGATTGCTTACGAAGTGCAATGCCGATTATGCGACGCGGCCAGTATTCGTGCACGCGGATGGGACCACGTGACCTACGGCGCGTTTTCAACTGCGCTCGCCTCCGCGCGTTTGATGAAACTTGATCCGGAAAAAACGCGCCACGCCGTGAATATCGCGGGCGTTGCGTGCGCAGCGATGCGTCAGGCGCGCGTCGGAGAGCTGTCGCATTGGAAGGGCGTCGCGTTCGCAAACGCGGCGCGTCACGGCCTTTACTCGGCGTTGCTCGCGGGCGCGGGCATGACTGGTCCGGCGCCCATTTTCGAAGGCGAAATGGGTTTTGAGAGACAGCTCGGCGTTTCGTTAGGCAACGTCGGCGGAATGTTTGTGAAGCGCCGAGACGCGAAAAACGTTAACGAAGGCACGGCGGCCATGATTTTAAACACGAGCATCAAATATTGGCCGGCGGAATATCACAGCCAGAGCGCGATCGAAGCGGCGCTGTTTTTGCGAAAGTCGATCATCGATACTTCGACTACGCGCAGGACAAACCTTACGCAGGTGCGCGGGATGACGATCGAGAGTCACGATACGTCGGTCGATATCATCGGAAGCGAAGCGGAGAAATGGCGGCCGGAAACGCGCGAAACGGCGGATCACAGTTTGCCTTACATCACCGCCATTGCGTTGATTGATGGTGAAGTGACGAGCAAACAATTCGAACCGGAGCGTTTCGCCGATCTTGAAATTTGGAAATTTTTGGAGAACGTGAAGGTAGAACGCAATGTAGAGTTGAGCGCGAAGTATCCCGGGGCGGTTGCGAACATCGTCCATGTCGATCTTGAGGACGGAAGACGATTGACGAAACGGGTCGATTATCCTCTCGGGCACGCGAAGAATCCGCTGAAGGATTCGGAGGTGGAAGGGAAGTTTTTCGGGCTCACTGTGCCGACATTTGGCGAAACGCGCGCGAGAAGGATTGTCGATCTTGTCTGGAAGCTTGATGAAGCGAAGAATGTCGATGGATTGATACGGGCGCTGGAAGTCCCCAATAAATAATAAGAGATGTCTCGACTTCGCTCGCCATGACAAAAAAAACGAAAGCAGCGCGATTGCGTGAATTGATTTCAAAAGACGCGCTGATGATGCCCGGCGTGCCGAATGCGCTTATGGCGCGGCAAGTGGAGAAGGCCGGTTTCGATGTCGTTTACATCAGCGGCGCGGGACTCGCGAACGCGACCGCGGGCGTGCCGGACATCGGATTGCTCACGCTGACGGAAGTGTTGCAGCTCGCCGGTTACATCGCGCATGCGGTGAAAATTCCCGCGATTGTCGATGCGGACACGGGTTTTGGCGGAGCAGAAAACGTGGCGCGAACAATCTACGAACTCGAGCGCGCCGGACTGGCCGGTTGTCATATTGAAGACCAGGAGTTTCCGAAGCGATGCGGCCATCTCTCCGGAAAATCAATTGTCGATCTTGAAGAGATGACCGGGAAAATTAAAGCGGCAGTCGCGGCACGTCGCGATCCCGATTTTCTGATCATCGCCCGGACGGACGCGCGTGCGCTGGAGGATTTCAAAGGCGCGGTCAGACGCGCGCAAAAATATGTCGAAGCTGGCGCCGACGCAATTTTCCCCGAGGCATTGCAAAGCGCAGAGGAGTTTCGCGATTTTGCGAAGGAGATCAAAGCGCCGCTGCTGGCGAACATGACTGAGTTTGGCAAGAGTCCGCTGCTGGGTTTCAACGAGCTGGCGGGCTACGGTTATCGAGTGATCATCTATCCGATGAGCGCGTTTCGCGTTTCAATGAAAGCAAGCGAGGAATTTTTGCGCGACCTGCAAAAGCGCGGCACGCAATCGGATTGGATCGACAAGATGCAAACGCGCAAGGAACTTTATGAGCTGCTGGACTACGATCCGGCGGCGCAGAGTTGGCCAGCAAAGAATCGTTGATTCATTGAATCGGCGGCAGTTGAAGGTTGAAAATTCGCGAGTAAGGAGAACCACCTCAATGAGCACCGAACGCACACCGGCTTACAGTCCTGGCCTGGCCGGCGTGATCGCGGGCGAGACAGAAATCTGCTCGGTCGATCCAAACGCGGGACTGACCTATCGCGGCTACGACATCCACGAGATGGCGGAGCAGGCGAGCTTTGAGGAGGTCGCTTATTTGCTCTTGAATGGCGAATTGCCGAATCTCAAAAATCTGGCGCAATTTAGGCAGCAGATTGCGGCGGAACGCGAATTGCCGGCGCAGGTGGTCAATATGTTGCGATTGATGCCGCGATCGGCGCATCCGATGGACATGTTGCGCACCGGTGTCTCGATGCTGGGCGTGTTCGATCCGGAACTGAACGATAACTCGCATGCCGCGAATGTGCGCAAGTCCATTCGGCTGATCTCGCGCGTCTCGACTTTGATCACGGATGGCTGGCGCATTTTGCACGGTGAGGAGCCGTTGCCGGAAAAACCGGACCTGACGCAGGCGGGAAATTTTTTCTACAAATTAAGAGGCGAAGTTCCGCAAACGTGGCGAATCCGGATGCTCGATACGATTTTCATCTTGTACGCCGATCATGAATTCAACGCGTCCACCTTCGCG
>QHPX01000032.1:11456-20376 GCA_003219195.1 Verrucomicrobiota bacterium
CGAACGAGGAATCGATGAAGATGCTTGGAGAAATCAAGACGGCAGATCGCGCAGAAAGCTGGCTGAAGGAGAAGCTCGCCTCCAAGGCGAAGATTATGGGCTTCGGCCACCGCGTTTATAAAAAAGGCGATTCGCGCGTGCCGGTGATGCGCGAGATCGGGCGTGATCTGGGCAAACGGACTGGCAAGGAACAGTGGATACCGATTTGCGAAAAGCTCGAGGAAACGATGGAGCGCGAAAAACATCTCTGCGCCAATGTCGATCTTTACGCCGCGCCCGTGCTGACGATGCTTGGTTTTCAGGCGGCGTTAAACACGCCAATCTTTGCGGCTTCGCGCGTGGCGGGCTGGTGTGCGCACGTGGTCGAGCAGCACGACAATAATCGGCTGATCCGGCCGCGGTCGCTTTATACGGGGCCGCCGGCGCGTCCCTACCACGGCGCTTCGGCAAACGGCGCTGCCAGCAAAAAGCGGTGACGGCCGAGCAGTCGAAATCGTTGCAGGAGCGCTACGCTCCTGCCAATTCGTGCTGGGGGTGCGGGCCGGCCAACGCGAAAGGATTGCGCATTCGCAGTTTTCCGCGCGGCGATGAGGTGGTGGCGGAATGGAAACCAGAGCCGAAGTACGAAGCGTTTCCCGGGGTGTTAAATGGCGGCATCATCGGCACGTTGCTCGATTGCAATTGCAACTGGACGGCCGCATATCATTTGATGAAACGTGCGGGCGCGGATCATCCGCCGTGCACCGTCACGGCGGAATACACGATCAAATTGCTGCGTCCAACGCCCACGGACAACGCGGTTTCACTTTCAGCGCATGTTGTCGATCTTAACGATGATCGCGCGACAATCGAAGGAACATTGAGCGCCGGCGGGAAAGTGTGCGCAACTTGTCGCGGCGTTTTTGTCGCGGTGAAAGAAGGACATCCCGCTTATCATCGCTGGTGATTGTTGTAGCCATGTCGACGGCCATGCCAGCGAGGCGCGCCGGCAGAGCGTCGCGGCTACAGTTGCGGAATTCGCTGCCTGAATTCCGTCGATGCGCAATTAGGGACGATGCGTTTAGCTTGGGTTTATGAAAACTTCAAACTATCGTATTGTTCCACTGAGAACTGAGGTCGCAGAAGCGGCGCGACGTGCGGCCATGTCCGGCGCGCCCGATCACGCGATCATCATCGCCGATTCACCGCAAGGCTATCCGTGCCGTCATTGTTTGCGCTGGGCGCAACCGGGCGAGCGCGTAATTCTTTTTCCGTTTGCGGCGATCCCACCAGGCCGTCCTTATTCGGAGATTGGTCCGATCTTTGTTCACGCCGAGCCATGCGCACGTTATGCCGCCACGCGGGAGTTCCCGGCAAACTTTCGCAAAGGTCGCGTCTTCCGCGCTTACAGTTCAGATCATGACATGATCGACGCTGAGGTTGTCAACGGCAGTCAACCTGAAGCGGTGATTGAAAAGTTGCTGCAAAATCCCGAGATTGCCTTTGTGGACGCGCGCAGCGTAACCCGCGGTTGTTATACTTTTCGGATCGAACGCATATGAAAGCGCCCGAACTTCTTCCTCCGTCCGACACGATGTATCGCGCGCTGGTGAATCGCGATTCCAGCTTTGAAGGCATCTTCTTTGTTGGTGTGCGCACAACCGGAATTTTTTGCCGGCCCACCTGCACGGCAAAAAAACCGGCCCGGCAGAATGTCGATTTTTTCGCGACGCCGAGTGAAGCGCTGCACGGCGGTTATCGTCCCTGTTTGCGATGCAATCCGATGGACCCGGACAAGCGGCCGCCGAAGTTGATCGAGCGTTTGCGCGCCGAAGTCGAACGCACGCCCGGCGGACGGCTCACGGACAAAGAACTAGCGGCATTGTCGATCGATCCATCAACGGCGCGGCGGCAGTTTAAAAGGCACTACGGGATGACATTTCAAGCTTATCACCGTGCGCGGCGGATGGGACTTGCGCTCCGCGACGTCCGGCGTGGTAGTTCGGTGGATGAAGCGCAGAACGGCAGCGGCTTCGAATCGGCCAGTGGTTTTCGAGACGCTTTCGCGCGGATTTTCGGTGAACCACCGACGATGGCGAAGCAACAGGGCGGCTTGTTTGCCGAACGAATCGAGACGCCACTCGGAGCGATGCTCGCAATCGCGGACGATGAAGGTCTGCGCTTGCTTGAGTTTGTGGATCGGCGGGCGATGAAACGCGAGTTGTCGATCTTGCGCCGGCGATTGCACACAAACGTTGTGCCGGGCCAACATCGACATCTCGATGCGATTCGATCGCAACTGGCCGATTATTTTTCGGGAAAGAATCTTGAGTTCGATATCCCGCTCGCGCCGGTGGGATCGCCGTTTCAACTTCGCGCATGGAAAATCTTGCGCTCGATTGCGCTGGGTGAAACGCGATCCTATTCCTGGATGGCAAAACAACTGGGCGATGTTGAGATGCGTCGCGCGGTCGGTCGCGCCAATGGCGAAAACATGATGTGCATCATCATCCCATGTCATCGCGTCATTCGCGCGGACGGAACACTCTGCGGTTATGGCGGCGGATTGTGGCGCAAAAAATGGCTTCTCGATCACGAGCAGAAGTGGAGAAGAAATACGGCTTAGAGTTGCGGCGAAGCTAGTCCCGCCGCCTGCTGGAGAGGATGGAGGCCGCCAGTCTTATCCAGCGTCATTTCGCGCGATTGCTTTTTGTCCATCTCGAACAATCGCGTTTGTTGGGCGGCGAAGTTGCGATCTAAAACGTCGAGATTGGCTTCGTCGTTCAACTGGATTGATCGGTTATCGAAATTTCCTGAGCCGACGGACACAAACGTGTCGTCGACGCCGATGAGCTTCACGTGCACCATCGTCGGCTGATTTTGATCGATAAGTTTTCCAGGCACGATGATTTCGACTTTCACGCCACGTTTGGCGGCAGCGATCAATTCATTTCGAATCAACTCATCGGGTAGAAAATAAGCGTTCTCGATGCGGAGCGTTTTCTGCGCGGAAGCAACCGCGAGGAGATACATCAAATCAAGATTGGTATTGCGCGCTGAGCTCCTGATCGCTTGAGCGAGGTACGGTCCGGTGTTTTCGAGCGGCGGAAAATAATCTGCGCCGTGCAGCACATTGCCGCGTGTTTTCAGCCAGTTGGCCATGAAGATGGCCTGCAGTTGCGCGACGACCGGGCCGGTAACCTTGTAATGATTGTCGCGCCAATGTTGCGGCGACTCGGCGTTGCCGGTCCATTGATCCGCGATCCCGGCACCACCGACGAAACCGATTTTTCCATCGACAATCAACAACTTACGATGGCTGCGATTGTTGTAACGGCGCGGATCCAGCCAAAAGATCGAATGATACTTGACGACCTCGACACCCGCTTCGCGCAATCGCGCCGGATTTTCCATGCCCATTTTGCGCGTGCCCTGGGCGTCGAGAATGGCGTTTACGTGAACGCCGGCGCGTGCGCGTTCCGCCAGCGCTTCGGTGAATTCGCGTCCGATCTGCCCGTCCCAGAAGACGTAGGTCTCGAAGTTGATCGAATGTTTGGCCGAGCGAATGGCGCCGAGCATGGCAGGGAAAATCTGATCGCCGTTCACGAGCGTGGTGATGCTATTGCCGGCGACAAAATTTGGTCCGAGCAACGAGCCGGCTGATTGTCGAAATTCCGGCGAACTCGCGGAATAAAGCGGCGCCACTTCCTGGCGCGCCTGCTTGCCGAGTTTAAGCGCGCAGCCCCACGTCAAGATCGACAGGTTGAAGAGAACAAAGATTTTTGCGAGAAGATGCCGCTTCATTTGAGTTGCTCGCGGTGATGCTTGAGCGCATCGGTCAGCCACGCGTCGAGATGCATTTCTTTTCCATCCGGCGTGTGCACGAGGTAAGGCTTTCCGGTCTGCAGACTTTTTGACGCGGCCAGCCGGATAAAATCTTCCGGCGTTTTGATTTTGCTTTTGAAATGTTCGTATTTGGCTTTGATGTGCGCGGCTCCTTCCGCCGGCGTGTGCGAAATGCCGTTGCGAATAAAAGTGGCGTTCGATTTGCCAACGTAATCGATGAGATAATCGATGGTTTGTTCCAATGATTCGGCGGCGAAAGTGTGCGTGCAGAAACTGAAGACGAAAGCCAGAGCAAGCAAAAGACGCAGCGAAGAGATCATGTTGTTAAAACAAAATTCCTAATTGTCGATCAGTGGCGCGCGCCCGGGGTGACTCGAACACCCGACCGACGGATTAGAAATCCGTTGCTCTATCCGGCTGAGCTACGGGCGCGTATCATAGGTAAAATCGCTTAGGCCGAGAGATTTTTCTTGCGCTTTTCACGGTGCTATTCTACGGTCGGCCTTGTGAAACAGTGCAAACCGACGAAAACATGGGAAAGAACGCGGCTCCAAAATCTCATCCGCCATAAGTCCGGGCGCTACTATGCCAGAGCTTTCGCTGGCGGCAAAGAAGTTTGGAAGTCGCTCAAGACATCACATTTCAGCAAGGCTGAAGCGAAGCTTGCTGAATTCCTCAAAGAGCATCGCGAGCGCCGAAGCAACGGCAATGGCGAAGTCTCAGCGAAGATGACATTCGGCGAAGCCGCCGCGATTCATCTTCGCAATCTCGACGATAATTTGAGCATCAAACCGCGCACGCGGGATTACTGGCGAGAGTGCCTTGCCGCGCTTCAAAAAAGTTGGCCGGGCCTAAGCGAAACCGAGATTCGCAAGATCACGCAAGCCGATTGCAAAAAATGGGCGAGCGCGTACGCCAAAACAGCATCGGCGACTCGCTACAACAACACGGTGTCGGTTCTTCGGCATGTTCTCAACGTCGCGGTTGAATCTGGCGTAGTTTACAGCAACGCGGCAGCAGTTGTGAAACGGGCTGCTGTGCGCGGCAAAGAAATCGCGCTGCCGACAATCGAGAAGTTCAACGCGATGATTGCTGAGATGCGCGCGGGCCACAGCCGCGACTCAATCAACTGCGCCGACTTCGCAGCAGGCTTGGCGTTCACAGGTTGTCGCGTTGGTGAGGCGCGCGAGATCGCTTGGCGAGACCTGGACTTTGAGGTTGGCGAAATCGTTGTGCGCGGCGATGCAAAGACCGGAACGAAGAATTGGGAGTTGCGCCGTGTTCCGCTGATTCCAGATGCGCGCGCGCTGTTTCAACGAATGCGCAGCGAACGTCTCGGCGAGCCATTGGACGCTAAAGTGTTTCGCGTCGGCGAATGCCAGAAGGCGCTTGATCGAGCCGCGAAGAAAGTCGGCGCAGATCGCATCACGCATCACGACTTGCGGCATTTGTTCGCAACCAGGTGCATTGAATCGGGCGTGGACATTCCGACCGTCTCACGCTGGCTTGGACACAAAGACGGCGGCGTGCTGGCCATGAAAACCTACGGCCATTTGAGGCGCGAGCACAGCATTGCGCAAGCGCAGCGGGTCACATTCGCGCCGGTCGCGAAGCAGGCGGACGTAATTGCATTTCCGGTGAGTGCATAGACCCACCGCGATACGGCGGGGGGATGGTGTTGGAAAAACATGGTTGGCGCTCGCGATAGCACAGGCGCTCTCGGCGGGTGGCAAGCTGGGCGACTGGCAAGCGCACGAGAGGGTCAAAGTCCTTTACGTCGATGGCGAGATGCCGCCGGACTTGATGCGCTCGCGCTGCGAAGGATTGCAAGCAAGCAATGGCAACCTTGAGTTTCTCAATCACGAAATTCTTTTCGAGCGCACGGGCAAGGTGTTGAACATCGCCAATGCTGAAGCGCAACAGGCGATCACTGCCCGCTGCGTGAACACGCGCTCGAAGGTGCTGATTCTCGACAATCTCTTAACGCTCGCTAGCGGGATGAAAGAGAACGAAGCCGACTCATGGGAATTAGTGAACAACTGGCTGTTGGATTTACGGCGACGTAAGATCGCGGTGGTGATCGTGCATCACGCCGGGCGCTCTGGCGAAATGCGAAGTACGTCCAAGCGTGAGGACAACGTGTTTTGGATTATCGCGCTCGACGACACGAAAAAGAACGCTGACGACAAGCGCGGCGCGCGATTCACCTCGCGTTTTACCAAGCCGAGCCGCAACACTCAAGAGGAAATCCCAGCGTACGAGTGGCACTTCGTCACTGACACAAACGGTGAAGTGAGCATCTCGTACAAGTGGGCGCAATCAATCGACGTGTTCCGGCGTCTGATTGAGGACGGCGTGACAGAGTGCAACCAGATCGCTCAGGAAATGAAGATCTCTCCCGCAACCGTGAGCCGGTTCGCGAAGAAAGGAATTGATGCCGGATGGCTCAAAAAAGAGGGCCGTGAATATGTCCTTGTACCGCTCGAAAAGTGACAAATCTCGTTTCGCGCTCATTTCATTTCGTTTCACGTTTCCCGCCTATACCCTTGAAATGTGAAATAAGAGCCTCTTTTCAGCCTTACCCACCTATGGAAAGGCACACCCGGAACTATGAAACGAGGGAGGTTAAAAAATGAGGCGCTCGTTTCATCCAAAATCGCGCTCGTTTCAGCCCGTTTCACGTTTCGTTTCACGCAAGGTGCGGGCGTTCTGTGTGCTTCGCGTCCGCGAACAATCCGCGAACAAACAGCGGACGCCGTTTGTCCGTCCGTCCACACCCCTAGGGAAATGAGCGGACGGACGGCAATAAGGCGATGGTTGGGCGCGCTGCTTTACTGATTGTTAACGACCATTTGCGGCGCGGGCTTGCTCGTTTCGAGTTGGGCGCTGACTTTTTGCAGGCCAGTGGTGAGCGCTTTGATCCGCCTCTGCTGCTCCGCGAGCTTGAATTGAAAGTCCTGCTTTAGCTGAGTGATCGTCGCTTCTTGTTTCGCAGCAGTCGACTTTACTTGCATAATCGTTGCTTGTTGGTCTTGCACTTTACGATGCTCTTTGAGGAACTCGTTGAGCAACATCGCGTTCACTGCTTCGTAGCGCACGGTGTAGGGCTTGCCTTGCTCGTCACGGGCCACCAGATCGGGATTCACCTTTTCCACTTCCTCGGCCACGAGGCCGAACTGCGGGATGCCATCTGGGTCGAGTTCCTGCTTGTAGCGAAATGTCACCGGGTGGAGTGCCAGCAATGTGTCGCTTGCGTCGCCCATGGTTTGAATGTTTTGCTTGAAACGTTCCGAGGAAACGACCGTGCCGAGTTGACCATTGGCATCGATAATCACACCGACGCCTCCAGCAACGGGTACCCCCACTAATGCCGGCGATAAATGTGCCTGTGTGAGTTCCTACCGCGCCGGTGCTGGTCGCTACTTCTCAGTGCGTCGTGATCGCATCGCAGCCTTCCACCTCGACGCCGTCGAAAGTCTCGCCGGTCAGGCAGGCCTGTGTGTCGCCGAGCTTGATCCCCGTTTGGCTGGTCTCGTAGTGAAGCAGGAGGTCGGACCTCCCGTCGCCGTTCACATCCTCGATGTGGCCCGTGCCATGCGCCTCGGTGCAGTCGCGCTGCGCTGGGTCGTCGGCGTCTCCGAAACAGACGGTGCTTAGATCGACAGTGGTGGCATCGAAAGTGTCAGTCGTGAGGATAGCGACCGGGATGACACCGTGACTGCGGAGGTTGATCGGGTTCCTGGTGCTCCCCGGCTTGATGTCCACCAGTACCGTTGTGACGGAGGAAACAAGCGGTTGCCAATCAGGGAAGCCCTCCAAGGGCGATCCCGCCGAAATGACGGTCTGGCCACTTCCGTCGGCGTTCATCACAGCGATCTGGAACCGGCCGTTCCGGTTGGTGGTGAAAGTGATCATGCTTCCATCCGGCGACCAAGCTGGATCTGCGTCATAGGCGCTGTTCTGCGAGAGGTTCGTCACATCGCTGCCGTCGGCATTCATCGAGTAGATCTCGTAGTTACCGTCTCGATTGCTTACGAAGACGAGCTTCGTTCCATCCGGCGACCAGTTCGGGTCGCTGTCGCTGGCGGGGTTGTTTGTGAGCCGCACGACGTTCGAGCCATCGAAGTTCATCGTGTAGATCTCGCGGTTGCCGTCCCGATCACTGTCGAACGCGATCTTCGTTCCATCTGGCGACCATGCCGGCTCGTTGTCAGTCGCCGGACTGTTGGTCAGCCGCGTTTGGCCGCTCCCATCGGCGTTCATGGAATAGATTTCGAAGTTGCCGTCTCGATTACTCTTGAACACGATTTTCGTTCCGTCAGGCGACCAAGCAGGAAACTCATCAGCACTGGCGTTGTTTGTCAGCCTTGTTTGCTCGCTGCCGTCGGCATTCATCGAGTATATCTCTTCGTTGCCGTCGCGGTCACTCGTGAACACGATCTTGCTGCCGTCAGCTGACCAGGCTGGGAAGCTGTTGTTAGATAGTGTGCTCGTCAACATGGTTAGTCCAGAGCCGTCTGGATTGATAGTAAAGATGGCCCACCTGCCGTCGCTTAACCGACGGAACGCTATCTTCCCATTTTGTCCAGGGAAGGCAGCGTTCGTCGAGCGCTCAAGCACTCCCCCCATTAGTGCCAGCGCGAGAAGAATGAGAAGAAACCCAAGTCGCAAAGGCGAGCGGTTCATTAAATTTCTTAATGGAACAGTTGTCGTTTTCATATGCGCAGAGTTTTGAAAAAATCTGGCCAACTTGGCAAGACGAATTGGGACGCCGTGATTCGCGTTTACGATGAAGCTGGCAACGTGATCGAAACGCACGAGGACACCGGCGATTTCAAAGCGTGGTGAGCTGTTTGTTCGCATCAGGTCACGCACGCGAACAAACAGCTTTTCGGCTTGCTCTCGCCGGGACTCATCGCTAAAACGTTGCTACGAAATAATTGGGGAGGCTGTTTGAGCATGAAAACACAAATCCCAAACATCAATGTAGTTCGATCCGCTTGGCGCCGAGTCAAAAAGGACATAAAGGACGCCATAATTCGTGACCTGAAGCCAGTAAAAGACGTCAAAGGTGGCGGCGGTGTTACGGGCGAAT
>QHPX01000168.1 GCA_003219195.1 Verrucomicrobiota bacterium
GACGAACGTCTTTAGGTCTGCTAGCTTCGTGCTCCAAAAGACGCGGTATTGCTCCAACCACTGATCCACAGCCTTGAGCGGCTTGGGATTAAGGTGATAGAAGCGATGGCGCCCGCTGCGGTGTTCGCGAACGAGGTTCGCGAGCCGCAGTAAGCGAAGGTGCTTGGAAATGGCGGGCCGCGAAGTCGGAAAAGACCGCGCAATTTGCCCGGCAGGCAGGCTCTTGCTCCGCAGCAAATCAAGTACGGCACGGCGGGTCGGATCTGCCAGGGCGTGGAAAACGCCTTCGGCCGCATGCGTAACTGATCGGTGTCGCATAATGCGTAACCATACGGCTACATAAGTATGCTTGTCAAGACAAGAGTCTGGGGCAATTTACGGGAGTATGAAGGGCAACCCTTTCGCAATCCGGCAAGGTAAGGGTTGCCGACGACACGTCCAGAATCCTAGCAGCCCTCTGCAAAGCACTGTGCACGCTATAATTGCGCACAGCATGGAACTCACCTCCGGGCTGTGTTAGACCTCGCCGGTGATAACGCCGTAAGTTGTGAGGGTTGCGGCGGCGGGTTGCTCCACCGCTCGTCGCGACCGTTAGAGACCCCGTGAGTTAAGGGACCACCTATGAACAGCAGGAAGATCATGATCCGCGCAGTGCTGGTTGTCATTGGCCTGCCTATCGTGCTGGTCTTGCTCGCTTTCGGATTTTTCTACTCCGTTTTCTACTTCCCGAATTGGACCAGCGCCACCACCGGTGCCGTCGTTTCCTCCGGTAAGAAGCGGGAGTACCTGCTGTACGTCCCAAAGAGCTACGACCGCACGAAGCCGACGCCGCTGGTCATTAGCCTGCACACCTCGATGTCGTGGCCGAGCTCCTCAATGGCCATCAGCCAATGGAACCTGGTGGCCGAGGAGAACCGCTTCATCGTGGTCTATCCCGCAGGAACCGGTCGCGGTCCCAAGTCATGGGAAATGACAGGAAGCGAAACGCCATCGCGTATGTCCGATGTCATCTTCATCTCGGAGATGATCGACAAGCTGGAGGAGTCCTACAACATCGACAAGACGCGGATCTACTCAAGCGGGATGTCGAACGGCGGAGGCATGGCGTTCGTGTTGTCTTGCACGATGTCGGATCGGATCGCGGCGGTCGCGATGGTTTCGGCTGGGCTCGACCCGGGGCTGGTCCAAGCTTGCCGGCGGCACATTTCCGAGTGTTCCGGGCTTTATGGCGAATTGGTCTCGGCGAAACCGGTGCGGACCGAATCCGATCGAATCTGCAGTCGCTGCGGATGTCACGCGCCTCCAATACACGGACTGCGCTGACGATGCAGGCGTGGTGCTCTACACGGTCAAGGGAGAGGGCCATCAGTGGCCTGGCGGCAAGCGTGTAGCGGCGGAATGGATGGTCGGGCGGTATAGCCACAGCATCGACGCGACGAGGCAGATGTGGGCGTTCTTTCGTGAGCATCAACTTGCGAGGAAGTAATCTCGGCGAGGGTTGCGTTGAGCGGCGAGCGCCGGGAGATGGCACGGGCCCGTTGTCATGTACGGCCCGAATTACGGGCAACTCTGACGTAATGCCATTAGGTAAGGGTTGACCATCCGGCAGTTATCGCGCGGTGGCTCGAATCCCACTTGGTGGAGTGAGCCTCCATTTGAGTCAGGTTGGCCAAAAACCACATACATGTAGGACAGGGCACGGTCAGCTTGGTACTCCCCCAAGAGCTTTATAAAGGGCGATGACCGCCACGTAGACGTCTCGCTCGCTTTCGGCAACGGCGTCCTCCGCCTGAAGCTGAGTGCGCTCGGCGTCCAGTAGTGACAAGAAGTCGATGACGCCTTCGCGGTAACGTAGTCTGGCGATGTCGGCGGCGCGCTTGCTCTCGCGAGCCTGATCGTTCAATTTGATGAGCCGCGCTTGCTGTGCATGGTAATTCGCCAGCGCATTATCCGTTTCTTCGAGGGCCCGGAGCACGGTTTCTTCATAGAAGGCCAGAGTCTCTTCCGTGGCAGCGCCGGAACCACGGACGCGAGCGCGGGCCCGGCCTAAATCGAACGCAGACCACGACAAGCCAGGTGATACAGACCATGCCCGCGAGTCTCCCGTAAAAAATGTGCTGCCTCGGCCAGCCAGAAATCCGAGGAATCCCGAAACGCTAACCTGAGGAAACAGGCTTGCGGCTGCAACTCCTTGGCGCTCCGTGGCCGCAGCCAGCCTTCGTTCAGCAGAACGGACATCGGGCCGGCGCTGGAGAAGCTCGCCAGGGTTGCCGATGGGGAGAGCTTTTGCGATCGCCGGATAATTGCGCGGCGCGAGATCCGCATTGAGTTCGCCGGGCCGAGTTCCGGTTAGGACCGCCAACCGGTATTCCGCACGAGACACGTCAAAGTTCAAAGTTGGAATGGTGGAATCGATTGCTGCTACGCGGGCGGCGGCACTCGCAACGTCCTGTTCTTCACCCACGCCCGCATCACGGCGGAGTTGCGTAAGCCGGAGGGTCTCGCGCTGGTTCGTAAGACTGCGCTCGGCCACGGAGAGGCGCCATTGCGCGCCCCGAAGCTCGAAGTAATTGCGAGCAAGTTCGGCGACTACACTCACTTGCGCATCGTGAAGGTCCGCTTCGAACGCCTGATTTTCGGCGCGAGCTGCCGCGACCCCGTGGCTAACCCGTCCGAACAGGTCGGCTTCCCAGAAGGCGTCGAACCCGGCGCTAAAAGTATTGATGGTGCGACGCTGGTCCCCGAAGCCGGGAATCTGTTGTTTGCTGCGCTGGTAGGACGCCTGGACAGGTACAGTCGGGTAGCGGTCCAGCTTTCTTTCGTCAAAGATTGCGCGAGACTCGGCGAGCCGGGCGCGTGCGATTCGAATACTGTTGTTCGAGGTGAGTGTCCGGTCTACGAGCGAATCGAGGACCGGATCCTCAAACTGCTTCCACCAGCGCGAATCGAACGGTGCTTCGGTTTCCAGATTCGCGTTTGCCGCGTGGTATTTCACCGCGGCAGGCTGCGGCGATTTGTAATGCGGACCCATGGCGCATCCGCCTGCCAGCAAGACGGCAAACAGTGTGAATGTTTTTTGAAAGCGTGTCAGCACCGGTTTACGCCTCCGCCGAAGTCGCGCCAGACAAATCTGCGTTCGCCGCGACTCTCTTGTTCTCGCGTCCTTCAACCAATCTCTGAACCAGGACGTAGAAAACGGGAGTTAGTACCAAGCCAAAGGCAGTGACGCCAAGCATTCCAAAAAATACGGCAACGCCAATGGCACGGCGCATTTCCGAGCCGGCTCCGGTAGACAGCACCAGAGGAATAACGCCCATTGTGAAGGCGAGAGATGTCATCAAGATCGGGCGCAAACGCAAACGGCACGCTTCCAGGACAGCATCGAACCTGTTCATGCCTTCCTGAAGCTGTTTTTCCCTGGCAAACTCCACGATAAGGATGGCGTTCTTGCAGGCTAGCCCGACGAGAACAATCAAGCTGATCTGCGTGAAGACGTTATTGTCGCCATTTAGCAGCCAGACGCCGGCGATGGCAGAGAACAGGGTCATCGGAACAATCAAAATAATTACGAGAGGCAACGACCAGCTCTCGTACTGGGCGGCAAGCACGAGGTACACGAGGAAAACAGAGAGCGGAAAAATGTAGACCATGGTGTTGCCGGCAAGAATCTTCTGATAGGTAAGTTCGGTCCACTCGTATTTCATTCCGTTTGGCAATTGTTCGTTAAGCACCTTGGCGATGGCGCTCTCGGATTGGCCGGTACTGTATCCCGGCGCAGCCGCCCCATTGATCTCCGCTGCAGGAAATCCGTTGTAGCGCATGACACGGTCCGGTCCGTAAGTGGGCTTGACGGTGACCACCGATCCCAGCGGAATCATTTCACCGGCCGAGTTTCTTGTCCTGAGGTGACTGATGTCTTCTGGCTGCAACCGGTACGGCGACTCCGCCTGCACATTTACCTGGTAGGTTCTGCCAAAACGATTGAAGTCGTTGACATAGAGCGAGCCCAGGTAAACCTGCAACGTGTCAAACACATCCCTGAGGGGAATGCCGTAGGTCTTGACCTTTTCGCGGTCCACATGAGAATCGATTTGCGGCACGTTGATATCGAAACTGGAAAACACGCCGATTAGACCCGGCGTCTGGTTGCCTTTCTGCAAGGTGGCGGTCGTCTCTTTGTAGAGCGGCTCCAAGCCCATGCCCGAGCGATCTTCAATATAGAGCTTGAACCCCGCCACGGTACCTATTCCTTGAACGGGCGGCGGAGGGAACACGGCGATAAATGCCTCCTGGATGAACCCATATTGTTTGTTGAGGTTCGCGGCGATGGCATTCGCCGAAAGCTCGGGAGACATCCGCTCCTCTGAAGGCTTCAAGGTGGTGAATACAATTCCGGAGTTCGGGCTGTTGGTGAAGCCATTGATCGACAGGCCGGGAAATGCGACGGCGTTCTGAACTCCTGGATGTTTGAGGGCGATGTCGGACATCCTGCGAATCACGTCTTCGGTGCGATCAAGGGTGGCGCCATTCGGCAACTGCGCCAAGCACACGAGATATCCCTTGTCCTGC
>QHPX01000169.1 GCA_003219195.1 Verrucomicrobiota bacterium
CGATTCGTCGCGCAGGGCGGCGATTGGGGGAATGCGGTCACGGAGCAGATGGCTCTGCTGGGAGCTCCGGAGTTCATCGGCATTCACACCAACATGCCTGCCACCGTGCCGCCCGACATCGACAAGGCGGCCTTTGCCGGTGCGCCGGCGCCGTCGGGTCTCTCGGCCGACGAGAAGCACGCCTACGATCAGCTCGCCTTCTTCTACAAGCACGGCCTGGGCTACGCCATGGAGATGAAGAACCGCCCGCAGACGCTGTACGGGATCGGGGATTCGCCGGTTGGAATGGCCGCCTGGATGATCGACCACGACGCGAGCAGTTACGCGCTCATCGCGCGTGTTTTCGACGGTCAGCCCGAGGGGCTCACGCGAGACGACATCCTCGACAACGCCACGCTCTACTGGCTGACGAACACGACGATCTCTTCCGCTCGTCTTTATTGGGAGAGCAAGCTCGCGTTTTTCGCCCCGAAGGGTGTCCCGATTCCCACTGCCGTGAGCGCGTTTCCGGACGAGCTCTATCAGGCCCCGCGGAGCTGGACGGAGAAGGCGTATCCCAAACTCATTCATTACAACAAGCTCCCCAAAGGCGGGCATTTCGCGGCGTGGGAACAGCCGGAGTTGTTGGTGACGGATCTTCGCGCGGCGTTCAGAGCACTGCGCTAGTTAGCCAGAGGGCGGCGCGCACGACGTGCGCGTCGTCTTCCCATGCCACACGCCGCAACATTGAATCGAATCCCAAATTGGAGGTGAGGTAAATGTCTGAAGGCGAGAAAAGATCGAGCGCGAGAAAAGGGATCTTAATTCGGACCTTTATTTTATCAGAAAGGAGAACTCACATGCGCTTTGTCTTAACATGCTTGTCACGAATTTCCGCTTTTGTGTGTAAGAGGGGCGTCTTTACGATCGTACTGGGTTTATCCATAGTGTCCAGCGTGTATGCTCAGGATATCGTGGTTTCTGAAAAAGATTTTACCTGCATTCGCGATGGACGCCAGATCAGAAACACGTTCATCCGGCATTCAGATCCCGAGAAACTGAAGGAGGCGATGCGTATTTTTGAGAACAGTGTACCGGATACGGAGTATCCGGTCGGCACGTTTCTTCAGCTCGTACCGTTTGAGGCGATGGTGAAGCATCCGCGTGAGAAGTTTCCCAAAACGAACGGCTGGGAGTTTTTCGCTTTGGATCTCTCCGAGGCCGGCACCAAGATCAGAGATCGAGGAGACAACGTCGTCAATCTCTCGCTAGGGGCGCCGTGCCTAAGTTGTCATCAGCCTGCGGCAAAGTTCGACTTCGTGTGTGAAAAGAAACACGGTTGTGCCCCCCTCCCGTTTGACGACAAAAAGTTTGTAGAAATTCAGGCGACGGATCCGCGCTGTCCCAAGAAATAGGCACGCTCTCTGTCCTCAGGGACAAAGAGCCACGAGTAAGCGCTTAGGCACAGGAGTTCAACTAATTAGGATTAGACATGCAATTTCAGTGTGATCGCATCTGTCTAGAAAGGACCTACAAATGAGCGACACGACGATGGCTAAACAGATTCTTCTGACGCGGCGCTCACCCCACTACTGGCGCGTGACGATTAATCACCCGCCCCTCAACATCTTTGGCCCGGACACAATTCCGCAGCTCAACGAAATCATCACAGCGCTGGAAACTGACGAGGAGGTCAAAGTGGTCGTTTTTGACAGCGCGGTTCAAGGGTTTTTTCTCACGCATTACGATTTCCTTGCGAAACTCGAGGATACAACCCGTCAATCGCCGGGACCCACAGGGTTGCAGCCACTGCCTGACATGCTCGTGCGGCTGAGCCGTGCATCGGTTGTGTCGATCGCGTCAATTCGGGGACGCGCCACCGGTGTTGGAAGTGAACTGGCCCTGGCCTGCGACATGCGTTTCGCAAGCCGCGAAAAAGCTATCTTGTCGCACTTCGAAGTCGGCGCTGGTGTGGTGCCTGGAGGTGGCCCCATGGCACGGTTACCGCGTCTGATGGGACGAGGACGCGCACTGGAAGTCCTTCTGGGCGCCGACGACATCCCGGGCGATCTGGCCGAACGATACGGATACGTCAATCGGTCATTACCGGATGCTGAACTTGATGAGTTTGTCGATGCGTTAGCAATCCGGATCGCATCGTTCGACAAGCAGGCCCTCAGCGAAACCAAACGTTTCGTCGACGTGGCCAGTTTGCCGCCTGACTACGAAATCGCACCGGAGTGGGATGTGTGCCTTGCCTCGATCATGCGACCGGCCGCGCAAAAGAGGATCAAGATGTTAATGGGGCGAGGTTTTCACAAGCCGGGTGACGTGGAAAACCGCTTGGGATATCACGTCGGCCAACTCGGTCGTTAGGCGTCAGAAGAAAGGAGGATACCAATGTCACACCACGCCTCAGGTCCCAATTTTGGGTTTCCGCGCGGCGATGCTCGGTTGGACATGACCGATCTCTACGTCTTCACCAAGCCAGGAGACCCTTCGAAGTCAATAATCGCCCTTAATGTGCACCCGTCCTTCAGGTTGGACTCGCCGGAGCCGACGACTAAAGAGCCGTTCGCGCCGGGAGCATTATACGAATTCAAGATCGACACTAACGGTGACGCCGTAGCGGATCTCGCTTACAGCGTTCAGGTCGCATCTTCAGAAGACGGGAAACAGACTGCGACAGTCTGCCGTCTTCAGGGTAAACAAGCCGCTGGCATGGGCGACGACGGCGAAGTTGTCGTCCAGCAAGCACCGGTCTCAGTCGGGCGAGAGGCGCTGGTGACGAATGCCGGCGACTATCGTTTTTTCTTCGGTTGGCGCAGCGATCCTTTCTTTTTCGACGTCAACGGCAAGTTCAATCACATGCAGTTCACGGGGGACGACTTCTTCAAGGACAAAAATGTTTGCAGCATCGTGATTGAATTGCCCAATTCGTCTCTGGGAACCAGTGCGATAGGAATTTGGGCTCGCACAGTGGACAAGACTGCAGACGGCTGGGTCCAGGCAGACCGTGGGGGGAGACCACTGCAAGCAGTCTTCCTTCCCGGTGACAAGAGAGAGGATTACCTCAGCGGGGAGCCAGCAAATGATAATCGCTTCATCGGCGTGTTCGCACACGAATTAGAACACTCGGGCGGCTACACGCCGGAGGACGCCAAAGGCGTCGCGAGAAAGTTGCTGCCTGATATTCTTTCCTACAATCCTCGCGAGCCGGTGCGCTATCCGAACAATGGCCGGACGTTAACGGACGACGTTGTCGATCTTTTCTTCTCTATCTACAAGAACCGAAACGTGACAGACAAGGTTGGGCCGCACGCCGATTTGTTAGACGACTTTCCGTACTTGGGAGTCCCGCACGATTAGCGGCCGCCGCGCCGGCTACCAGATAAGACCGGTTTAGACCCATAGGAGAGAGATAAATGGATACAAATTCGGAAGCGCAAACAGTAACCCGTGAAAGCTCTCGGCCGGCCGGCGCCGAGCAGCGGTTGAAAGAACTTGGCATCAAGCTCCCGGCGCCGCCTGAGCCGTTCGGCAACTATGTGGAAGCGGTGCAGACGGGCAATCTGCTTTTTCTGAGCGGGATGCTTCCCACGGAAGGCCACGGGGCGAAATTCATTGGGCGCGTCGGTGCGGAGCTCGATGTGCAAGGCGGACGCAAGGCGGCCCGCCTCGCGGCGCTCAACGTCCTCGCCGTCGCGCGGCAGCATTTGGGATCGCTCGACAAAGTGACGCGGATCGTCCGGCTCGGCGTGTCGGTGGCGACTTCGGGAGATGTCCGCGATCAGCCGAAAGTCGCCGACGCCGCTTCGGAGTTGCTGCAAGACGTCTTCGGAAAAGACAAGAACCCCTGCCGTTTGGTGTATGGCGTCGCAAGTCTTCCGCTCGGCACCCCGGTCGAGCTGGAAGTCATCTTGGAAGTGCAGCCCTGATCCAACCGGCGACGAAGACCTTTCCTGAGGGGACGAAGATGAGTAACAAGACAACGGGGATCTGGGCCAACACCAGAGTCTCGGAACGGCTCGGCATCACGTACGCGAAGGAACCAGTCAAGGAGGTTCTATTAGGTGTTGCGAGCAAGACGATCTCGACCTACCTGGACCAGATCTGATCGGTCGTGATTGATGACGCTTTTGTCGCTGAGGCTAAACGACATGTTCTCCCCGAGGATGACTTGGCTTGGTCTGGTCGCCATGCTCATGTTGAAAATAAACCCGCGAGCCCTCCCGCTTCGGAGGGTCATAACCACGGAAGGAGCAAACCCCATGCGTCATCTCATCGCCCTCTTGTGCCGACTCTCAGATTGTGTATGTAAACGGAGCGTCCTTGCGGCCGGGCTTGGCTTCTGTATGGTTGCCAGCGTGTCGGCTGAGGATATTGCCGTTTCTGAACAAACCTTTGGTTGCATCCTTGACTGGCCAAAGGTCAGAAACACGCGCTTCAAGCACTCGGATCCGGAGAAGTTGAAAGAGGCGTTGCGTATCTTCAGAGACAGCGTGCCGGACAAGGAGTATCCGGTTGGCACCATCCTACAGCTTGTTCCGTTTGAAGCAATGGTGAAGCATCCGCATGAGAAGTTTCCCAAATCGAATGGTTGGGAGTTTTTCGCTTTGGAGGTCTCCGAGGCTGGCACCAAGATCAGAGATCGGGGAGACAACGTCGTCAACCTCTCGCTAGGGGCGCCGTGCCTAAGTTGTCATCAGCCTGCGGCAAAGTTCGACTTCGTGTGTGAAAAGGGGCACGGCTGTGCTCCTATCCCATTCGATGATCAGAAGATCGCCGAGCTTCAGAGGGCAGACTCTCGTTGTGGCAAGAAGTAGGGGGTGGGTCTGAACCGAAACCGTACTTTGATTCGCTCGAGTCGATCCAGGCAGCAATGGCGTCAGGAGGAGGGCAAGCGACTGTGGCTCACGCCATGGAAATCTCCACCGGCGGACCCCCCGTGGTCTTGATAGCAGAACACGACAAGCCTCTATGAGAGGCGTCGCCTAGTCGACTCTGTCACCCTAAAGGAGAAAGGAGCCTCCATGATCACACTGAATGTCAACGGCAAATCACACGAGCTCGATGTCAGTCCCGACATGCCCCTGCTGTGGGCCCTGCGGGACATGCTTCATCTCACCGGCACGAAATTTGGGTGTGGCATGGCGTTGTGTGGTGCCTGCACCGTCCATCTCG
>QHPX01000033.1:0-3462 GCA_003219195.1 Verrucomicrobiota bacterium
TTTGTAGAAAAACTTGGGATCAACCTGCTCTAACTCGACGAAATCGGTGATGTCGATGGAATGAGTGGATTCGATTCGGACCTTCTCAAAATCCTCGTCACTCAAAACAACATAGCGGCCCCGTTCGTACTCGAATCCTTTAACGATTTGATCGGCCGCGACTTCTTTGGAGTCAGCCTCCGCAACCTTTTTATACTTGATCGGGCTAAGTTCGGTGGAACGGAGCTGACGAAAACTGATCTTCTCTTCGCGCGTGGCCGGGTAGACGGCCACCGGAATGTAAACCAGCCCGAAGCTGATGCTGCCTTTCCAGATCGGACGCATATGGTGGATTACCTTCTTCCCACATCGGCTTGCGCCTGTCAATCTTGTGCCAGGCTGCTGCCGTAGGTTCGCCTTTCATTAACCAGCGCCGCGAATGCAGCTCGCGAAATTGTCTTGCAACTTCGGGAATCGGTCTGATCTTCGAGCTGACGTATGACCCTGCTCGCAAACCTCCTGAATATATTCGAAGGGCCACAGGGGATTTTCATCCTGCTGATCATTCTGCTGCTGTTCGGCGCCAAGAAATTGCCGGAACTGGCGCGCGGCATGGGTAAAGCGATCAAAGAATTCCAAAAAGCAAAAGACGAGTTTAGCGACGAATTACATAGCGCGGCAAAGAAAGAGGGTGCCGCAACGAAAACAGATGTGCAACCGGCGCAATCAACTGTGGCGCGGATCGAGGACCCAACCCCTAGCAGCGCAGTGCGGCCTGATCCGAATCAAACGGCCACGCCCGGCGACAAAGCCGATCACGTCTGATTAATTCGCTTGTCGATTTTCCCCGCGTTGCGGCTATTCCAATCGCGTGATTGACGCGTCCCCGGCGCTGCGACAACTTCGCGACTTGCCTGTATGTCCGAGCCCGATCTGCGCACTCGCATTAAAGAGATGCTGGTGAAAAATTTGATGCTCCAAACGACCGCCGACAAGATCGCGGACGATCTTCCACTGTTCGGTTCAAGCGGTTTGGGGCTGGATTCGATTGACGCACTCGAACTCGTCGTCAGTATGGAGAAAACCTTCGGAGTAGGTGTGCCCAATTCTGAAGTCGCGGGCAAGGCGCTTCGCACTGTGAATACGATCCACGACTATATTCTCGAAAAACGTGCGACAACCGGTCAGTCCAGCCCGAGTGTCTGAAGCGCGCCCGCTTCCAGCTCTGCGTGCGGTCGCGATTGTCGATCTAACATGCACATACTTTTTGTAGAGAGCAGTCGCAGTTGGGGCGGACAGGAATACCGCACCTGCCTCGAGATCAACTGGCTCAATCAACGCGGACATCAGGCCTGGCTCGTATGCGATAGAAAAAGCGAAGTTTTCCCTAAAGCAACCGAACTTGGCACCCGCGTTCGCACGATGCCGCTGCGGCGACGGTTTGATCCTTTGTCTTCGTGGCGGCTCTGGCGTTTTTGCCGGCGAAATGAAATCGAGTTAATCAAAACCTACAGTTCGAAAGATCATTGGCTTTCTCTGCCCCTCTATCTTTGCGGGATTCCCGTAGTCCGGGCGCGTTGCATCACCGATCCTGTCGGAAACAAATGGCGCGCCTTCATTTATAAACATGGCTGCGCAAAAATTGTGGCTGACGCGCAGGTGATCAAAAAACAGCTGGTCGAGCAAAACGGGATACCCGCCGATAAAATCGCTGTGATCGGCTCCGGCGTCGATCTGTCAAGATTCGCGCCCGGAAGAGAGAGAATGAAGTTACGGCAGGAGCTGGGCTTTTCCGACGAGACACCAGTGATTGTTAACATCGGAATGATCCGTTACGACAAGGGCCAAACGCAGTTAATGAAGGCGGGCCGGATGGTTCTGGAGCAACGGCCAGATGTGAGGTTTGTTTTTGTGGGTCAAGGTACCGGCACGCGGTGGCGCGAAGCACGGCTCCAGCAAAGGATTTCAGACGCCGGGCTGGAAGGTAAAATCATCATGCTCGGCTACCGGTGGGACATACCCGATATTCTGGCGGCGGCAGACATCGTGGTGATTGCGTCCCTCGGGACGGAGGCTTCCTCGATTGTTTTGCGCGAAGCATTCGCGAGCGGTTGCGCCGTTGTCGCGACAAGAATTGGTGACGTTCCGGAGATCGTGCAAGACCGCGAGAACGGGCTAATCGTTGAACCGGGGGACCGTGAGGCGATGGCGAAAGCGATTTTGGAGTTTTTATCGAACAAGCAGCTCGGCGCGCGTTGCGCCGCCAGGGCGCTGCAACACGCGCGCGACCATTTCTCTTTCGAGCGGATGATGGAAGCAAAGCTGGATGTCGATCTTGCTCTAAGCAAAAAGGCTAAGCCGCCACAAATAGCAGGGTCGAAACGCCCAACCGACCCGGTCGCTTCCGAGTTTGTTTCATCCAAGTGACGACGAGTTAATCGCGTCAATCAACTGTCGAAAACGGCCAAAGCTGCGCCGATGCGGTGTGAGGATCAGCCGTGGCAGATCCCAAATCTCGGGCTCGTTTTTTTCCTGACGCAGCGCGTTGCTCTGCACAATTTTCCCCGTGCGCACGATGTCCGCGAACTTTTCGTTAAGATCGACAATCGCATTGTTCGACAAGCGACGACAAATGCGGATGACAAGCTCTTCGCCAACCCAACGCGCCGAGTGATAAACGTTGTAGAACTGCGCGATTTCCGCGGTCGCGTCTTTGACGCTGTGGAGGATTTTGAAAAGATAAAAATCTTCCGGTGAAACAAACCCGAGCTTGAACAGGTGCTCGGTGACAAATTTCATCCAGGTTTCCCAGTAAGTCCCATGGGGCCGATCGAGCAGCACGACTGGAATAACGCGCGCCTTCCCGGTCTGCATGAGCGTGAGAACTTCGAAAGTCTCGTCGAGTGTGCCGAAACCGCCCGGAAATGATGCGAACGCGTGCGTCTCTTTTACGAAGTTCAGTTTGCGCGTGAAGAAGTAATTGAAATTAATCAGTTTTGGGTCGCCCTCGATGATCTCATTCGCGCGTTGTTCAAATGGCAGGCGAATATTGAGCCCAAAACTGTGTTCGCGACCGGCGCCGCGCTGCGCCGCGCCCATAATGCCATCGCCTCCACCGGTGATGACCATGTAGTTTTGCGCCACCATCGCGCGCGCAAAATCCTCGGCCAATTCAAATTCAGGCGCGCCGGGTAGAGTCCGACCTGATCCGAACACAACAACTTTTCGCAAGTGATGATATGGAGCGAAGACCTTGGCCGCATAACGCATCTCTTTTACGGAACGATTGATCAATTTCAGATCAGCCACGCCCATCTGATCGCGCGCCATCTTTAGCGCTGTCACGATCATTTCCTCAATCAGCTCCGGTGACTTTTCCGCGCCCCAATCACGAACTAGTTGTCGAACGCGCTCGTCAAATGGCGGATCGACAGTCCACTGTCGCCGCGCCGGTTGATCGTGAATCGCCCCGCCCGTGAAATC
>QHPX01000033.1:3519-40086 GCA_003219195.1 Verrucomicrobiota bacterium
GATTGATCAATTTCAGATCAGCCACGCCCATCTGATCGCGCGCCATCTTTAGCGCTGTCACGATCATTTCCTCAATCAGCTCCGGTGACTTTTCCGCGCCCCAATCACGAACTAGTTGTCGAACGCGCTCGTCAAATGGCGGATCGACAGTCCACTGTCGCCGCGCCGGTTGATCGTGAATCGCCCCGCCCGTGAAATCCTCCACGGCGAACTGTTAGCGTGCCCCGCTGCCAACGCACGGGATTTTTGCCTCCTCAAACCGTTTCGCTCTGTCAAGCACGACGCTGATGTGGTAAGCTGCGCCTCGATCGCGTCGCCCACAGGGCGACGGCTACACCGCGATCAGATCCGCCAGAATTTCATGCATGTGCTGGATAGGCAGTGAGTAATGGCCCGCATTGTCGACGTAGCGCGCGGTACAATTCGGCAATCGCCTGGCCATTTCCTGCGCGACGCGAAACGAAAAGGCCCGGTCTTCCTTTCCATGCCATAGCCGGACTGGTACCTCGACGTCTTCCAACCGAAAGCCCCATGGTTGCGCGTAAATTTCCGCGTCGGTCATTACGCCTTTGGCCGAGCCGCGCCAGGCGCGGCGTTGACTATCAAAACAAGCTTCGAATGCAGCTGCATCACGCAATGCCGCCGCGTCGCACGGCTGCAATAATAATTTCAAGAGCAGCGGACGAAAACGAATTGGCGGACGCAGACAAGCGATCGGTCGCGCCACATAAAACAAGGCGCGCAAAAGGTGCGGGTGCGACCGATAGAGCGCGAGCATCCAGCGGTAAAGTTTTAGCAATCCGCTCTGCTCGCTAAGATCGACAATCGGCAGCGCGCCGCTCACGATCGCAATCGCCCGCACACGTTGCGGCATTTCCCAAGCCGTTACATAGGCATAGGGCGCGCCACCGGAAATCGCCAGGATATGAAATTGATCGATGGCAAGCTCATCCGCGATCTCGCGTGCGATCGGTGGCCAATCAATTAATTTCCGGTTGGCTTGGAACGCAGAGCCGCTGATACCGGGCCGATCCGGAGAAATGATTCGCACACCGAGATCGCGCGCGGCCTGATCGGTCAATTCCGCCATCGTGCGCGAGCTTGGCCAACCGTGGCAAAAAAACAGGGGAGCTCCCGTGGGCTCGCCGTATTCGTTGTAGGCAACGTGCCCACCGGATCGCAGCGAAATTAGTCGTGCTTGGCTCTTCACTTAATTTCTTAAATCTCCTCGACTACGCAAACATTCTGCACGTTAATTTCGTATAACTTGGTATGAAGGAACAGTCACACGAGGGAGCAGGCAAAATTTCTCTGCATGGCAACGGGATGGGAGTGCCTTCACCGGAGGAAGTGGAAAAGCGCGCTCGCGAGATCGCCATGATCGATGAGCGCAACCCTGACGAATTCACCGATGCGGATTGGAACCAGGCGCGCCGCGAATTAATGGGGATTGAGCACCCGGGCCCTCCGGAAGAAACTGAGCAGAACGCCGAGTTGACCGAAGAATGGAACGTGGTCGCAGGTTCTTCCGGACATCGCGCGCCACGGCCCGGTGTTGAAGAAGAGGAAACATTAGGTGAGCAACTGGTCGCTGGCGGACTTGAGGAAGCGGCGCACGATCAAATGCTCGAGGCCCGCAAGGAAGAACTCGAACAGGAAGGCGGAATTACTTGAGTTCAACCGCGGCCGCAACGATCGACGAGAGAGCGGCTGCGCCGGCGCAGTCGCGCGGCATTCCGTCGCACGCGGAGCAACTTCTCACGCGTTTCCACGAGGTCCGCAATTTCACTACGCGACTTTGCGAGAACCTCGCGCCGGAAGATTACGTCGTGCAATCGATGCCCGACGTCAGCCCGACAAAATGGCACCTCGCTCATACGACTTGGTTTTTCGAAACGTTCATTTTGAAAAAGTGGGTCACGTCCTATCGCCCAGAAGTCCCGCAATACGCTTATCTGTTTAATTCCTATTACAATGCCGCCGGCGATATGCACCGCCGCGATCTGCGCGGTTTAATCTCGCGCCCGACTGTCGACGAAACCCACCGCTATCGTTCGTCCGTCGATTCGGACATCGACAAGCTCATTTCGCGCGCGGATGAAAAACTTTTTGCCGAGATCGAACCGATCGTAATTCTCGGCATCCATCACGAACAACAGCATCAGGAGTTGCTCATCACCGATATCAAGCACGTCTTTGCGCAAAATCCGCTCTATCCGGTTTTTCGTGAGCAGAATATCGACATCGTCTCAGCAAACGCCGCGCCGATGAACTTCATCGACTTTGAAGAAACAATCGCCGAGATCGGTCACGACGGCTCCGGATTTTCCTACGACAATGAAGGTCCGCGTCATCGCGCGCTTGTCCTGGCTTTCTCCCTGGCAAGTCGACCGGTGACTAACGGCGAATATCTCGAATTTATCGATGCCGGCGGTTACGCACGCTCCGAATTTTGGCTCTCGCTGGGTTGGATGACGGTGAACGAACAACGGTGGCAAGCGCCACTTTACTGGATCAAACGCGACGGCGCGTGGTGGAATTTTACACTCTCAGGTCCTCGTCCCGTTGATGAGTCGCAACCGGTCACACACATCAGTTATTTTGAAGCGGACGCGTTTGCCAATTGGAGGGGCGCACGCCTGCCGACTGAATTCGAATGGGAACGCGCCGCCGCGAAGATCGACATCGATGGAAATTTCGTCGAAAGCGAAACATTTCATCCGCAGCCAGGTCGATCTTCCGGACAGGATCGACATCTTGCGCAAATGTTCGGCGACGTTTGGGAATGGACCCGCAGCGCTTATTCCCCCTACCCTGGTTATCGCGCCGCGCCTGGCGCGCTCGGTGAGTACAACGGCAAATTCATGTGCAACCAATACGTCCTGCGCGGCGGCTCCTGCGCCACCTCTGGCAGTCACATTCGCCGCACCTATCGCAACTTTTTTCCGCCCGAGAAACGCTGGCAATTCACAGGCATTCGCCTCGCCCGCGATCCTTCATGAACCGCGAGCCTGGCCGGCTCGCCGTCCTCGATCTCGAGCCGGCGAAATCGGATTTTCTTTCTGAAGCGATCGCCGGTCTGTCACGCATGCCGCGCACGCTGCCGTGTAAATATTTTTACGACGAGCGCGGCGCGGCGTTGTTTCAAAACATCTGCGAGCTACCAGAATATTACATTACCCGAACCGAGACCGCGATTCTCCGGCTTTACGCTCACGAAATGGCACAGTGCATCGGCGCGCGTTGCGAGCTGATCGGTCTTGGTACCGGGGCCGGGACGAAGACGCGCATTCTCCTCGAAGAGTTGGAGGCGCCAGCTGTTTACATCCCGATCGACATTTCGAAAGAGCAACTGCGGCAGTCCACCGCGTTATTTCATCAACTATTTCCGCAACTGGAAATTCTCCCCGTTTGCACCGACTATTTGCAGCCCTTTGATCTGCCCTCCCCAGTTCGAACACCGGCGCGCAAGATTGTTTATTTTCCCGGATCGACAATCGGCAATTTCGACCCACAGGAAGCGACCGGGTTTTTGCGCCGCATTGTCGACCTTTGCGAAAAAAACGGTGGACTTCTCATCGGCGTCGATTTGCAAAAAGATCGTGATGTTCTCGAGCGCGCTTACAACGACAGTCAGGGCGTGACCGCGCAATTTAACTTGAACTTGCTCAGGCGCGCCAATCACGAGCTTCAGGCGGATTTTGATTTGGAGCGATGGCGCCATCGCTCCATTTACAATTCAGCCGCCGGCCGAATCGAGATGTATCTCATCAGCGAAATCGACCAGACCGTTCACATTGCCAATCATGAATTTCGTTTTCGCTCCGACGAAAAAATTACCACAGAATTTTCTTACAAATACACTCCGGAAGGTTTCACCGTACTCGCCAGCGCCGCTGGATTTGAGTTTGCCCGAATGTGGACGGACGAGGCGCGCTTGTTTGGCGTTTTCTATCTCACCGTGAAACTGTAGCCGCCGTTCTCTTGGCGGCGCGGGAGTTGATGTGCAAGACAATTCGAGCCACGCTTCGCAGAGCGAAACGACTACAAAAGAAATGAGCGCGCCGGCTTCGACTTGTCGATCCAGGTTGTCATGCTGAGCGAAGTCGAAGCATCTCAATTTTATGGATTCGCTCGTTCAACTCGCTGGCATCAAAAAAAACTTCGGCGATGCGAACGCGCTTCACTCTACCAATCTCGCAGTCGAGCGCGGCAAAACCACGGTTCTGATTGGACCGAGCGGTTGCGGCAAATCAACGCTGCTTCGGCTCATCATCCGCCTGATTGAGCCTGACGCCGGCACAGTCGCGTTCAACGGCGCGCCGATCACGCCGGAGAACATCGACATGTTGCGGCGGCGCATCGGTTACGTCATTCAGGAAGGCGGTTTATTTCCTCATCTTACCGCTCGCGCAAATGCTCTCCTGATGGCGCGTCATCTTGGAAAAGCAGCTCCCGAAATGCGCGAACGGCTTTCGGAATTGTGCGAGCTGACAAGATTTTCTGAAAATCTGCTCGCCCGATATCCGGTCGAACTCTCCGGCGGCCAGCGTCAGCGCGTCAGCTTAATGCGAGCTCTGATGCTGTCGCCCGAGCTACTGCTTCTCGATGAGCCGCTCGGCGCGCTCGATCCGCTGGTGCGCGCTTCTTTGCAAAAGGATCTGAAGGAAATTTTTACGCGTTTACAGCAAACGGCGCTTCTGGTGACGCACGATCTGGCGGAGGCAGCCTACCTCGGCCACAGAATCGTGCTCATGAACGAAGGCCGAATTGTTCAGCAAGGTTCGATTGTCGATCTTCGCGAAAAACCAGCCGACGCTTTCGTTTCAGAATTTCTCAACGCGCAACGAGCATTGGTTCTCACATGAAATCGTTCTTCGCGCGAAATCTTTTGGTAGGGCGAGACTCTGTCGAGCCGTCGAATAGGTCGGCTCAGCGGAGCTTCGCCCTACCGATTCTCTTCTTTTTCGCAACGATTTTTCCTTCAAGCGCGCAGTCGGTTACGATCGGCTCAAAAAAATTTACCGAATCGTATGTGCTCGGCGAAATCGCCAGGCGTGCGCTGAACGATTCGGGAATCGCCGCGGAACATCGCCAAGGCATGGGCGGCACGATCATTCTTTGGGAAGCATTGCGCGGCGCACAAATTGACGCCTATCCGGAATATACCGGCACGATCGCTCAGCAGATTCTGAAAACAGACCGTCGGCTGTCGCTCCAGGAAATTCGCGACTCGCTCGCGAAGTTGGGCATCGGAATCACCGAGCCTCTCGGGTTTAACAACACTTATGCGCTCGTCATGCGGCGCGATGAATCGCGACGGCTCGCTCTGCACACGATCAGCGATTTGCAAAAACATCCGGAACTAAAATTTGGGCTGACCCACGAATTTTTAGATCGACATGATGGATGGCAGCCGCTGCGTGAGCGTTACCAGCTTCCTCAACAGAACGTCATCGGGATCGATCACGCCCTGGGCTACGCGGCGCTGGCCAAAGGCGCGATCGACGTCAAAGACGCCTATTCAACCGACGCGAAAATCGGCGAGAACAATCTGGTTGTGCTGGAAGACGACCGCCAGTTCTTCCCGCGCTACGACGCCGTGTTTTTGTTTCGTCTCTCATTGCCAACATTGACAGTCGCCGTTTTGCACAAACTCGAAGGCACGCTGGATGAAGCGCGTATGATCCGGCTTAACGCTGAAGCCGAGCGCACGAAAAATTACACGAGAGCGGCGAGGTTATATTTTGACGGCGGCGTTACATCGACAATCCCTGCGGGCGAAAATTTCCCGCACAAACTTGCGCGCTGGACACTGCGTCATCTCGAGCTCGCCGGCATCTCTTTGCTTTTATCGGTGACCGTCGGTGTTCCGCTCGGGATTCTCGCCAGTCGCGGCGGCGCGATTGGTCACGCCATTCTCGGCTTCGCCAGCGTCGTGCAAACAATTCCATCGCTCGCACTGCTTGCTCTTCTTGTTCCGTTGCCGTTTTTTGGAATCAGTGCGCGCACCGCCATCGCCGCGCTATTTCTTTATGGACTTCTGCCAATTGTTCGCAACACCGCCTCGGGTCTACAGGACATCGCGCAACCGATCCGTGATTCCGCGATTGCGCTCGGGCTCGAGCCGGTGGCGCGGCTGCGAAAAATCTACCTGCCGATGGCGTCGCGCTCGATCCTTTCTGGAATCAAAACCAGCGCCGTGATTAATGTCGGCACGGCGACGCTGGCGGCATTGATCGGCGCCGGTGGTCTGGGCGAGCCGATTTTGAGCGGACTCAATTTGAACGATCACGCGACAATTTTACAGGGCGCAATTCCAGCGGCGCTTCTGGCGCTGCTTGTGCAAACGGTTTTCGATTTACTCGACCGCGCTTTGATTCCAAAGGGTCTGCGGTTATAAGATCGACAATGGCCATCACGTCGATCAATCCGGCTACCGGCGAGAAGCTGAAGGAGTTCTCCGCCTTCGACGAGAACGAAATCGAAAAGCGATTGAAGCGCGCGGAACGCGCCTTCGCACACCATCGGCGGGAACCGTTTGCCAAACGCGCGCAGCTTTTGATGGCGGCGGGCTCGTTGCTCGAGCAGGAGAAGGAAGAATTCGCCCGAACAATCACGCTCGAGATGGGAAAATTACTTCGCGCCGCGATGGATGAAATCATGAAATGCGCGCGCGTTTGCCGATTTTACGCCGAGAACGCGGAGCGTTTCCTGGAAGATGAGCCCGCGCAGACGAACGCGGCTCGAAGTTATGTGCGCTATGAGCCGCTGGGGCCAGTTCTCGCGATCATGCCGTGGAATTTTCCTTTCTGGCAGGTCTTTCGATTCGCGGCGCCGGCATTGATGGCGGGAAATGTGGGACTGCTCAAACACGCGGCCAACGTGCCACAATGCGCACTCGCGATTGAGGAAATATTTTGTCGCGCCGGGTTCGACGACGGTGTTTTTCAAACACTGTTGATTGAAGCGGAACAAGCCGAAAAAGTGATTGTCGATCTACGCGTCAAAGCGGTCACGCTTACCGGCAGCGAGCGTGCCGGCAGCGCCGTCGCCAGCGCAGCCGCGCGCGAGATCAAAAAAAGCGTGCTCGAGCTTGGCGGCAGCGATGCCTTTATTGTCATGCCGAGCGCCGATTTCGAATCCGCGTTGAGCACCGCCGTCATGGCCCGAACAATCAACAGCGGACAATCATGCATCGCGGCAAAGCGCTTCTTAATCGCGGACAAGATTTACGACCAATTCTTGCAGCAATTTGTCGAACGCATGCGGGCGTTGAAAATCGGCGACCCGCTCGATGAGATGATCGAGATCGGTCCATTGGCGACAGAACAAATTCTTCTCGGTGTTCATGAGCAGGTTCAGAAATCGATCGCGGGCGGCGCGAAATTATTGACCGGCGGAAATCGGATTCATGGCCGCGGTTATTTTTACGAACCGACTGTTCTTGTCGATGTACCGAAAGATTCGCCGGCTTATTGTGAAGAAGTTTTCGGTCCGGTCGCGTCCATTTTTCGCGTGCGCGACGCAGACGAGGCACTGGAAATCGCAAACGACAGCTCTTTTGGCTTGGGGGCGAGCGCCTGGACGAACGATCGCGCCGAACAGGAGCTGTTCGCGTCGGAGCTCGAAGCGGGAATGGTGTTTATCAATGCCATGGTCGCGTCGGACCCGAGGTTGCCGTTTGGCGGGGTAAAGCGTTCCGGCTTCGGCCGTGAACTTGGCGTTGCCGGCATTCGTGAGTTCATGAACACGAAAACGGTTTGGATTTCGTAAGAGCGGCACACGATCGAAAAATCGTCTGCTATTGCGCGGGCGCTTCGATCCGACGCATTTTCAAATCATGAGTGAATCGGCGAACGCTCCCGTTTTCGTTCCGCATCTGCCGGGCTTTCGCCCGCGCCGCGGATTGAACTGGGCGTTCATCGGCCTGCTCTACACTTCGTTCTACATGTGCCGGTACAACCTGCCGCTCGCCAGCAGCGCCATCAGCGGCGAGTTCGGCTTCAGCAAAGCACAAATTGGAAGCATCATCACGACAGCGCTACTCGCTTACGCCTGCGGGCAAATTGTGAATGGACTTCTGGCCGACCGACTTGGCGGAAGACGCGCAATGCTCATTGGAGCAGCCGGCACTATTGTCATGAACGTCGTATTTGGGATCGCGTCGTTCTGGGGATTACTTTGGCTGTTTGTCCTGATTCGCGGAATCGATGGCTACATGCAGGCCTTCGGTGCGCCGGGAATGGTGAAAATAAATGCGGCGTGGTTCCGTCATACCGAGCGCGGAGGCTTTGCCGGCATCTTCGGTTTCATGATCAATCTCGGCCGCTTCGGCATTTTTAAACTCGGACCGGCTTTGCTCGCTGGATTTACCTTTCTCGGGCTGATCCAAATTCCGCCGTTGCATTGGCGGTGGTTGTTTTGGATTCCAGCGGGCATCGCGCTTGTTATCGGCGCCTGCATGGCGCTGATCGTGAAAGACAAGCCGGAGGAAGCGAACTTTCCGCCGGTTAATCCGGAGGAGGAAACCAGCGGACAGGTGCAGGTCAAAGTCTTTGATGTCTTCAAAATCATCGTGACCAATCCGGTGATCTGGATTGTGGCATGTGCCTATGCATGCACTGGCTCGGTGCGCCAGTCCCTTGATCAGTGGTTCCCGCGCTTCTTGCAGGAAGTGCATCACGTCGATTACCAATCGGCGCAATTTCAACTGGTTGCTTTTTCGATCCCGTTTGTCGCATCCGCCGGCTCCCTCATTTCCGGGTTTATTTCCGACAAAGTTTTTAGGGGCCGTCGCGCACCGGTCGCGGCTGGTCTCTATTTTCTCGAAACGCTCGTCATTCTCTCCGCCGCACAATTTCATAGCGTGAACGCAGCGATCTTTTTTCTTGTTCTCATCTCGCTTACCGCCAACGCGACTCATTCAATCCTCGGAACGGCGGCCGCCATGGACATCGGCGGCGCAAAAATGGCCGGCTTTGCGTCCGGCGTGATCGATTCGTTCCAATATTTCGGCGGAAGTCTGGCTGGTTACTTCCTCGGAGCGCTTCTCGACCGAAGCTGGGGCAACTATTTCTATTTCATGGCGCCGTTTGGAATAATTGGTGGTCTCTTGATGATGTCGATCTTGGGCCGCATCACGCTCGCGAAATCCGCGAGGTAGGGGCGCCGCGCGGAGCCTGTCCTAAGCGACGTCGAAGGAGCCTCCGCGGACAACGCGCAGCGTGCTGTCCCTACCACAAAGTCAGCTGTTCGCGCGGACGACGAAACGAAGCTGTCGAAAGCTGCTTCCGTTCTCCGATGCCAGCGCGACGGCGACCAACTTCGAAGAGCGAGGCGATTTGTTCGGCAAAAATTCCTTCGCCAGTCATGCGCGTGTGCCATTCTGAATTGTTCAACCGGCCGTTTCCGCGCAGATCCCGGATGCGACCGAGCACCTTCTCTTTGCGATCTGGAAAATGTTCTTCCAGCCAGCGCTCGAAAAGCGGCGCAACTGCCCACGGTAAACGCACGATCGTGTATCCGGCGAATTGCGCGCCCGCTTGCGCGCATGCCTCAAGGATTTTTGGGGCTTCATGGTCGGTTAGTCCCGGGATAATCGGTGCCACCATCACGCCGACAGGGATCCCCGCGGCGCGAAGTTGCTTGACCGCTTCCAAACGCGCTTCGGGTGAAGATGTACGAGGTTCGAGCACACGTTGCAATCTTGGATCGAGCGACGTGATGGAAATGTTCACCGCGGCCGCGTCGAACTTCGCCAGCTCTTGCAAAAGATCGACATCTCGCGTCACGAGGCGGTTCTTCGTAATGATCGCAACCGGGTTGCGAAATTTGGCGAGCACTTCAAGACAGCCTCGTGTGATTCGCAGCTGTTTCTCGACCGGCTGATACGGATCAGTCACACCACTCATCACGATCACTTGCGGTTGCCAGTGCCGCGATTCGAGTTCCGCGCGCAATAATTCCGGCGCGTCCGTTTTCACCATGATTTTGCTCTCGAAATCGAGCCCGGCGGAAAACCCGAGATATTCGTGCGTCGGCCGCGCGTAACAATAAATGCAACCGTGTTCGCAGCCCCGATAAGGATTCACACTTGTTTCGAAACCCACGTCCGGGCTGTTATTGCGCGTGATAATCGTCTTCGAGCCGTCGCGAAAATACCAGGTCGCGCGGCGCGGCCGTTCCTCCTCTTCCGCAGGATCGACATGCAACTTCTCGAAACGATTGGCAGGATTAGCTGAGGCCCCGCGGCCATGGATTAGCAGGGTCATGTGATATGTTCGCCTGAACATCTCTACCTGTCTACCCCCTTTTGCCGCTCGGATTCTAATGATGCTCTGGCGACGCTCCGTTACCTTGACACCCGTGCCATTTGCTCGAAGCTGCACACCACTTTAGCTGACGAGTTCCCGTGCTCTTTAAATCCAAACGCCAACCCACCGACAAGTTGGATTTCATCATCGCAGGCGCGCAAAAGGCTGGCACGAGCGCGCTGGCCGACTTCCTCGAGAGCCATCCAAGGATCGCGATGCCGCACAAAGACGAGTTGCATCGGACCGTTCAGCCGGCCCGCCACTTTTTTGATGATGAAGAACGTTTCGCCAGGAACGAAATTGATTACGCCCCCTTGCAACGAGGCTGCGCGCGGAAGCACGATTCGACTCTCCTTGGCTCCTGCACCCCGATTTACATCTATTGGAAAACCGCCATGGAGCGGATTCGGAATTATAACGACAAAGTCAAGCTTCTCATCTTGTTGCGCAATCCAGCCGATCGCGCCTTTTCGCATTGGAACATGCAACGAGACAGAAATCTGGAGAGTCTCGACTTTATGGATGCAGTGCGGGAAGAAAAATGCCGCGCCCAGGAAGCACTCCCTCTGCAACTACGCAAATTTTCGTACGTGGATCGCGGTTTCTATGCCGGGCAAATTGAGAGAGTGTTCCATTATTTCCCACGCGAGCAAGTTGAGGTCATTAAGTTTGAAAACTTCCGGCGCGAATCGCGTAGAACTCTAGATGCAGTTTGCGCGTTTCTCGGCATTGAGTCGCTGCAAAATCTAAACAATGTCGAAAACAATTCGACGCCTTACGCGCGCACCATGACCAGGAGCGAACGAGAAGTCCTTGTCGATCTTTACAAGGCTGACATCGAGCGCCTCGAAAAACTTCTCGGCTGGGACTGTTCCGATTGGAAAAAAATGTGATCTTTGGACGCGAAGCTGCTCGTCGCGACTACCGCCTGGGCCGAGCACCAGTTAGATTTCCGGAGGGGTGGCAGAGCGGTTGATTGCGCCGGTCTTGAAAACCGGAAGGCCGAAAGGCCTCGTGAGTTCGAATCTCACCCCCTCCGCCATTCAATTTGCGATTTTCGGTGTCCGATTTTCGATTTGTCGACGAAGGAAGTGCTCGACAAGGATCGCGCAAAGAATTCCTAAAATCGCTGCGCAAACCACGTCCGATAAATAATGCGCGGCTACATACATGCGCGAGAAGCCGATCAAAATTGGGATCGGCAGACAAGCGAGGCCGATCCGCCAGTTCGCGAGTAGTAAAACGGCGAAAAATGCCGCGGAAGCAGCCGTGTGACCGGATGGAAACGCGTTATAATTCGAACTAAATTTCAATCCGCTCCAGACTTCTTCCGTTTTCACGGACGGTCGTGCGCGGCCGCTAGCGATTTTGACGACCCTGGCAGCAGCACCAGCGAGCGCAAACGCAAGCAACATCGACAAGAAAATGCGCGTCCATTTTTTGTTACCGCGCCACCACGCGATCGCGAGCAGCGTGATACCAAGCGCAAAATGTTCGGTCCAATCACCCAACCGGCTCACATTGCGCATAAAATTCTTCGCCAGCCGGCTTTGATGTTGGGCAATGAAATTTTGCACCGCATCATCGAAGTAGAATGCGGCCGCAATAACGATTGCGACAATTGCGATGCCGATCAGCCAATAAAAAATGACCCGGTGCTTCACAAATAAGTTCCCGTCACATTTGCCCGGCGCTATTTTGTGTCCGCGCTTGAAATCCGCAATCCGCAATTCCGCCTTTCTGTTTATTGGCTGCGTCCTGTTTCACGCTGCCGGCACGTGGAATCTTCCACTCGTCGATCGGGACGAGCCGCGCTTCGCCGAAGCGTCACGCGAGATGATCGAGCGCAGCGATTACGTCATTCCTTACTTCAACAATCACTTCCGCTTCGACAAACCCCCCCTTACCTACTGGGCGCAAGTCGCCAGCTACAAAATCTTCGGCGAAAACGATTTCGCGGCGCGTTTTCCATCGACCATAGCTGCCGCGCTCACCGCATTGTCGATCTTCACCTGGGGCTTACGCATGGGGGGAAATCGCGTCGCTTGGTGGGCGGCGATCGTATTCACGCTCTCGCTCCAAACTTTCGTTCATGCGAAAGCCGCGGTCGCAGACATGTGGCTGGTGTTGTTCGTGACAATTGCGCATTGGAGCGGATACGAACTGCCACGCGCTTGCCTAACGAATGACGACAAACGTTCAACGTTCAACGTTCAACGTTCAACGTTCGATTGGCTTTGGTGGCCGATTTTCTATCTTTCGCTCGCGTTGGCTTTTCTAGCGAAAGGACCAATCGGTTGGGCGCCGCTTTTAACGGTTGGGTCCACGATCTTTTTCACAGGCAACAAGCAAGCCGCTAAGCGTTTTAAATTTCTGCGTGGCCTCCTCCTGACGCTTGCAGCAGTGGCGCTTTGGGGAATTCCCGCGCTTATTCAAACACATGGCGAATTTTTTCGAACAGGCATAGGTCTCCATGTAATTGGACGCTCGTTCAGAGCGATGGAGGGTCATGGCGCGAATTCGTTAGGCGTGTATCTCCTCCTGCTCCCTTTCTACTTTGTAACGGTTTTCGCCAGCTTTTTTCCGTGGTCGATCAAACTTCCATGGCTCGCGCGGCGGCTATGGAAAAAGCGGGACAAGATCGACAACTACCTCATCTCCGGCGCCGCCGTGATCTTCGTTATTTTCACGCTCGTGAAAACAAAGTTGCCGCATTACACACTGCCGGCATTTCCGTTGCTCGCTCTGCTCCTGGCCCGGCATCTGGCCGCAGCGCAATGCTCGACGCGAACGTTTCGAAATTTTGCGGCCACGGCCGGCGTTTTGCTTTTCTGCGTCGCGCTTGTTGTGCCTTCATGCGTCGCCCGATTTTTTCCTGCGGCCGATCTTTTTAAGCAATCGCGCGACGATCTTGTGACGGGAATGGAATTTGGCGCCGTCGATTTTACCGAGCCAAGCCTGGTTTGGTGTTTTCGAAGCCGCGTTAAGGGATTTATGACCCCGCTGCGCCGGGACAGCGTTGGGCAATTCATGGAACAAAGCGGTCCCCGGTTTGTGATTGTGCCGACGAATCTCGCTCCTGGTTCGCCCTCGGATTGGAAAAGATTCTCCAGCCACGGAGTTAACGTCGCAAAAGGCAAACATGTCGATCTTACACTTATGCTGAAGCCGGAGTGATGCGCTCTGTAGCCACGTCGCTGTGCGACGCGCGGCACGGCCCACAGGGCCGTCGCTACAATGCTCGCAGGTTTGCAGTTTCGCCTTCGTCTGTTAGGGATTGCAAAATATGATCACGTTTCTGGACGGCAAACTGATCAGCTCATTGCCGACACAGGCGATTGTCGATGTTAGCGGAGTTGGCTACGAAGTCTTTATCCCGCTTTCGAGTTACGACAAACTTCCCGCGGCCGGGCAATCAGTGCGCATCCTGACTCATCTGCATGTTCGAGAAGATGCACATGTGCTTTACGGATTCATGAGCGCGGCGGAACGCGATTTATTTCGATTGCTAGTCAATCACGTGAGCGGCATCGGACCGAAGCTCGCGCTTGCGGTGTTGAGTGGAATGAGCGTGAGCAATTTCAAGAGCGCAGTCGTAAATTCGGACGTAACCGCGTTGGCCAAAATCAGCGGCCTCGGGAAAAAAACCGCGGAGCGGATCGTTCTCGAATTAAAAGATAAACTCGGCGTGGCCGCGGCGTGGGAAGCGGCGAGCGCAACCCATGCGCCTTCACCCGAGGAAGAAGAAGCAAATGAAGCGGTCCTTGCATTAATCGCGCTGGGTTACAAACAAATCGATGCGCATAAAAACGTTCGCGAAATGCAGCAAAAAGGCGAAGCGAAATCGGCGCAAGACCTGGTGAAGCTTGCATTGAAGCGAATGGCGGCGGGACGATGATTGCGGAAGCTGAAACCGAAAAGCTTGCCGCAATCCGTGCAGCACTTCCAAAGAAGGGACTCTTTGCCGAAAAAGATTGGCTGATTTCGCCGGATGCGTTTCCGATCGAGAAAAAATTCGTCGCGGAACTCGAACAACTCGGGCATCGGCTTTTTGTTTTTCAGCGCGCGTGCAACCAGCTTTATCAACAAAGCGTCAAAGGAAAGCAGCCCGAGTGGGTCGCGCGCTATTTGAATGCGGGCAAACCGCCCGAGCTTGTTGAATTCTCGCGACGAAAAGAAATCCGTGACGATCTGCCGCGCGTCATTCGCCCCGACCTCATTCTTACGGAAAACGGGTACGTCATCGCTGAAATCGATTCCGTGCCTGGCGGTATCGGTTTAACGGCGTGGCTCAACCAAACTTATTCGGCTTTCGACAAAGAAATCATCGGCGGCGCGGATGGAATGCTCGATGGATTCCGAAGTGTTTTGCCGAATGGCGGCGACATTGTCATTTCGCAAGAAGCCGCGACTTACCGACCGGAAATGGAATGGACCGCCGCGCGCTTGAAAGATCGACATCGTGATCTCAAATGGCGTGTAGTCGCGGCGGAAAACTACGAACCGCAGGGTGGCCGCGCCGTCTACCGGTTCTTCGAATTGTTTGATCTGCCAAACATTCCCAAGATCGACGAGACACTGCGCGCAAATGCGGAAGGTCGAATTTCAATCACGCCTCCGATCAAGCCTTATCTCGAAGAGAAAATGTGGTTCGCTCTTTTCTGGCTGCAACCGTTGCGCGAATTTTGGCGGCGCGAACTGGGTGAAAAATATTTTGTTAAATTGCAGGAGGTAATTCCGTACTCCTGGCTGCTCGATCCGACCCCGCTGCCGCAGCACGCGGTGATTCCGCGCCTCGAAATTCATGATTGGCACGAAGCCGCTAAATTCAGCCAGAAAGATCGCGATCTCCTTTTGAAGGTGAGCGGATTTTCGCCGCTCGGCTGGGGCAGCCGCGGTATCGCACTTGGGGCAGATCTTCCGCACGCCGAATGGCAACGCAGGATCGACAATGCGCTCGCGACCTTCGAGTCGTCACCAACGATCCTACAGCGCTTTCACAAAGGCCGATTGTTCGAACATCGATACTGGGACCCGGAGTTGGGAGAGTTAGAAACCATGAAGGGACGTGTTCGCCTTTGCCCGTATTTTTTTGTCGAACGCGATCGAGTGAAATTGCGTGGGGCGCTTGCCACGATCGCTCCGGCCGACAAGAAATTTTTGCACGGGATGCGCGACGCCATCCTGGTGCCGTCGCAGTCTTCCGAAAAATCGTAGCGGGACAATCGGCGGTTGAGATATGGCCGATGGCGAATGGATCGAATCGTACGTGCCGGCGCGGCTGGACCGGATGCCGTGGAGCCGATGGCATTGGCTGATCGTCGTCTCGCTCGGCGCGACGTGGATTCTCGATGGGCTTGAAGTCACACTCGCCGGTTCGCTCGGCGGAATTCTTACGCGTCGCGAAACGCTCGACCTGAGCGACACGCAAGTGGGTGCGAGCGCGACCTTCTATCTCGCCGGCGCGGTGATCGGCGCGCTACTTTTTGGTTATGGAACCGATCGACTCGGACGAAAAAGATTATTCTTTATCACCGTTGCGGTTTATCTCGTCGCCACAGGATTGACGGCGTTTTCCTGGAGTTTCGCGAGCTACGCTTTCTTTCGCGCGCTGACCGGCGCAGGCATCGGCGGCGAATATGCGGCGATTAATTCCGCGATCGACGAATTGATTCCGGCGCGGGTGCGCGGTCGCGTCGATCTGATGATCAACGGCTCTTACTGGGTGGGCGCCGCGCTCGGCTCGGCGGCGACCATTGTGCTGCTTGATCCGCAACGGCTACCGATCTGGCTGGGCTGGCGTTGTGCGTTTGGAATAGGTGCAACATTGGGTTTGGTCGTGATCTTCTTTCGCCGTTGGATTCCGGAAAGTCCGCGCTGGCTCATGATTCACAGGCAAAATGCTGAGGCGGAACGAATCGTGGAGGACGTTGAGCACCGTTTCGTATCGCATCCCGAAACTTTGCCCGCGCATGACGCGCCGCCGACGCGAATCCACACGCGTACGCATACGCCGTGGCGAGAAATTTGGAAAGCAATTGTGCACGAACATCGACAACGCTCGTTGCTCGGATTTGTTCTGATGCTGACGCAGGCTTTCTTCTACAACGCGATCTTTTTTACTTACGCGCTCGTGTTGATGCGCTTTTACGGCGTGCCGGAGAAAAATGTGGGCGGCTATTTGCTGCCGTTTGCGCTCGGAAATGTGCTTGGCCCGCTTCTCCTCGGCCATTTATTCGACACGATTGGCCGCAAACAGATGATCACCGCTACCTATGGACTGGCCGGCGTTTTGCTCGCTCTAACCGGCTGCCTCTTTCAGGCGGGAATGTTAACCGCGGAAACGCAGACACTGGCGTGGACGCTCATCTTTTTTGTCGCCTCTGCGGCAGCGAGCTCCGCGTATCTGACGGTAAGCGAAATTTTCCCGCTCGAAATTCGTGCCCTAGCGATCGCGATTTTTTATGCAGTCGGAACACTCGCCGGCGGAGTTGGCGCGCCCGTTTTGTTCGGATGGATCATCGGGACGGGATCGACCACCGCATTGTTCATCGGATATCTCGTCGGGGCGGCGCTGATGATTTTTGGCGCATTGACTGAGGCGTGGATCGGTGTACCTGCAGAGCGGCGGCCACTCGAACACGTGGCCGCGCCATTATCGAGTCGAGAGCTGTAACAGCGCTCTATGAACGTCGCGTTTATTTGTCGGCGGTTATAGACCGCCGCTACAGGAAAGTGTGAGCTCGCGCGTATGAGCCGGGCCCGCCGGACCCAGTTTGCTCGAATAAAGATGAAATGACTCCACGCGCACTATTCCCGCATCAAGATCGACATTCGATTTCAAAAAACGGCGCACGAGATGCGACGGAACGTTTCGGCAACGCGCGAGCGTGATGTGCGGATGCCAGGGTCGCAAATCCGGTTCCAGACCGACGGCGACAGCTGCGTCGCTTACGCGCTTGTGCAACTGGAACAAGTGCGGATGTCCACGACCAACGCCGACCCAAATAATTTTCGGCGAATCTTTTGGCGGAAAGGTTCCCACGCCCGCGATCGGCAGAAAAAAAGCGCCGAAATGAATCAGACTGAGTTTTTCGCGCAATTTTAGATCGACATCTTCCGGCACAGATCCAAAAAAAACGAGCGTGAGATGCATTTGCTCAGCGTCAACCCAACGGACGTCGCGAATTTTCGGGTCAAGATCGACAAGGACGTGTTTGATTGATTCCGGCAATTCGATTGCAGCAAAGAGGCGCTTTGCTTTCACCGAATCTCCGACCCGGGACGCGGCTCATCGCCACCAGGTCCACCCGGCGGAGGCAAACAGGCATTCGCCACTTTCATCATCCGCCCAAAGAGATTTGGAAAGAGCGCGTTCGTCACAATCATAATTCGCGCCGACACCGGCATGACCAGGGCGGACCGACCGCTCGCGCAAGCTGCGAGAATTTTTCTCGCCGCACGCTCAGCGGAAATGGAAGCGAACGGCAATCTACTCGCTGCCGTAAATCGTTTGTATTCGGCGGCGCGATCACCCTTGAATTTCGCGAAGCTGTGCGAGCCGGTGCGCATCATTCCCGGCGTGACGGTGGTGACGTAAATATTTTCTCGCGCCAATTCCGCGCGAATCGCATCCGAGAAGCCGGCGAGGCAGAACTTGCTCGCCGTGTATGGCGCCATGTGCGGAACGGCGATTTTCCCGCCGATGGAAGAGATGTTGACGATGCGTCCGCCGCCGCGCCGGCGGAAATGCGGAATCGCTTCGCCAATAATGTGGTAGGGCGCCCAAAAGTGAAGCATGATCGCTTTTTCGAAATCGGCAGGCTTCATGTGCGCGAGCGGGCCGACTTCAATGATGCCGGCATTGTTGATCACAACATCGAGGGCGCCGAAGTGATCGACGATTTTTTCCACTGCTTGCTTGATCTGCGTGGGCTTAAGCAAATCGCATTCGACCGGCAGCGGGTCTCCGCCACGTCGCCTTAGATCATCGCAAGCCCGCGCCAGTTCGTTTGGATCGCGCGCGAGTAAGGCAACGCGTGCGCGACGCGCACAAGCCTCCCGCGCCAGAGCCAGACCGAGTCCGCGCGAGCCACCGGTGATCAGAATGATCTTGCCGTCGAAAGAGAATCGGCTGGCAAACATACGAACAATGTCGATCTAAGCGTGGCGGCGATTGAAACGCGCGACTTCGCGCGCGGTCTCACGCTCGATGGCGCGTTTTTTCAGATCGGCTCGTTTGTCGCGCGCGACTTTGCCGTGGGCGAGACCGAGCTCAGCTTTGAGCTTTCCGTTCTTCCAATAGAGTTTGAGAACGACCAGCGCACGCCCGGCGACTTGCGTCTCGCCGTAAAGCTTCGCGATCTCTTGCCGATGTAATAACAATTTGCGTACTCGTTTGGCTGCCGGAATTTCATGGCTGGCGCGCTCATATGGTTGAATGTCGGCGTTGTAGAGAAAAGCTTCGCCATTTTCGATGCGCGCGAAGGCGTCACTGATGTTCGCTTTGCCAGCGCGGATGGATTTGACCTCACTGCCCTTCAGCTCGATGCCAGCCTCGTAGCGCTCGAGAATGTGATAATCGCGCAGCGCCTTGCGATTAAGAATCGACTCGGCAGCCATGATCGCGCCCTGAAACGCGACGGAAATTCAGGCGCCGTCCGCGGAATCCTTGATCGATTCGTAGGTAAGCTTACCGGCGATGATTTCCTTGAGCGCAATGTCGGTGAGGGAAGCGCGCGGACCTACCTCCACCATCGGCCGATGTCCCAAACCGAGCTGACGCACGCGCTTGGAGACAACGTTGATCAGGAGTTGCTGATTTGGGATGACTTGGGCTGCTTCCTGGAGGAGTTGAGTCGTCATATTGCGCAAGGAATGGACGGGGCGGAATGCTTCCGTCGGGAATTGAAGAATGGTCGGCGACTCGCCGGCAAGAACGAAGGGAGTAAGCGGCGGGGCGAGCATGATAAAAGGAGTGCTGATTTTGCGAGCAGCGGAAATGGTTGTCAACCGAATGTCTTCGACGTAGCTGGTGATCCGGTAATCGACCGCGTCCCCTTCCTGCCCGAGCTCGCGGTCATAATGCCAGGTCGTATTGCCGTTGCCGTAAAATGTCTTGCAGACAATCGCCCCGGTAATATTAGGATTTCCATTCAGGCTGAAGTCCGCGCTCGGAGCGTAGAACGCGGCGGCAAAATCGCCGGGCGGATTGACATTGACGTGTTGGAGTGTGGCAGGATCCGACGGACTAATCGCGTAGTATTGCATATTAGCGGCGATGCCGCTCTCGTTGATAATGTCACGCCCTTTTACGTCCATACTGCCATCGACAAAAATCTTGAGCTGGACTGTCGGCTTGATATCGATGGAGCCGGTCACGTCGCTTGTGACATGAATTGCGACATAGGTCTTTTGCGTGCCGAATGAATTGATCGTCAACTGGCCGGTGAGCGAGGAAAGCAAATAGAGCGTGGGATTTGCCGCGGTGCCGGCGGCTGGTGGTGTAATGTTGACATTTGTCGTCACCGACGTGGGTGAAGGCTGCGGCAGCGGGAGATTGGTCGGCAGATAAAAGGGACGAATCACGAAGGGGACATTGTTGTCGATCGTGCCGCTGATGTACTGCGACCGAACGATCGAGCCGCCGTTGGTCGCGACATCCCCATAAACCCATCCCCTGATCGTGGCCACGGCACTGTTGATCTCAACGTTGCCGCTGCGGGAGTCGCCATAGTACGGGTCGGCCGGATTGGTCGCGGCAAAGTGATAGGATCCCTTTCTCGAGTCGTAGCTATCGATCATGGCGGCGTCGCCCAGGCCGTAAAACGAGCTGGCACATTTGATCGCAGCTTCAAATGGAGTGATCGGCGCCGAAATCTGCTCGATCCGTCTTGTCACTTGCGGGGTGGACACCGAAACCAACGCCTTGCCGACGCCGTCTCCATTCGGGCCGTAAGTGGAAATAAAGTGATCGTAGCTGAAATCGATTTTCCGGAGAAGACTGTCGCCCCTGGCACCGGTCAGCATTCGATCGTCCATGCCGGTGCGCCGAAGGCCTCGTATCGGAGCAACCCCTTTCGTTCGACTCCGGTACCAAGGGCTACCGGTAATCGTATCGTAATAAAACAAGTCAACGTTGCTGCTCGTGGTCAGATTGTTGGTTCCCAAAGTCACAACCGCGCTGGCATGGGTATTGCCGGAATTGGTCCACCCACTAAAGGCGTTCGCCGGATCCACTACCGTTTTCCGCACTTCGGCATAAGCAATATCACCGCCTGCTTCCGCGGCCTGAAGCGCTTCCTTCCAGCCGCGAACCTGACTCGACGACACGTTGAACCGTGTCGTCGAGTTAAGCAGAACGCCTCCGCCAATCAACGAAAGAATCAGAATGGTGCATAAGGCACAGAAGAGGACATTGCCTGCCTGCGCCCCTTTTCGCTTTCCTTCCATTGTCGGTCGTCAACAGATTTCGATCAACCGCGACGCCGATTTCTCAGATACGACGTTGCACAGACGGTGGTCCCACTCCGCTCGGCCGTAGCGCCGCCGGAGGTAAAAATCGGCAGGAAGGTGACGCTCGTGATTGTGTATTCAGTGTTGGCCAACTCCACATCGGTGGTCACGGGCACGAGTTGATCCGTGCTTGATGCGATCGTCGTGATCACGCCGTTTTCGGTGCGCAAAATAGACTGGCCGCTGATCGCATATACGACGGATGTGGTGGTCGCTCCGTAATCCACCTGCGGCCCGCTGCGCAAATAGCTGATTGTTGGTGTGCGGGGAGTCCCGATCAGCGATGGATTGGCCACAGCCTCCGGGTCGCCAGCTTTAATGATGTAATTAGGAAGCGTCATCGAAACGCGTTGCAAATTGACCGAAGTCGTCACGACAAGAGCGCGCTTCACATCGCGATTGAGATAATCGACGATGCGAATTTGCTGCATGTGGGTCGCGAAATAATTATCGATGGCGTTAAAACTTTTCTGGAGACCAACCGACGCCGCGATCACCGCCGCAAAAACAATGGAGCTGATTCCCAGTCCTACCGTTGTTTCAACGAGAGTGAAGCCGTGGAATTTTGTGGAGTGTTTGATTTTCATTTTTTGGTTCCGTTTGAGATAATCGAAGTTACTTGTTCGCTGCGGGCTCTACGCCCCAAGGTCATTGTCCACGAAGTGGCAACGTCTACCTGAACGAGTGTTATTCCGAGATTGGTCGCGGTCGAATCGGTCGTGACGGTGCCGCTGGGCAGACGGGTGAGCTGCGTGATCCCGTTCGCCGTGGGATAAGCACGAATTTGCACGACTTCTGTCGACTTCTTCACAAAATCCGAAGCGTTGGCGGGGGAACTCAACAACCCCTGCACGTAAGAAAGGTTGGTGAGGTCGTTGAAGGCGAGATTGCGAAGTGTTTCGCTGCGATCCTGCACCTGTTGTAAAGCTGCGACCGATTCTTTGCTCGCGTCGATGTATCGGAGGCAAACGGCGTTCAATTCAAAGATCGAGGCGAAAAAAACTGCCAGAAGAAGGGCCGCTACCATTATTTCCGGCATGGTGGATCCTGACTGCTGGTATGGAGCGCCCAGTTTCATCTTTTTACTAATTCCAGTATCTATGATAAATCAGCAGATATTGTGCCGGATTTTCTCATTCTAGTGATGAGCCGTGCATAGTTGATAAGAACGATATTTCGCAAAAACGAGAATATCTCGCCGGAAAAGTGGCTCTGCATCTCGCCCAGCACTTCCCGTTTTCACCGGTCTTTTTGCAGAGATTCGGTGAAAACGTTAGCGTCCCGACGGTCGTGCGCCGGGGCCTTTGGCTCCCAAGAACAACCCGGCGGCTGGAATAGAGACTTTCCTTGTTCTCGCTTCCATTCCACGCATACTAGTTAGTGATCAATTAGCGCGATGCAGCGTTGGAATAATCGCGCAGTTCATCATTTATGAAAATTTCGGGCTGTGGCTCAGCTTGGTAGAGCGCTGCGTTCGGGACGCAGAGGCCGTGGGTTCAAATCCCACCAGCCCGATATCTTTCTAAATTAAACAGCCCGCGGCCCGACGACGCACAGAGACAGGATGACATCGTTTTCATTCGGGTTTGCACGTCTTGTCCGCGAAGAAGTGAGTTGCAGCCTGGTGGATTAGATGGTTGGATCGACAATTGCAAGGTATGGGTTCTCTGAAGAAACGACGCAAAGCGAAGATTTCAAAACACAAGCGACGCAAGCGCATGAAGGAGAACCGGCATAAAAAGCGTTTGCGCTATAAGGCGTAGCGCTCCACGCGTTCTGATTGCTCGCTCGAGTGGCAACTGGTTTGCGAACCATGCCGCCACAGCTACAGTCGAAAACATGATAGGGCAGCAGCACTTGGGTATCCGCGCTTTTCCCTATCTTTCTTGCCTGCTCCTGCTTTTTTCGCTGGCTAACCCCGCGAGCGCACGAACCCCGCGCGTGCTGCTGCCCAAGATCCAGCCTTCGCCTTCAGCGCAGAGAAAACTCGAGCCGCAGGACGATTCTTTTAGCCTCACGCCGGCGAAGGACCTCGTCCTTCGCCCGGAAGGCGAGCACCAGGCCGAGGCGCTTGCTCATTTCGTCGAAGGGACTTCGTTCGAAGAAAACGGCGAGATGAGCAAGGCGTTGGAAGCGTATCGTAAAGTGCTTAATGTCGATCCAGGGCAATCCGAACTTGCATCGCGTGTAGCCGCTTTGCTCGCACGGCAGGATGATTTTCCACAGGCAATCGATGTTCTTAAAGACGCGATCGCAAAAAATCCGAATGAATCCGAGCCCTACCTCCAGCTTGCTTTCATTTACGCGAAGTACCTCAAAAAAACCGATCAAGCCGTCGATTACGCAAACCGGGCCATCGCACTCGATCCACGGAACATCGAAGCTTATCAGCGTCTCTACGAAATCGAATTGGACGCCGGTGAGGAAAAAAAAGCGCTTCAATCACTCGAGCGCGCCGCCAAAGTGCGCAGCGACGATCCGACATTCTGGACGAAGCTGGGGAAACTTTACGCGTCAATCGTCTTCAGACCAGGCTCGGAATCGAAACCCGATGAAATTGCGCGCGTTAATGAAATTTTCAAAAGAGCAGCGGAACGTGCCGGCGAGGATTCCGCGACCCTTAAGGACGTCGCGGACTATTACGCGTCTTCGCAGCAAATAAAGGAGGCAATCCCGCTCTATCTCCGCGTGCTCGAATTGCAACCTGACGATGTCAATGCGCGAGAAAAACTCGCCACTGGGTTCGTCTTGACGAACCAACGGGTGAAGGCGGTTGAGATGCTCGAGCAAATCATCAAACAGCACCCGGAAAAATACCAACCATATGACTTGCTTGCCGAGGTTTTGGATGACGAGGCGCGATCACTTCAGCGGGCAAACCAGATCGAGCAGGCAAAAGCCGAGTTCGCAAAAGCGGCAGCAAATTACGAGCAAAGCCTGTTGATAAATCCCACTCGGGCCGGCACGTACATGCGACTGGCGGAGTTGCTCCTCGGCCCCGTAAAAGATGCCGGGCGCGCGGTGAAACTTCTCACCGAAGCCCGCAGCCGTTTCGCGGACGCTCCTGAGATCATTTACTATCTTGCTCTTGCTCAGCGCGAAGCAAAGCATGCTCAACAAGCCGTCGCCACTTTTGAAGAGGCCCTGCACCAAGCTGAGCTCGAAGACAATGAAATCGTCAACGCCCGTTTTTATTTTAATTATGGCGCCACCGCGGAGCAGGCAGGCCTGTATGAAAAAGCGGCCGACTTATTTCGCAAATCAATTGCTCTGGACCCAGCGAACGCGGCCGAAGCCTACAACTATCTCGGCTACATGTTGGCGGACCACAACCTGCACCTAGATGAAGCCGACGATATGATCAAACACGCGCTGAAGATCGAGCCGAACAACGGGGCCTATCTCGACAGCCTCGGTTGGCTCGAGTTTCGACAGGGGAAATTTGAGCAAGCCCTGGCCGATTTGCTTCGCGCCGCTAAAAATATGGCACAGGATGATCCGGTCGTGTTCGAACACATCGGTGATACCTATCTAAAGCTGACCCGAGTGCCGCAGGCGTTGGAAGCATGGCAGAAGGCAATCGCGCTCGACCCTCAAAACAAAAAACTGGCGGAGAAGATCGAGAGTACCAAGACCACCATGACCAAGGGTGATCCAGCCAGGCGCGATCCGCTTCAATAAGCCACGATGTCGATCTTGCGTTGTTATTCCTGAAACAAAGAACGCTCGCATGCTTGCATGAGCAGATATCCGACACTGTGGCAACGCAAAACAATGTGGGCAGCGCTGTCCGCGTTCTTTATCGTTTTTCTTATCGCGATCGTCGGTTCGGTCATATGGGTGGTCGCGAACGTAATCGCGTTTCTTCAGCCAATCTTAATTCCGGTAGCGATCGCTGCGATCCTTGCTTATCTGCTTGATCCGCTCGTGACGCGAATGTGCAGAGGCGGTCTTGGCCGCACCAGAGCGGTTCTTCTTGTTTTCGCCACTGCCTTTTTCGCGCTCGGCGGATTAATCGCTTGGCTCGCACCGACGATTTCGATGCAGAGCGCGAATTTTGCGAGGGAACTTCCTGGCTACACCCAAAAAGCGCGAGATCGCGTTGTCGATCTTATTGTTCGTTACGATCGAGCGTTTGGAATGCCCGGCGGTGTGCGCGGTAAGACCGGATCGCCAACGACAAATTTTGTAAATTGGTTGCTCAGTTCTCCAGCGCCGCGTGCGCAGCCCAGCGCATCCACAACCGTCGCGCCATCCGCAACTCCGGCGCCGGAAGAGAGCGCGGCCCCGATCGAAACGATCGGGCCGGCCCCGTCCAAAATCACCTCGGCGGACCGCCAGCGAATCGAAGAAGCAGTGCAAAGGGTAATTCCCAGTCTCGAACGTCAATTGCCTGCCTGGAGTGAAAAGTTTTGGAATCTTCTTAAAAAGAGCATCGGCGGTTTTCTTGGCGTCACTGGATTTCTGCTCAGCCTTGTCTTGGTGCCGATCTATTTATTTTTCTTTTTAAATGAAACGCCCCGCATTGAACGAAGATGGAAGGATTATCTGCCACTGCGCGCCTCCCCGCTCAAAGACGAAGTCGCGGAAGTCTTGTCCCAGATCAATCATTACATCATCGCCTATTTTCGAGGTCAGCTGCTCGTCTGTCTGGTCGACGGCACTCTCATCGGCAGTGCGTTGGCCCTTATCGGCCTTAATTTTGCGCCACTCATAGGCGTTCTCGTCGTAATCCTGACGATGATTCCTTACATCGGCATCGTTCTTTGTTGGGTCCCCGCTGTGTTGATCGCGGCTTTTCAATGGGGCGATTGGTGGCACCCGTTTTGGGTGACGGTGATTTTCATCGGAATCCAAAATCTTGAAGGCATGTTCTACGCGCCACGCATCGTGGGAAACTCGGTCGGCCTTCATCCGATGACTGTGATTGTGTCGATCTTCGTCTGGGGCTTGCTGATCGGCGGATTGTTGGGCCCAATACTTGCCGTGCCTTTGACAGCCACGGTCAAAGTCCTGCTGATGCGTTATGTTTGGGGCCGCCGCCTGCGCGAGAAACAAATCGACTCAATAGAGCAAGTGTCCGCCGTCCAAAGCGCCAGGCATTAGTTTCAACCGGCGCGACCAGCGCTGGCCACTTGCATTCTCTTTCACTCCGAGCAAGGAGACAAAGATGGCGGGAAAAACTAGACGCGTCCGGCGCAAAAGAAAAAACCGAGCCTCCCGCGGCATCACACTTTTCTCCGCTTTCGGACGTCACTTATCGCCGTTGCGCATTGGAATCTTAATCGCTATCACCGCACTCGCCTTCGTTCTCAGCACGATTTTTTTCGGCTACACCTCGGAGCTTTACAACGCCTGGCGTCAGAAGCGTTTGCTCCAGCGAGCGAACATGTTGCTAAGCGAGGGCAATCTGAACGAAGCGATGGCGGTGGCGCAGCAGGCTAATCTCAATGAAGCAATGAAAATTGCAAAGGAGGCTCTGCGGATCCAGCCCGATTCCCTGCCTGCGTTTTATGTTTTGGCTGAAGCGGCGGAGAAACGCAGCCTTCCGGAAGCTGTTTCCTGGCGCGCCCAAATCGCTCGCCTTCTACCGCGCGATCTGGATTGCCAGCTAAATCTTGCCTCGGCCGCCCTGCGATTTAGCCAACTCGATATCGCCCGAAAAGCGCTGGACAATGTTTCCTCCAGCGACCGCAACAAAGCCGCCTTCCATGTCGTCGCCGGCTGGCTGGCACGCGCCGAGGGAAATTTGGCGGAGGAAGAACAGCAATTCGCGGCCGCGGTCAGGAAAGAACCAGGCAACGATCTCTATCAATTTAATCTTGCCGCGTTGCAAATCCGCTCCCCCGAAAAGGAAAAAAGCGCAAACGCCCGCGCCGCTCTCGACCGGCTTAGCAAGCTCACTTCTTTCCGAACCGGGGCGTTGCGCGCCTTGCTGAACGATGCCGTGGACCGCAACGACTTTGCCGCAGCCGACGCACTCGCTCAGCAGCTCCAGATGTCGCAACAGGTCACCTTCAGTGATTATCTGCTTTGTTTGAATTTTTATCGCAAGCTCGACGATAAAAAATTCGAAGCCCTGTTGGAAAAGGTAAAACCAGTTGCCACGCGCGATCCATCCGATCTCGCGCTCCTCATGGATTGGATGAATAACAACGGTCTCTCTGCCGAAGTTCTCGACTGGATCGACGAGCTGTCTTCCAACATCACAACTCGTCCGCCAGTCGCCATCGCTGTTGCCGAAGCGTTTGCCAATAAAAAAAACTGGTCGCGGCTCAGGCGCTGGACCCGCAGCGGCTCATGGGTGGACGAGGATTATTTACGACTCGCTTACCAGGCTTTCGCAGCGCGCGAATCGCGACAATCCATCGCCAACGCGGAATTCGCTTCGCTCTGGCGCGCTGCCGAGCGGGACGCCAACGACCAGCCCGATCGGGAAATCAAGCTCGCGCGGCTCGCGACCAGGTGGAATTTGTCGATCGAAGCGGATCAACTTTGGTCGCACGTTTCCCGAAATCCTTCGACTCGACGCGAAGCGCTTGATTCGCTTTATCGCCTTTATCGCGCAAACAACGAAATCAGAAAAGTCTATGATGTTCTCCAGCGTTTGCACGAAAGCTCTCCGAATGAACCAGCCATCACCGCGAACCTCGCGCGGCTTGGCCTGACTATTGACCAAAACCCAATTGAGGCACAGCAACTCGCAAAGGAAGCTTATGATCGCGCGCCCAGCGACGTTAATTGCGCTGTCACCTACGCGTTTTCTCTCTACAGCATGGGCCGCACAAACGAGGGGCTCGAGATTGTTAAGAAATTACCGGCCGATCAATTGCATGATTCCCACGCCGCGGTTTACATCGCGCTGTTTTTGATCGACAAAAATCAGAGCGACGCGGCCCACGATTACATGGAAGCTGCGGAGCGAGGTCCGATTTATCTCGAAGAAAAAAGATTACTCGATGAAGCCAGGATCAAGCTCGCTTCCGCTTCGCCCACCCCATCGCCGCCGCCTTCGCCGTCCCCGGCAACTCCAACGCCAGCATCGGCATCCACGCCAGGATCGACATCGACGCCGTCCCCCGCGCCTACGTCGTCGGCTTTACCATAACAGGTCAATCTTTGTACGGATCGACAATGTCGCGTCCGGCCATCGCCACGCCCAGCGGACGAAGGGTGTGCAATACTCGAATCGTGCCTGCATGCGCGCCAAGAACATCCGGAAGACGCCGATATGCCTGCGGGGCTTCATCAAGATCAGCGCCGCGCAAAACAATATGTCGATCTTGCAGCCATTTCGTCATTTCGTCATGCCTGACCAGTCCATCCTGCCGGATTCGCTTGTTTCCAACTTTGACAAAACGGCCTTTCGCCGCCGTCCGCGACATTATCCGCCCGGCGCCGTGAATCGTTGAGAACAGCGCTTCACGCGAAATGGGCGAATCGACTCCTTCAATGATCACTGCGTCATCGCCCATGCTTCCACCGACGAAACCTTTTTGTCCCGGAAACGCCGGCGTCGCACCTTTACGCACCACCCAATACTCCTGACCCGCATGTTTTTCCCGCCATGCAAAGTTGTGATGATTGTGCACTTCATCGACGATGTTCGCGCCCAGAATTCCGCGCACGACGTGCCGCGCCACCGCTTCGCGCCCCGCATAAGCGTAACGACCCGCCAGATGCATTCCAGCCAGATAATCGCTGCCGATCGCCGATTTTTCATCGACCACGGTCGGCGGCACATCCATTCCATCTTTGCCGCCGGCCGCTCTTAAAAAATGCGTGGCTGTTTTGTGCCCGAGTCCACGCGACCCGAAATGCACACCGACCCAAATGCGGTCCTGCTCGTCCGCGAAAAGATCGACATAATGGTTCCCGCCGCCCACCGTGCCGAGCTGCGCCGAGGCCGTCGGTTTCAAATCCCGCATTGGCTTTAATTCCCACGCCGGATCCTCAAACAGCTCGTGCTCGACGCGTGTTTTGCTTTTGCGACCAATGCCAAATGAAATGTCGCGCACAACGTCGTCCATGATTTTGCCGATCTTCGGTGCGACCTGCTCCCGTTTCGCGTCCGTGCGGATGGCAAGGTTCCCGCAGGCAATATCGAATCCAACGCCGCTGAGGGAAATTTTGTCCTTGTAGGCAACCACGCCGCCGATCGGTTGCGCATAACCCTTATGTCCGTCGGCGCAAAGCACACCGCGCTCAGCGCCTGCCGCGACGCACGTCTCGATCTGCTTGATCGTCGCTTCGTCGTGCTGACCGAAAATCTTTGTCTTGTTTGTCATTAATCCAGCTCTCAACAAAAGCTCGGACTGATGGCGAAGATTTCAATTAGCTACCGTCCAAGCGATTTCGCTGCAATAATGCGCCACGCTTTGACATCCGCGCGATCGCGCACCGGTAAATGACAGCGCATCGCTTTAATCGAATCGAAAACGACTTCCTTGAACGGCAGTCTGATCGTGGACGCGAGTTCCTTTTTCACCGCCACCGGGATTTTCTTGTAAAGAAGACTCACGTGTGGGTCGCGCACGAACTTGCCGCGTGATTTCGCCGCGCGCCGAAGATCGGCAATAAGTTTTTTCAGTGCGTTGTTCGATTTGAATCGCACGAAAAGTGTCTTGGTGAATTTGGATGAAAAACTGGTTTCTCGCAGGCGCAGTTGGATCGACGATGCGTCGATCTGCTCGAGAATTTGCTTGGGCACTTGTCGATCTTCCGCGGTCACGAGAAGCGTAAGGTGCGGTTCGAAGCGCGGCGCATCGAATTGTTTGGCGAGAATACGAATCAGCTCGCGAAATAATTCGCGTTTCGGCTCCGCCGGAATAAGCCAGTAAACCGTGGCAATTTTGGGCATGCCTGTAGCGGCGGTCGGCGCCTGTCCCGAGCAGCGTCGAGGGTGAGATCGAGCTGGACCGCAGAACCCTTCTGCCACCCGTCCGCGCCGGGATCGATCCTTGCATCCGGAATGTCGGCGCGCGCGGCCTTTTTAGCGGCGACCGAAATTGAATAAAGTTGATCACGCTCGGCCGCGATCTTCGGATCCAACTGGCCATCTTTGGTGAAGGCCATCATGAGTTGCGGAATGCCCAAAGGCAGTTTGTCGCCGCGATCCACCTGCCACGTGTGCCAGGTTTTGCCGTAGGTGCCGATCAAGACTTTCATCAGATCCTTTTCGGCTGCTTCGGGAGCGCCTGGGGCCGTCAGCGCTCCTGATTTCACTTCATAGTTGTGACTGTGCCAGAATTTTTTCTCGTCGGCCGGCAATGATTCGAAGATTTTTGCGCTCACGATGTATTCTACGCCGATCATCCGCGCATCTTTCCTTTCCGAATCGTAGATCACGCATTGCAGCACTTCGTCACTCAAATGCGAGCAATAATGCTGCGCGATGAGCTGGCGCTTCATGTTGCCGCTGTAAAAATGGATGCCGCAAACGTGCGCGCCGATCGCGCTGATCGGTGCAAGCTCGGCATTGGGCTCCGAACTTTTCGGCGCCGCCGTTGCTTCGGCCGGCGATTGCGCGAAAGCAGCAGCAGCTGTCATGAAAAGGCACGCGATAAAAAGACTTAAAGTTTTCATAAGTTGTTCCTCGGTTGTGGGTTGACCTGACTGGCTAAGCGTAAAGGTTTGCCCCTCATCGAAGCAAGGCAAAACCTCGAGGAGCTGGCCGATCTTTGCGGTAAGCGAAACTCGATTCGTGAATAAGGTGGCGCGCATCGGCGCATGGAGCAGATTAGCGTGTGCACCGGGTCGCAAGTAGCGCCGTAGACTGGAACGCCATTCGCGAAGATTTCCCGATCCTCCGCGAACAGGCACATGGCCATCCTTTGATCTACTTTGACAGCGCCGCAACGTCGCAGAAACCGAGAAATGTGCTGGATGCGCTTCGAAATTACTACGAGCACGAAAACGCCAATGTGCATCGTGGTCTCCACGAGCTCAGCTCGCGCGCGACGGCAGCTTACGAAAAATCGCGGCAGCGTGTCGCGAGCTACCTGGGCGCTGCGACTGCCGATGAGATCGTCTTCACGCGCGGGACGACCGAAAGCATAAACCTTGTGGCGCAGGCGTGGGGCGGGAAATTTATTCGCGCGCGTGATGTGATCCTCCTCACGGAAATGGAGCATCACAGCAACCTCGTGCCCTGGCAGTTGTTGGCCGAGCGAACGGGCGCCCAGCTGCGTTTCGTGCCGGTCCGGGACGATGGCACTCTCGCGCTCGATCAGCTCCCTTCATTGCTCACGCCCGAAGTGAAGCTCTTCGCCTTCACACACATTTCAAATTCCCTCGGAACGATCAATCCTGTTGCCGAGCTTTGTGACAAAGCGCGGTCTGTCGGCGCGCTCACGCTGGTGGATGCGGCCCAAAGCGTAGGACATTTGCCGATCGATGTCCGCGAGTTGGGCTGCGATCTCCTCGCTTTCTCCGGACACAAAATGTGCGGACCTACTGGCATCGGGGCGCTTTACGGGCGGGCCGATATTCTCGATTCCATTCCCCCATGGCATGGCGGCGGGGAGATGATCGTCAGCGTCACCCTGGAAAAAAGCGCGTTCAAGAAAGCGCCCCACCGATTTGAGGCGGGCACACCGAACATCGCCGGCGCGATCGGGCTCGCCGCCGCGATTGATTACATCGAGCGGATCGGCCGCTCGGCAATTTTCGAACATGATGCGCATCTTGCTGGTTATGCGGTGGAACGTCTGACTGAACTGCCTGGAATGCGTGTTCTCGGACCACGTGAGGACCGTGGCGCGCTTGTTGGTTTCGTGATGGAGACCGCGCATCCACACGATCTCACGACGTTCGCAGATCAGCACGGATTGGCCATGCGTGGCGGACACCATTGCAACCAGCCGCTGATGCGCAGGTTCGGCTTGGCCGGGACAACTCGCGCGAGCTTCTACTTTTACAACACGACAGCGGAAATCGACCGCATGATTGAAATCCTGCGTGCTGCCGTGCGTTTCTTTTCATGAGTCCGGAACTCGAAGAACTTTACCAGGAGGTCATTCTCGACCATTCGCGCCGTCCGCGGAATTTTGGAGATCTCGCTGACGCCGCGGTGCTGGTGCACGGCGACAATCCGGCGTGCGGCGACGAGATTCATCTCGGCGTCCGATTTGGCGAAGGCGGAAACGTGCAAGATATCAAATTCACCGGCCGCGGCTGCGCGATCAGTCAGGCATCCGCCTCATTGATGACAACGAAGTTGAAAGGCAAAAGTCCTGCTGAAGCGATGGAAATGTTTCGCGTATTTCATGATCTGGTCACCGGCGAAACGGATGATGCACCCAGGATGTTGGGTGATCTTCGACTGATGCAAGGCGTGCGGAAATTTCCGCAGCGGGTCAAATGTGCGATGCTGGCCTGGCGGGCGATCGAGCAGGCATTGCAGCAGAGCGCGGGTGAATCGACCATTTCGACCGAAACCGATTTTGTCGCGCCGTAACATGCGATCGTGTACTTATTACTTATGCCTACGAATGTTCTTGGCACTGAGCTTCGCTGCTGTTGTCGCGATCCGATGACAGGATTTTATCGCGACGGTTACTGCCGCACCGGGCCGGAAGATGTCGGTCAGCACACGGTGTGCGTGCAAGCCACGCGCGAGTTTCTGGATTTTTCCGTGCTCGATGGAAACGACTTGGTCACGCCACATCCGGAATGGGGTTTTCCCGGGTTGGAACCTGGCGACAAGTGGTGCGTTTGCGTCACGCGTTGGAAAGACGCACTGGAACACGACGTCGCGGCGCCAATCGATCTTGAGGCGACGCACTCCTCCGCGCTCGAGTTCGTCACATTGGAAGAGCTAAAGGCGCACGCGCTCAAGTAAAGAAGACACAATCTTTATCTTTGTTACTTTCGCTTAAAATCGAAGCGCGTGGTGTCTTCCTTGCCGTTCTGCAAATATGTCCATTCTTCGATGTGATGGTTGGTGCCGTCGAAGATGAAGGCAACCTGCTGCATGTGGCCGGCGTCAGGCTGGATGTTGGTTCCATCTTTGAATTTGAAGACGAGGCGATTTGGATCGCCGCCGGTCATTAAAACCATGCGGCTGGTTGTGCGCGGCGCAGTAATGCGTGGCCATCAGATTGTTCCCGTCCATGTGAAACATGGTGATCATTTCGTGCGGCGCATCTTCGTCGAGCCAACTCGCCAGGGCAGAGCCATCCGAAACCAGTTTGAACCGTGCGTGCGTATCGAGCGGTTTGCCATTTTCGTTTACCGTTCCCTGCCATGAACCGACGAGTGTTATCATTTTATCGTAAGCTGGGTTTTTCTCGATTTTGGACATTTGTTCGGCCGCGAATAAGGCGGCGGAAGCAAGCACAAGCGCGACTAAAAGAGTGATTCTGATTCGCATAGCGACCTCCTGAAATTTCTTGTCGATCTTGCACTCGCGCACGTCAGTCGTCGAGCGTTTCTGTAGTGGCGCTCTGCGAGCGTCGCATTAACTTCAACCCAGCGCGACAATTTCAATTCTGGCAAATCGGGAGATTCCCATCCACGGTATCCGCGAATTGAAACTGCCGTTTAGTTTTTTTCTGGCACTGCGGTATTTGAAACCGAAGCGGACTTTCCTCTCCATCATCACCTTGATCTCGGTGCTCGGTGTGACACTCGGTGTGACGGTGCTAATTCTCGTCATCTCAGTCATGACCGGGTTCGATCGTGAACTTCGCCAAAAGGTGATCGATTTCGACGCGCACATTCTCGTCACGACCGAGGACATCCTGCACGATTGGCGCGCGCTCAAAACAAAGATCGACAATTTGCCTGGCGTGGTCGCGACCGCGCCCTACGTGCAAGGGCCGGTCATCGTCGAGTTCGAAAAGCGCCGGCTCGCCCCGATGATTCGCGGCGTCGATCCTGCGGAAGAGGAAAAGGTGGTCCCGCTGCGAAAATTCATCAAAGAGGGTAAGCTCGATCTCGACGGCGAATCGACCGTACTCGGCATCGAACTCGCCCGCCAATTGCGCATCCACGTCGGCGACAAACTCACCGTCTATTCACCGGGAAATCTTGGACAGATTCTCGATGGAATTAAGAAGCTCGAAACCGCGAAGGGCACGGATGAAAAGAAAGCGATCGACGAACTGCGCGATGTCATTTTACCCAAAGACCTCACCGTCACCGGCATTTATGAAACGGGGCATTACCTGCACGACTCCGAGTTTCTCCTCGTGCCGATTTACATTGGCCAGGAGCTTTACGGGCTCGGCGACGCCCTTCACGGCATCACGGTAAAGACCGACAATCCGTACGGCGCCGAGCGGGTAAAAACCGAGATCCAAAATTTTCTGACACCGCCGCAATTCGCCGAGACTTGGATCGACATGAACCGCCAATATTTCGAAGCCGTCCGCCTCGAACGCACGGTGATGTTCTTCCTCCTTTTTTTCATTGTTGTCGTCGCCGCATTTGGAATCATGAGCACACTCATCACCGTGACCGTGCAAAAACGGCGCGAGATCGGGATCATGAAAGCGCTCGGCGCAAACATCTCGCAAATCATTTGGGTGTTTCTCGGTCAGGGCACGGTAGTCGGGTTGTTTGGCACGCTCACCGGCCTCGGGCTTGGTATGACGTTGATTCGCTACCGTAACGAATTCAGTCACTGGCTGGCATCGACGCTGCACATCGAAATTTTCCCGCGCGAAGTCTATCAATTCTCGGAAATTCCCGCACAAGTCATCCCGCAAGACGTCTGGATCATTTGCATCAGCGCGTTTCTCATCTGCTCACTCGCCGCATTGATCCCAGCCTACTTCGCCGCGCGCCTCGATCCAGTTAAAGCGCTCAGATACGAGTGAGTTTTGGAAGCGCAGGCTTTCTGCCTGCTCTTTCCTGCATCTTACCGGAAACCCACCAATAAGATAAATCGCCGCGAATAATCGATGCTATACGTGAATCACGTATAGCATCGAAAATGACGTGCTTGATTGTCAGGAGCGTGCCGGCAAATGGCGCTGCAGTCCGCTGAGGAAAATTTCCAGCGCGCGAAAGGCATAAGCGTATCCATTTGCCCACTCGCTTTCACGCGGTCCGGCGACGTTGAGAATGTCTATCTTATGATTGCGGACAAGATCGACCATCAACTTTGCGGCGCTTTCGGAGGAAGTTCTTGCTGCATCGATCAGCACGTGCGGCCGCTGGAGTTTGTTACAGCATTCGACCGTATATTCGGTTCCGCCGCGCAACTTATCGAAGTAAATTATCACCGTGCCATTCGAGTCCTTCACATTTTGCCAGGTGCGCTCGGCGAAACTTCCTTCTTCTAATTCTTTTACGGGATAACGATCCGGGATTCGCCCAAGCTCATCGAGTCGTCCCGCCGGACACCAACCGCCGCATTCGATCCCGTATTTCAATGCAGCATCGAGGGCCGCGCGATCCACCCCCGTTTGTGCGCCGGAAATAATTTTCACGTGTAACCACTGTAGCCGCCGCTCTCGAAGCGGCGCAATACGCGTTCGATCTTAACGCGTAAGCGTCGCGCTTCCCCTGAGCGAGGCGACTACAGATTCTCCAGCACCCGTTGCTCCGACCGATTACGCGCGAACGGATTGAAATTCGTCCCCCGATCATAAACATCGATGCCTTCGGCACGCTTCAGATTATTCACGATCCAATAAGTAATCGGCGTCGCAGCCGCCTCATACAGCACTTTGAACCAGTAGCTCCAGAAAATGAGACTGCCGATGGTTGACCACGATTCGCGACCGCCGAACGCGATCAGTATCACCGTCGTCGTATCGACAAACTGCCCGGTAATTGTCGATCCAACGGTGCGCGTCCAAAGCCATTTGCCGTTCGTCCAAAGTTTCATCTTCGCAAGCGTATAGGAATTGGTAAATTCGCCCGCCCAAAATGCGACCAGACTCGCGACGACGAATCGCGGCACGACGTAAAAGACCGACTCGAATGCCTGTTGATTCGTCCATTCCGGCGCGGCCGGAAACCAAACCACGAACACGCCCATTAACGTCAGCAAAATATTCGCGAAGAATGCGATCCAAATGGCGCGGCGCGACGCGCCGTAGCCGTACACTTCCGTAAAAACATCCCCGAAGATGTACGTAATCGGGAAGAGCAATTGCGCGCCGCTTACTCGCGGAACAAAACCAAAAAAGTGAATGAACGGGATGACGCAGATTTTCTGGCCGACAAGGTTCGAGATCAGCAGGATGACGACGAAGATGTGCACGAGCAGATCGTAAAAACGAAAGTTGCTCAGCCGCGTGTCGCGCGCGGTCAGTCGACGGATCATGAAACAAGATGTCGATCTTAGCTTATGTCATGTCGAGCGGAGTCGAGACATCTCTTACTATTGTTTCCGTTCCGGTCACCGCCGCTTACTCCTCGCTGTCGTGATAATCGACCTCCGTTCCTTTGACGATTACTTCTTCCAATCCCTCCTTCACCACCGCCCATTTGGCGCTATCGGGATAATAACAGGAATCGCCGGTTGCTCCGCCACTCCTCGGATTATCAGCGATGACGTAATAAACGAAATCGTCGTCACCGGCGTTGGTAAGCTGATGCGCTTCGCCCGGCTGAAAGAGAAACGCGTCGCCCGCGGTTACGATTGTCGATCCATCCTTATCACGAACACTGCCGCGCCCAGAAACCACGAGATAAAGCTCCGATTCGGCTGAGTGCGAGTGATACGGGCAAAACGATTTACCCTTCGGAATCCGAACCAGTGCCAGATCAAACGGATGGC
>QHPX01000034.1:0-27091 GCA_003219195.1 Verrucomicrobiota bacterium
TCAACTTTTCGCGATCAACTCGCCAGAGCCCTCGGAGTCAAATTTGGCTGCCTGTTCGATAATGATATCGGCGAAGCCCGGATCAGTGCCGATGGCGCTGGCGTAAAACAACGAGCGGCTGTCGATCTTGTACGGATTGCGCTTGAAAACTTCACCACGCTCCGCCGGCGAACCGGTTGTCGACCTTCCATTCGCGATTCCAAGCAGCATCGGAATGTCTTGGTAGCTGTGCAAGCCATCTGAGATGAAAAATGGAACAACGACCACGTGTGGCGTCCCCGTCAACTTCTTCCAGCCGGAAACCAAGGGTGGTTCTTCCATGTAAACGTTCAGTACATCCGCATATTTTCCAAGGCCACGGATTTTTTCTGCTTCGCGTTTCGCCGCCACCGCACTGTTTTCATTCAAATCCGTGCCGTGCGCCACGATTAGCAGGCTGGCGTCCGCGGGATCAACATCTGGCGCGATTTCGCCCGCGCGTTTGAGTAGTAATTCGGTCATCATCGAATGATTTCCGACTGGTTCGCAATATTTCCAGATTTGTTCATTCGCCCGTTTTGTCATTCTCCCGCTCAAATCCAATTCGCGCGGAATCACCGTCTCGGTGAAGTAACCTTCGCTGATGAAATTGGGCACAACGTAAACCTCGCGAATTTCCTCAGGATCAAACGAAAAGAGCGCATCGCGCAAGCTTGGCTCCTCTTTCCAAAAGGCGCATTCAACATCGACAAAAACTTCTCGGCGCCGAATTTCCGCCGCGTGCGCCAGCGTCGGCGCGCTCGAATCCGGATTCACGGTCGAGCCATGGCCGACAATTAAAAGCGCGCTGGTGTCGTGAGAGATCACAAAGAAAACGTTCAACGTTCAACACGCAACGTTCAACATTGAATTCAGGTGTAGCCGCGGCTGTCACCAGCCGCACGATCCCCGCGCGTGACGACACGCGCCCCCCTACACTTCTCCCGTTTATATTCGACGTTGGACGTTGGGCATTGGACGTTTGCTTCGTAATTCGCTAAGCTGATGAATCATGCGTTTCCGCACTTACAAGACACTAATCTGGCGGTAAGCGAAGCAGGTCGAGCTTCGCTCAGGAGCTTGCGATTAAGGAGTTGGGGCGAGTTTCGCGATCATTTTCTCGAAGCGCTGATCGCCACGCAAAGGATCCCAGCACGGGTTAAAGCGGAGATCGCCGTATGATGGACCGGCCGGAATCTTCGCGACAATCTGGAGTTGCTCGATCGCCAGGTCGCGCTCGCCGGTCCACGCGTAAACCAACGCCAGGTTCGTGACGAAGCCTGGACCCAACCACGAGTCCTTTGCAATCGGTATAAGATCGACCGCTCGCCGTGCCTCGGCGATGGCCTCGTTTTTTCGCCCAAGCCCGGCATTACACCTCGCGGCAAGCGCGAAGTATTCCTCATTCTTGTTCTTGTCACCCCAAGTTGCGTCCACTCTCTTCCGCGCAGCTGCAAACACCGTTTCTGCCTTCTCCTTGTCGCCGCGTAAACGCGCAATTAGCCCGTCAGCCCAACTTTCCGGAGGTTGTCCACCGAGAACGTCATCGGCAAACTTCGCAGGAGTAGCGCCAATCACCCGGTTCGCCGCATCATAATCGCGCAGGTAAAGTGCTGTCATGAATCGAATGTCCCACACCTCCATGGTCGGACTAAAGTTCAGCGGCACTTGTGCTAGAAGAGCCTGAGCCGCGACTGGAACACCCTCGTCCAGCTTGAGCTCAGCTCGCTCGAGCTTGATCCAAAAGCTCTGGGCTGGGTCCGGGTCGCTCTCATGCGCAAAGCGTTGTTCAAACTCGCCGTAAAGGTGCATCTGACGATATTGGCGCTTGAGATGGTAATTGATCTCGGTATTGCGCGGATCGAGCTCGCTGGCCTTTAGTAAATTGGCGAGCGAATCATCCCAGCGGTTCTGCCGGCGATCGATTCGGGCTGCCATGAAGATCGCCCGAGAATCATTCGGCAGAGTGCGACGAGCGACGGCCAGTTCGTCATGTGCCCGGTCGAACTCGCGAGCGTAGAAATAGTAGCGAGCCAGTTCCAGATGAGTCTCGCCCAGATCCGGCCGCAGCCGCAGCGCAACGTCCACCGCGTTCTTTGCTAACTCAAGGTGCGTGCGATCCCCGGTTTGCTCGTAGAGATCGTCCTGCGTTTGTGCGAGCGCGCAATGGGCGAGTGCAAAGTTCGGATCGCGCTGCGTAGCCTCATTCAGAAGTTCCAACTTCCGGGCAAAGGTTTTTTCCGCGCCATCCCAATTTCCCCAACCGAGCTTTCCCCAACCGAGCGCTCTTGCCTCGGAATACAGCGCATAGGCGATTAGATCTGCGGTCGGCTGTTCTGCGATCGACGCCCTCTCCGTCGGCGAGAGCTTGGCGCGAAGCTGATCGGCGATTTGTTGTGCGATTTCACTCTGAATCGCAAAAACATCGGCGAAGTCTCGATCGTAATGCTCGGCCCAAACGTGAGTGTCGGTGCGGGCATCAATTAACTGAACACTGACGCGAATGCGTCCCTCGGCGCGTTGGACGCTGCCTTCCACCACATGCGAAACACCCAAAGTTTTCGCGATCTCACGCAGGTTGCGCTCTAGATCGCTCTTGTATTTCATCACGCTTGTCCGGCTGATTACTTTCAGGTCCGCGATTTTCGCAAGCTCGGACAGGATTTCGTCCTGCATTCCTCCGGCGAAAAGTGCGTTCTCCTCGTTCTTGCTCAGATTTTCAAACGGCAATACCGCGATCGATTTCTCGGGCAACGGCGTGAGCGTGGACGCTGATGCGGTGTTGTTGGCAGGGGTGGAGGTGGTTTTTTGGTTGGTCAACCGAAGCGCGAAGAGCGCTGCCGCGGCAATCGCCACGACTATGATGAGAGCGACCAGTTTCCGGAAGGAGCGAATGCCGCCACCGTGAGCCAGTTTCGCGCGGCACAATTGTAGGGCTTCCATCAATTCCCGAGCCGAGGCAGGCCGCTGAGCAGGATCCACCGCCAAGGTGGAACGCAATAGCTTAATCACGGGAGCGGGAATTTTCCTTGCGAACAACTGTTCGACCGGCAGCTGCGCGCGGGCCTGACAATCGCGAAGCTCTTCGATCGTCCTGCCGGAAAATGGCGCCCGCCCGGTAAGCGCATACCAGAGCGTGACGCCAAGCGAGTAGATGTCCGACCGCGCATCGACTGGTTCGCTGCGAAACTGTTCGGGGCTGGCGAAAGTCGGCGTGCCGACGAATCCGCCGTGCGTCAGATCCATGTCTGCTGCTCCAGCGACCATCGCTTTGGCGAGGCCAAAATCGATGACCTTCACTTCCAACGCCGGGGTTACGGCATCGCCGGACTTCAGCATAATATTGCCCGGCTTCACATCGCGATGAATCAATCCTTGTGTCGCCGCGGCCATCAACGCCCGCGTGACTTGGACGGCGATTTCGAGAGCCAGCTCTACTGTGAGCGGACCTTCCCGCCGCACGCGCGCCTCCAGAGTCTCGCCCTCGACCAGTTCCATTGCACAAAAACAGCGATTGATGTCGGGCGGCGCGCCGAACTGAAATACACCCGCCACATTCGGATGCCGCAAGGCTGCTGCCGCACGAGCCTCGCGCAGAAAGCGTGCGCGCACCGCCCGCGAGTCGCCCGCCGACGCCGGCACTTCGATTACTTTCAACGCTATGGTACGGTGCAGCACTTTGTCAGTCGCGCGATAGGTCACGCCCATCGCGCCGCAGCCCAGCTCCCAGAAAGAACCATCTTCGCGTCGCGCGATTTCGAAATCGCCGAAACCTAACGAGTCGAACGACACGGTCTCTTCGGCTGGTTCATCGAGTCCGCCGCGCAGCAGACAAGCCAGGCACGCGCCCTTCGCTGTCAATGGCTCGCTGCAGATCGAGCAGACAACGACGGACGCCAATGGTATTGCCATCGTGCTTCTCCGCTCAGCCTCCCGTGAGCACGCGCAACAATTCGCGAAGCTCTTCGTCTACTTCCGCCTCGGTGTTGACCGTTCGACTCACTTCGGCGCGCAATGCTTTACGGTATTGCGCCCGTAGCCGGGTAACATGGCTGCGGAGGGTCGATGCCACCACGCCCAGCCGGACGGCCAAATCGGCGTAAGACGGCAGAGGATCGGAGCTGCCGGTAAGAAAAATCTTTAATTCCTGGAAGAGCTTCTCCTTCCCCTCAGCTCTGTAGGCCGCCGCCAGCTGCTCCAACCCGGCGGCGACTAATGCCTCCGCCCAGCTTCTCTCAAATAGCCCGTCTTCGCCAATAGATTCACCCAAGGCGAAATGAGTTTGAAACATGGACTCTGCCTCCGCAACTTGCTCTTCGTTCAGAGGCAGAAAATCGTAAGCGCCGCCGCGCCTGAGCGCCTGCTCGTGGTCGCGAGAGTCCGCAAGGAAATTCTTTAACGAGGCAAGAAGGAACGAACGGAACTTGCCCTTCTGCTGATCGGCGCGCGCGTAGATTTTCTTTTCAATCAGATAAGCGAAAAAGCTCTGCGTGGCCGCCTCGGGGGCGATCTGACTGTCTCCGGCTGCGATGATCACGCTCCAATGAGTCGCAGCGAAGACATCGCTCTGCGCTTGCGCAGTTCCCGCGACAGTTTTCACGCGACCGGTGTAACAGAAACGCACGAAAGAAACAAGCCGCGACAATTGCGATTTCGTGCAGCACCACTTCCGGAATCCCTTTGTAAAGGGAAAGCAATCATCACTTCAAAAACCAATACAAACCAAACTTACTAACTATGAACAAACAACAAAACATGATGGTAGGGGCGCCGCTTCGCCTCTTTCAGCTGAAAACCACAACTTTATCCGAAGGAAATTCGATTAGCCGGTCGCCTTTGCTCCAGGTGTTTCTTTTCATCGCCCTCGCCCTTGCATGGTTGGCGCTTTCCCCGACGGCTCGAGCGGTTGACCCAGCACCGGACGGAGGCTATCCCAACCAAAACACCGCTGAGGGTGATGAGGCGCTCTTCAGCCTCGATACAACAATCGGCCTCAACAACACGGCGATTGGTTTTATGGCGCTCCATAGTCTTGCCACCGGCTCGGAAGCTACGGCTACTGGTTCGTTCGCGCTTTTTAACGACACAACCGGCTTCAATACGGCCTACGGTTTTAGTGCGCTCTATAGCAACACGACCGGGTTCGCCAACACGGCCATTGGTCGTAACGCGATGTTGAACCACACGACCGGCGACCATAACACGGCCACCGGTGGTGCAGCCCTCTTAGCCAACACGAACGGCTTGGGCAACACCGCCACTGGTCGTGCAGCGATGGGTTTCGGCACAACCGGCTCTCGAAACACCGCCACCGGTTGGCAAGCGCTATTTAACGACACCGGCGACAACAACACGGGTGACGGTGCCTACGCCCTCTTTAGCAATACCACCGGGCACGACAACACGGCCATGGGTCGTCGAGCGCTGGATAACAACACAACCGGCAACGGCAACATCGCCTTGGGCGTTTTCGCCGGCGCAAATCACACCACGGGCGATTTCAATATCGACATCGGGAACCGTGGTACTGCTGGCGAGGCCAACACCATTCGCATCGGCACGGAAGGAACTCATGTGGCCACATTTATCGCCGGCATTAGCGGGGCTACTGTTGCCGGAGGCGTAACGGTAATCGTAGACGCCAATGGTCATCTCGGCACGGTCGTCTCGTCGGAGCGTTTCAAAGATGCGATCAAGCCGATGGACAAGTCGAGCGAAGCGATCCTCGCGCTCCAACCAGTCACCTTCCGCTACAAGCACGAGCTTGATCCGGTGGGTATCCCGCAGTTCGGCCTCGTGGCCGAGGAAGTGGCAAAGGTCAGTCCTGACCTGGTGGCTCGCGACAAAGAGGGCAAAGTTTACACCGTGCGCTACGAGGCGGTGAACACAATGTTGCTTAATGAGTTCCTCAAAGAGCACCGCAAGGTCGAGGAACAGGAAGCAACGATCACCCAGGTAAAATCAACTGTGGCAAAGCAGGAAGCGACCATCGCACAACAGCAAAAAAACTTCCAGTCGACCATCGCGCAGCAGCAGAAGGAAATTGACGCTCTCACTACGGGCCTCCAAAAAGTGAGCGACGAGCTTGTGCTGAGCAAACCTGCGCCGCAAATGGTCCTGAACACTCGGTAAAAGCCAGGGATGTTGTGCGGAGCGGGCCCTCACGCGCAATCTCCGAGTCTTTGTGACTGCGGATAGCCGCCGTCCAAGAAAAGCAACCGCGATCCGGCGCAGATGAGAAATGCGCAGGCCGGGAAATGGGAAGCGCTTACCAGACTTATGCCACCTAACGACAGCGGTCGTGCAATAAACGATCAGTAGGAATGTGCTTGGAGGCGATCACGCAGATTGTGCGTGCGCTGCATCGAGATCTTCCGAACGGACAATTCCTTCAGCGAATTCGTAAAGCCAGGCAAGTAACATCGCGATCGGGAATCCGACCACGAGCGCGATGATGATGAAACGGGCAGCCGAAATCGGAATTTCGAAGAAAGGCTGCCTCCAGCCGCAAGCATCTGCGCGTGAGGAGACGCGCCTCTACACGCTTCGTTCGAGATTGGATGTTCGATGTTGGGCGTTGGACGTTTGCTTCTCCATTCGCTAAGCTGATCGGATATGCGCTTTCGTACGTACAAAAACACTGACCTGACTGTAAGCGAAGTCGGCTTCGGGCTCTGGACAATTTCGACTGGCTGGTGGGGAAATTTCACGGAGGGCGAAGCGATTTCGCTCATGCACAAGGCGTTCGATCTCGGCATCACGCTGTTCGACGCGGCCGATACTTACGGGAACGGTTTGAGCGAAGAGCTAATCGCCAGGGCCTTTCCGAAACAGCGCGATGAAATCGTGATCGCGACGAAAGTTGGCTACGATTTCGTGCATCACGGCGAAGCGCGCGGCCGTGGTCAACGCGAAATTCCGCAGGATTTTTCGCCGGAGGCAATTACGCGCGCCACCAACGCGGCGCTGAAGCGACTCAAGACCGATCATGTCGATCTTTTGCAACTGCACAACATCCGCATGGAACAGGTTTACGACGATGGGCTCTGGACGACGCTTGAGAAATTAAAGGCCGCCGGAAAGGTTCGTTACTACGGCATCGCGCTTGGTCCGGCAATCGGCTGGCTTTACGAAGGGATCAATTGCATTCGCGAGCGCGACATCACGAGCCTGCAGCACATTTACAACATGCTCGAGCAACATCCCGGCCGCGCGATGCACGACGCCGCAACGGAAGCGGACAAGGACACGATGTTTCTAGTCCGCGTCACGCATTCGTCCGGAATGCTCGAGGGCAAATACACGGCCGAGACGACGTTTCCACCGACCGATCACCGTAGTCATCGTCCACGCAGTTGGTTGCTCAACGGAATAAAAAAAATCGATAAGCTGCGTTTTCTCGAAAGTTCGGAGCGCACGCTCGGTCAAGCGGCATTGAAATGGTTGCTCGCTGACGAACGTGTCGCGTCGACGCTGCCAAACATTTACAACGAAGAGCAGCTCTTTGAATTCGCCAACGCGCCGGAATGTCCGCCGCTAACTTCCGACGACCTCGCTAAGATCGACAATCTTTACATCGACAACTTTGGTCTCGATCCGGAAGAGCCAAAATTCAAAGGCACGATGGAGCTGCCGGAAGAAACGGCGGCTGCAGTATAGCCGTTTCGCTGCGCGAAACGCGATCCGCGTTTTCAATTCACACGCCGCACTGCGCTTCGCACAGCGAAGCGGCTACAATTAGTCCGACTCATCCTCTTCCACCGGCAACGCGCGCGGAATATTGCCCTCCTGCATTTGCTCGGTCGCGCGGCGGCGGCCCGTGCTTCGCTGCCCGCTGTAAAGGTCCTTAAAAACCTGTGCGATCATGGGCGCGGAGGCGGAACCTCCGTGCACCTTGCTGCCGACGTCTCCTTCGTAAAGCGCGGCGAACGCGTACTGCGGTTGATTCGCGGGCAGGAATCCGCCGAACCATGCTGCCGTGCGCTCTTTGTTTTTTGGTCCCCACTGCGCCGTGCCAGTTTTGCCCGCGACTTCAACATTATCGAGACTGGCCGCGTGGCCTGTGCCGCCAGCGCCGTTGACGGCGTCGATCATTCCGGTGCGCAATTCATCCAAGGTCCCGGGCGAAAGATCAAGTGTCCTCTTGGCCCGAACCTGGTAGGCCGTGACGATTTCGTCGTCGAGCGTCTGCACCTGTTGCACGAGACGCGCCTGATAAAATGTGCCGCCGTTCGCCACGATGGCCATGGCCTGCGCCATTTGCAGCGGCGTGACCTGCGTATCCCCTTGCCCGATCGACAAGTTTGCGATGTCTCCGTTCAACAACCGTCGGCTGTGGGTCGCCTTCATGTATTCATCATTTGGCACGCGTCCTTCCGCCTCGCCGCGCAACGGGATGCCGCATTTTGCTCCAAAGCCCAGCTTGATCGCCCAATCGATGATCGGTTCCGCGCCAGTTTTGATCCCAACTTGATAAAACCACGTGTCGCACGATTCCGTCAACGCCTGAACAAAATTCAACGCGCCGCGATCGCCCTTTTTCCAATTGTGAAAAGTGAGATTGCCGATTTCGATTGCGGGCAGGCATTCGTACCGGTCTTCCGGCCCGACCGCACCGGTTTCGAGCGCGGCGATGCCGACCGCGATTTTGAAGGTCGATCCCGGTGGGTAAGATGAACGGAATGCGCGCGGAAGCAGCGGGATGTCGGGATCGTCCTGCAACGCCTTGAATTTTTCCGCCGAGATCGACGGCACGAAAGAATTTGGGTCGTAGGTCGGCCACGAGGCCATCGCCAAAATGTCTCCCGTGTTTGGATCGACAATCACGATCGCGCCGCGTTTGGCTTTGGCTTCGAGCGCTTTTTCCGCCAGCTCCTGGAGGCGCAGATCCAGAGTGGTGACGACATTGTAACCCGGCACGGGCGGCGTAATCAATTTTTCGGAAGTTTTGCGGCCATCCTTGTCGAAAGTTAGCTTATATTCACCGTGCTTCCCCAGAAGCATTTCGTTGAAAGCCTGCTCGAGGCCTTCGCGCCCTTCGGTCTCCGGCCAGAGCGTTTCGTGATTGTCGATGATGCCGTCCAGGTTGCGCCCGGTCTTTCCGGTGTAGCCGATGATTTGTCCGGCCAGTTTGCCGTTTGGATAGACGCGAACGTAAATCGGCCGCACGACCATTGCCGCCGGCAAATGCTCGTTCACCTCGTCGTACTCCGATTGCGTGAGGTTCTGCGCGATCTCAAATGGCAAAATTCCCCGATTGCGGTAATGGCGCAGAATGGTCTCATCCGAGATTTTGATCGGTCTTCCGATTAATTTCTCCGCCTTGTCGATCTGTTCGCGAACGAAGCCGAGCGCCTGCGCGTCGGAAAAATCGAGCGGGGTGGGAAAATTTATCGCGAGATTGTAGTTGAGCTTGTTCTGCGCGAGTGGCGCGCCATGACGGTCTGTGATTTGCCCGCGCGGCGCCGGAACATCGAGAACGTAAGTGCGCGCGAGCTTCTGTGTCTCAAAAGTGGGAATGATCGTTTCTTCTTCCGCCGTCGGGCTCGCAGTCTGCGTTGCCGAAGACTGTAGGGATTGGGCGGCAAGCTCAGCCTGCGCGACAAAGATCGCCAATAAGCAGCCAGGAATGGCTCTCAGCGCCATCCGACTTTTTCGACGGATCCCGCCTTTGCGGGAGAAAAACGTCCCTACCTGAATTTCAGCAAGCACCTGGCGAATCTGCGGATAACTAATGCCGCTGCAAGAAGCGATGCACTTCTTGCGCAAGCTTCGGCCCGATTCCCTCCGTGGCGCCAATCTCTTCCACGCTCGCTTTTCGGAGCCGATTGACGGAACCAAAACGCCGCAGCAATGAATTCTTCCGGTTCTGACTCACGCCCGGACAATCATCGAGAATGCTCTCGCCAATGCGTTTTTTCATGAGCAACTGATGGTAGGCGTTGGCAAAGCGATGGGCCTCGTCGCGAATGCGCTGGAGTAATCGCAAGGCGCCGGAATCGACCGGCAATTGCAACGGTAGCGCGCGACCCGGTCGATAGATTTCTTCATGTTCCTTGGCGAGACCAATGATCGGAAGATCGTGCAGACCAAGCCGCTGCAATTCGCGGCACGCGGCCGAGAGTTGTCCTTTGCCGCCATCGACAATAATCAGGTCCGGAAGACGAACGAGAGGAGTCCTGTCTTCTTCTCCGACTTGGACGTTGGGCGTTGGACGATGAGCGTTGGGCGTTTGTCTTTCTAATTTTCGCAATCCCTCGACCGTCTCCTCTTGCGAAAATTCGGCGGCCTCTGAATTCATTTCACGCGCTTCCAGCAAGACACGCGAGTAGCGCCGTCGCACGACTTCCGCCATGCTGGCAAAATCGTCCTGTCCTTCAACCGTCCGTACTCGATAACGCCGGTAGCAATCCTTGTCCGGCACACCGTCGCGGAAACAAACCATCGAGGCCACTACATGCGTGGTCGAAATGTTGGAGATGTCGAAGCATTCCATCACGGCTGGCGGACGCGGCAAGTGAAGCGCATCCGCCAGCGCTCGCACATCGGCGATCGAATCGATTGCGCTCGGTAAACTGCCGCGTGTAAACCGACGCATCGGTTTTGTCGTGCTGCGCAAATCTTCGGTCATGTTGCGAAGTTCGGCCGCTTTCTCAAAATCCATTTTCGCCGCGGCCTTTCGCATTTCTTCCTCCAGCGTTGCGATCATCTCTTGGGAATGTCCCTCGAGAAATTCGCACGCCTGCGCAACACGCTTGCGATATTGTTCTGCCGTGATCTGGCTCAAGCGCGTCGGCACCTGATAAGTAGCCGATTTTAACTCGCGTTCCGTGGGTGAACCCCGACCAAAGGTGAGGACACCGAATTTTTTGCGCATGAAATTGAGCGTTTGCCGCAGCGCACCCGAATGCGCGTAGGGCCCGAAGTAACGCGCGCCATCGTCTTTCTTGAATCGCGCCAGCCGGAAGCGTGGCCATTCTTCCGACATGTCGATCTTAACCAGGAGAAATCGTTTGTCGTCCCGAAAGGAAAGGTTGTAACGCGGCCGGTACTCCTTGATCAGTTTACCTTCGAGCAAGATCGACTCCGCTTCGCTGCGCACCGTGTGGGTCTCAAGATCCCAAACCGCATCGAGCATGGCGCGCGTCTTAATGTCCGCCACGGCCAGTTTTGACGGCAGAAAATAGGAACTGACCCGCTTGCGCAAATCGCGCGCTTTGCCCACGTAAATCACGCGGTTGAACCGGTCGCGCATCAGGTACACACCGGGCTTGTGCGGCACTTCGTGCACTTTTTTGCGCAGATCTGGTTTTTCTTTCGTCGATAACGCCATTGATCGGGCGGCAATGTACGCGCCTCGCGCAAGATCGACAATCGGCGGGTGGGATCGAGCAGTCGTCGCCCGCGGCGACCTCGGGCAGCGCCAATTACAACGCGCGGCCGCGCGGCATCGCCGACTGCACCATCATTAACTCGGTTACGTTCTCCGGGGTAAGCAAACCGACCAGGCGCTTCATGCTGTCGAGCACGGGCACAGCCGGGCAATGACACTCTTGCATGATGCGGAATGCTTCTTCAAAACGCGTGCCGGTGGTGACCGTGGGAATATCGCGCCGCATCACGTCGCCCACGCGGATTGCAGGGTCGCCGCGCCGTAGCGCCGCGATAAGATCGTGCCGCGTGAGTACCCCGGCCACATTCCCATTTTCGCCGAGCACAGGAAAGTCGTGCTGTGAAGTCGCGAGCAGCGCGTCGACCGCTTCTTCCAGTGTCGCACTTTCCGGGAGCGTGCGGAATTCGCGCACCATCGCACTGGAGACAGGGAACCTGCGTGAGACATCTTTCATTTGCGCCAGCGCCGCCTCTTGTGAGGCGCCGATGTAAACAAACAGGGCGATGAAAATTAAAAAAGGATTCCAAACGAGGCCGATGAAACCGAACACAAACGCGAAGCCCTGTCCGATACTGGCTGCGATTTGCGTCGCTCGCGCATAGCTAAATCGCGTCGCGAGCAAGGCGCGCAAGACCCGGCCCCCATCCATGGGGAAGGCGGGTAGCAGATTGAAGAGCACCAGCAAAACATTGATCGCGAGCAACTGCGTGAGAAGATTCGGACTTTCGAAGACCTCAACACCCGCGGCACTGCGCCAGCCAATCGCAACCGATAAGCCGAGCGCGATCACCACATTCACCAGCGGTCCCGCCAGCGCAATGACTAACTCTTGCCCGGGTTTCTCCGGCATCCGTTCCAGTCGCGCGACACCGCCGATTGGCAGCAGTGTGATGTCCGGGGTATTGATGCCGAAAGCTTTCGCCGCAAACGCGTGCCCAAATTCGTGCAGGACCACGCACAGAAAAAGTAACAGAATAAAAAACACACGCCCTGCTGCGGCCGCCGAGCCTCCCTCCGTGTAGTAGCCGAAGGCGAGCCAGCCGATTAGCAGCAGGAAGGTAACATGAATCCGCAACTGAATGCCGGCGATGCGGACAATGGGAAGAGACCAGCTCATAAAATAGTCTCGCCTGCTTTTAGATTGCGCGCCAGCGCTTCAGGTTGCTGCTATCCTCGGCGGCAACCTTGAAATCGCTTTTATGCGCGCCCGTTTCTTCGACAGTGAAGCGCGATGGAAATATTTGATGTCGCGATCGTCGGGGGCGGGCCCGGCGGATCGGCTTGTGCGGCGTTTTGCGCCGCCGCTGGATTGCGCACCCTCCTTCTCGAGCGCGAGAAATTCCCGCGCGAAAAAGTTTGCGGCGATTGTTTGAATCCATCGTGCTGGCCCGTACTGCGCCGGCTTGGAATCGCCGAGCGCGTCACGCCATTGCCGCATGGAGTTCTCGATGCCGTCGAATTTGTCGCTATTGGCGGCCAAAAGGTGATTGTCGATCTTCCCTCCGGCCGCGAACGCGAGATCGCAATCAAACGCAGCCTATTTGACAACTTATTGATGACGCGCGCACGCGAGCTCGGCGCGTTTGTCCATCAAGAGTCGACCGTCACCGCTCTTGCCGGCCCGACGATGCCATACGTGAATCACGTATATGATCTGCGGTCGAATGAATATTGGAAATTAAAAACGGAGAAGGGAGAAAGTTTCAGCGCCCATCTTCTCATCGCCGCCGATGGTCGCAACTCCACGGTCGCGCGGCTTTGCAATTTGCTTCCGCGACCGGAGCGCGAACGCATCGCGCTTCAAGCGGATATTCCATTGCCAAAGAATTTTGGCAATCGCGCTGTGCTGCAATTCCTTTGTCACGGTTATTCGGGGCAGGCGCCGGTAGACCCCAATCAATTAAATCTTTGCCTCGTCAGCAAACCTTCACAAATGCCGGCTCTGCGCCGTTGGGCCGAGGAGCAGTTTGGTCTTTCGCAAAATCAACCGTGGCGCACCATCACACCGCTCACCCGCGCGGCTATTCCGCCAGCTCACGAAAATCTTCTTCTCATCGGAGACGCGGCTCGTGTGGTTGAGCCATTCACGGGCGAGGGAATTTATTACGCGCTGCGCTCCGGGGAGCTGGCCGCGAACGCGATTGTGAACATTCGCATCGCTGCTATTGCGATTTGCCCCTTTCCATCCAGCGATCTTGCGGCTGCTGACGAGGAAGATCACCCGCTGAATGTTGTAGCGGCGTTTGTGTCAAACGCCGAACCAATAAAGGCGCGCTTGGCACAAGCCCCTCTACAACAATTGGCGGCACGCTTTCACCGTGTTTGCCATCAACATTGCGATCGTCATCGGGCCGACGCCACCCGGCACCGGCGTGATGGCGGCTGCTTTCTTTGCGACTTCGTCGAATGCGACATCACCGACCAGCCGATAACCGCGCTGAATCGCCGCATCTTCCACGCGATTAATTCCAACATCGACAATCACCATACCATCGCGCACGTGATCGGCTTTCACAAATTCAGCCCGACCAATTGCGGCGATCAAAATGTCTGCCGAGCGCGTGATTTTTTCGAGATTGCGGCTGCGCGAATGCACGACTGTGACCGTCGCATCCGCGGCTTTATTTTTTTGCATGAGCAGCAGAGCAAGCGGTTTACCGACGATCATGCTTCGGCCCAGGATGACGACGTGCGCGCCGGAGATGTCGATCTTGCTTTCGATCAGCAAGCGTTGAACGCCAAGCGGGGTGCATGGAACAAAACCGTCCGCCGCGGCGGACACGAGTTTCGCGACGTTTACAGGGTGAAATCCATCGACATCTTTGCGCGGATCGAGTGCGCGCACGATTGCCGCCTCATCGATTTGTTTCGGGGGCGGCGATTGCACCAGAATCCCGTGAATGGCTGGATCGCGATTCAACTCTTCGACCCGCGCAAGCAATTCCGACTGCGTCGTTACGGCCGGCAGCTCGAGCTTCACGGAATGCAAACCGAGTTCGCGACTCATCTTGTCTTTCGAGCGAACGTAGGCGCGCGACGCCAGATTATCGCCCACGAGAACCACGGCCAGGCCCGGTATAACTCCTTTCGATTTTAATTCCGCGATCTCGAGGCGAAGATCGACATAAACTTTTTCGGCAATCGCGCGGCCGTCGATCAGGTTTGCCATGCGCCGATCTTAAATGACTCAGCGCCGTTCAACCAGCGACATCATCGCGTTTTGCAAACGCAATCGCTCGGCTTCGAACTCCTCGCCTGTCATTGTCAATCTTACACGGTGCGGCTGGCCGATGAGCACGCGCACTTTGGCGAATGGCCGCGGCACGATAAATTGGTCCCAGCTCTTCAGTCGCCAGCAGCTCGAGTATTCCATGTTCACCGGCAACACCGCCGCGCCCGATTTTTGCGCGAGAAAGATTATGCCGGGTCCGAGCTCATAGGCCGGACCGCGCGGCCCATCCGGCGTGATCACTGCATCGCCGCCCGAAGTAAGAATGTTCGTGAGCTGCAAAATCGCGCTTGCACCCAGGCGTGAACTCGAGCCGCGCACGACATTGAATCCAAAGCGTTTGATCGCGTCGGCCAGCAGCTCGCCGTCACGGCTCGCGCTGATCAAGGCGGCGCCGCGGCGACTGGAAAAGAAACGGCGGAGCACGAACGGAAAGATCAAGAGGCGATTGTGCCAGAGAGCGCCGATGTAATTTTCCTTCACCGGTTTTCCGGCAATGCCCGCGCGGTCGTCAATTTCAAATCGCAGTGTGCGCGCCCAAAGTTGCAGCAAATGAAATCCAAACGCGATCAGCCAACGCGCGCGCCAACCTTCGATCTTCAATTTTTCTTACGCGAAGTTTCCGCCGCCTTATCCTGTTCGCGCCGGCGAATCCGTCCTCCGGCGGACCAGCGGTAAGCGCGCGGATTGGGCAGACCGATTTGATCGAGAATCCGGCACACCACCGTGTCGACAAGATCGACAAGTGATTTTGGGCGGCTGTAGAAAGAGGGAATCGCCGGCAAAACAATCGCGCCCGCCTCGAGCAAGGTCACGACGTTGCGCGCGTGAATTAAATTCCAGGGCGTTTCGCGCGGAACGAGAATTAATTTGCGGCGCTCCTTCAAAAAAACATCGGCCGCGCGCAACAAAGCGCTGTCGCTGGAGCCGGAAGCGATCCTCCCGAGCGTTGCCATCGAGCAGGGGACGATCACCATCGCGTCGAAGTGGGCTGAACCGCTCACGAATGGCACGTTTAGATCGCTTTCAGGATGTCGCGAGACGCGCGAAGGAATTTTGAAATTATCCAGCTCCTGCGTCGCGACCTGCTCCGCATGAGCACTCATGATGAGATGAATCTCGTGCGCGGCGCAATCGATCTGCTCGAGCAGGCGTTGAAGATAAACCGTTCCACTCGCGCCGGTGGCGGCGATTACGAATTTCATCGCTAGCAGTTTGAATTTAATCGGAGAACAGGGCAATAAGATACGCGATGGTAAAAAAACTCTTACGGCCTGGAGGAGATTCGCCGCCACATTTCTGGTCGCGGCTCGCAACTTGTTTTTTTGAAAGCGCCAGCCAGCGAAGAAGAAATTGAGCTCTGCAAGTTCGACCAAAGCGGACCGGTGGTGGTGGGGCCTGACCTGACGCATCTTGCCTTCGAAGTGGACGACATGGAAAAATTCGCGCGAGAAGCGGCGGCCAAAGGTTATCCGCTTTCCGACGGTCCGCACCGAACTGAGCGCGGAGATGCGATTGCCTTCATCGATGCGCCGGAAGGCTACGAAATCGAATTAATCCAACGCGGGCGAAGTTCATAAGCATTCTGGCCGGGCATCTGCTTGCACCTTATAAATCTTTGCCGCTAATTTCCCGCTCATGAAGCGCCGTTTTCATCCCTTCATCCCTTTTTGTGCAGCAGCGCTGGCCCTTTGTTGCATGGCAGCGACGCCATCCAACGATGAAAATGCCGATGCCGTCAAACCAACCGGTGTGCCGCACCGGTCAAAATCCAAGCGCACCCACCGCGCAACGGTGAAGCCTCGCGAAAGTGCGGAACCAACCGAAATCCCGACCGTTCCGGGCGTGGTCCCGGCAACCGGCGCCAGCTCGGTCATTGTGATCAATGCGCACAGCGGAGAAGTTTTGTATGAAAAAAATCCAGACCAGATGCGACCGCCCGCGAGCACAGAAAAATTACTTACCGCTTTGATGATCGCGGAAGGCGGCTATCTCGATCGAGAAGTAACCGTCGAAGCGATCGATACCATGGCCGAACCGGTGAAGTTAAACATTAAACCCGGCGAGACCTACCAACGAATCGATCTGCTGCGCGCGCTGCTCGTAAAAAGTCCGAATGACGTAGCGCGTTGTCTGGCGCGCGATAATGCCGGCAGCATCGCGGCCTTCGCCGACCGAATGAATCAACGGGCGCGCGAGCTCGGTGCGACCAGCTCGCATTTCGTTAACCCGAACGGCTTGCCCGTCCCCGGTCAGTATTCCACCGCGCGCGATCTGTCGATCATCGCCCGCGCCGCCTATGCCAATCCCACCATCCGATCGATCGTTTGCCTTCCGCAGCTTGTTTTTCGCTATGCCAACGGACACACGCGCGAGCTCGAAAACACGAACAAGGTTTTAAAACGGCTCCCCTACTGCAACGGTATGAAAACCGGTTACACCGAAGCCGCGGGACACTGCTTGATCGCGAGCGGCTCGCGACCAGGCCGCGACGTCATCGTAGTCGTGCTCGGCGACAGCAAAGCCGGCGTATGGCGCGACGCATCGGCACTCCTTTCCTGGGGCCTTTGGATGTAGCGCGGCAATGCCGCACGGCTCATGGCAGACATTTTTGCGCGGCAATTAGAAGCGCTGCGCGCGCGCGCGTTAGATCGACATCTTCGCGAAATCGGCAGCGCCCAGGGCCCAATTGTCGATCTTGTCGGCAAACGGCTGATTAATTTTTCCTCCAATGATTATCTCGGTCTGGCGAACGATCCCCGATTGCGCGAAGCCGCGATTGCCGCTATCGCCGAATTTGGCGTCGGCGCGGGCGCGTCGCGGTTGATCAGCGGAACGCAGTCCCCGCATCTGCGTTTGGAAATTGCGCTTGCAAAATGGAAAGGAACGCAGGCCGCGCTCAGTTTTAGCAGCGGATACGCCGCCGCGGTCGGCACATTGCCGGCGCTGGTTGCGAAGGACGATGTTGTGTTGCTGGACAAGCTTTGTCATGCGTCGCTCATCGACGGCGCCAGATTGAGCGGCGCGATCATCCGGGTTTTTCCACATAATCATTTGGGTAAGCTCGAGAGTCATCTCGAATGGGCGCAACGCGAACATGCCGGCAAGCGCATTGTCATCGTGACCGAGTCTGTTTTTTCGATGGACGGAGACGCCGCGCTATTGCGCGAGCTGCTTGAACTGAAAAAACGCTTCCGCGCGCTTTTACTGCTCGATGAAGCCCACGCCATCGGCGTAATTGGGCCGAACGGTCGCGGACTCGCCGCGGCGGAGAACTTGAATAAAGATGTCGATGTCCAGATGGGGACGCTGAGCAAAGCGCTCGGCGTAAGCGGCGGTTATATTTGCGGCTCGCGCAGCTTGATCGAATGGCTGATTAATCGCGCGCGTTCGTTTATCTATTCAACAGCTCCCCCGCCCGCAATCGCAGCCGCCGCCTTGGCCGCCGTCGATTTCCTCGCCTCGCCCGACGGAGAAGAGCGCAGGTTATTACTTCGGCAACGAATCAAGCTGATGCAGGAACTTCTTCCGGTTCGTCCGGCAACACCGAATCGACCAGATAGAACTGTTGATCGCGTCAGCAGCGCAATTTTCCCTTGGGTCACAGGCGCAGAACAAGCGGCGATCGATTTAGCGTGCGCGCTGCAAAAAGAAGGATTCTTCGTGCCTGCAATCCGTTATCCGACCGTGGCGAAAGGATCGGCGCGATTGCGCATTACCGTAACGGCCGCGCACAACGAGGACCAAATCCGCGCGTTATGCGAAGCGATCGCGCGGCTCAGTGCCTGAGGGAAATCGTCGGTCCGATTACGGAGTAGACGATACCGCCGACGTGCGGGGGCGGACTCCGAGGAATGAAAATCAAAATCGCCACGTGTCTGAATGCGAGCAACGACAATGCGGCCGAACTTGCCCGGCATCAGACGTTGGAGCAGAGGCTGATGGCGAAGTGCATGCCGGAAGCAAGGCGAGGTTGAGCGCCGGCGCGCAAGGCAAGTATTTTTTCCGTTTTTAGAGAAATCGCCCCAGAATCGGTTCCAGTTTCTTCACAGTTGCGGCAGGCCAAAGCCTGCGCTCCGTCACGAAGGCCGAATCGAGAGCGGAATGTTCCGGCCAGTTCGCCTCCATTGGCAGACGCGGGATAAGATCGACAAGTACCTTCTTCGCCGTCTCGGCGTTCGCCATGAGATGGCCGATCACGGTCTGCGCGGAGACCGGTTCCTCTTCCACCTTCCAGCAATCGTAATCTGTGATCATCGCCATGGTGGCAAGCGCGATCTCCGCTTCGCGGGCCAGTTTCGCTTCCGGCAGATTGGTCATGCCGATAACGTCAAAGCCGTTCCGACGGTTGCGCTCCGATTCGGCGCGAGTCGAGAAGGCCGGCCCGTCCATGTTCACATAAGTGCCGCCATTGTGAATCGTAATGCCAAGAGAACGCGCCAAGTCGGCAATGAGATTGCGAAGCTTGGTGCTGATCGGCTCAGCAAAGGAAATATGCGCCGCGATTCCCTCGCCAAAAAAAGTGTGTTCGCGGCGGAGGCTGGTGCGGTCGTAAAATTGCGAAGGGAGCAAAACATCGCGCGGCGCATATTTTTCCTGGAGACTCCCGACTGCGGTCACGGAAACGATCCAGCGCACGTTGAGCGAACGCAGCGCGTAAATGTTCGCCCGATGATTCAACTCGTGCGGTAGAAGCCGATGACCACGGGCGTGCCGCGGCAAAAAATAAACCTGCCGGCCACTCACCTGGCCGCCAATGAGCGAGTCCGAAGGCGGTCCAAATGGAGTGTCTATCTTATGCTCGGTCGCATCGCGCAGCTCTTCCATTTGATACAAGCCGCTGCCGCCAATAATTCCGATCGCTAGAACTTCGTCTTTCATTCCCGAAAGCTTTCGAGATTAAATCCAGAAGATCGACAAGATGGAAAGTCGATAATGGCGAAGACCGCGCGGCCGTGTATTATTTTCGCCCGTCCATGCCAAAATTTTTCATTAAAACTTACGGTTGCCAGATGAACGAGCGCGACTCGGAACAAGTCGCTCACTCGCTGGTCACGCGCGGCTATGAGCGGGTCGCAAACGAAGCGGAGGCCGACGTCGTGCTCCTCAACACCTGCTCAGTGCGCGACATGGCCGACCAAAAAGCGCTGGGGAAAATGGGCATGCTCGGACAACTCGCCAAACGCCGGCCGGAAATCGTGTTCGGTTTTCTTGGGTGTATGGCGCAGGCGCGTGGCGAGTCGTTGCTCAAAAATTTGCCGCATGTCGATCTTGTCGTTGGCACCCAAAAGTTCCATCGCGTCGCGGATTACGTCGAACAGGTTTTAGAGGAAAAAGGATGCCGTCGCATGGACGATCCGCGCTTTTCGATCGTCGATGTTGGCGATGAGCCTGGCTCCCAGGAAACAATCCGCGACCAGCAACTCGCTCCCAAGCAGGCGACCGCTTTTGTTTCGATCATGCAGGGGTGCAACATGCACTGCACTTTCTGTATCGTCCCGCAGACACGTGGTGCCGAGCGCAGCCGTTCTATCGAAGAAATTGTCCGCGAAATTCGCGACCTCGTTTCGCGCGGCGTCAAAGAAGTCACGCTGCTCGGACAAATCGTTAATCTTTATGGTCGCCACGAGTTTCCGAAGATCGACAATAAAAGTCCATTCGTGCAATTACTTGAAGCTGTCCACGAGATCGACGGGCTTGAACGACTCCGCTTCACTTCCCCACATCCGATCGGGTTCCGCGACGACCTCATCGGTACAATTGCCCGCTTGTCCAAACTGGCGGAGCACGTTCATCTGCCCCTGCAATCCGGTTCCAATAAAATCCTCAAAGCAATGCACCGGACGTACACGGCGGAGAAATATGTCGATCTTGTCAATCGCATCCGGCAAGCGCGCGATGGAATCGCGATTACCACCGATGTGATTGTCGGTTTTCCAGGCGAAACTGAGGCTGATTACAAACAAACGCGCGAGCTTGTCGAACAAATCCAATTCGACAACGCCTTTATCTTTCGCTATTCACCGCGGCGCGATACTCCAGCAGCGGATATGGACGATCAAATCGACGAACACATCAAACAAACGCGCAATCAGGATTTGCTTCGGATCGTGGATGAATCGGCACGACGCGCGGGCGAGCGCCTGGTCAGTCGCGATGTCGAAGTTCTCTGCGAAGGCCCGAGCAAAACAAATCCGGCGCGATTGATGGGCCGCACGCGGACGAACAAGATCGTCGTGTTCGAAGGGAACGACACGCTTGTGGGAGAGCTCGTCGTTGTCCGGGTACAACAGGCGAATGGATTCAGCTTGTATGGAACGCCGGTCGTGCAAACCTGACGCCCGTTTAACAACGACCGCGGAATGATTTATCACCTCTCTTTGCAACTCGCCGGCATAATCACGGGCGCGTTTCTGATTTTGATCAGTTTGCCCGGGCTGCTCAAACCCGATCTCGCCGGTGTTGCACAACGATTTCCGCGTTCCCGCGTCGCCGGCGTTGTTCTGCTCACTGTCGATCTTGCCTGGAGCTTCTGGCTGCTGGCGACGATGGAAATGGGAGAGTTTTCCGCTTTTCGAAAACCGCTGCTCATCGCATTGCCGATTGGGTACGTGCTCGCCGTGCGTTTTCTTGACGAATTTCTCCCTGTGCGCGCGCTTGGAATCCTCTGTTTGCTCGCGGCCGAACCGCTGCTCGACGCAGCGTTTCTGCACTGCGAAGCGAGCCGCTTGCTTATCACGGTGTTCGCTTACGTGCTCACTGTCGCCGGGCTGTTCTGGGTCATGATCCCGTACTTGCTTCGCGATCAAATCAACTGGAGCACGCGCAGCACTGGGCGCTGGCGCTTGATGCATGGCGTCGCGTTGCTCTATGGCGCCGCTATTCTCGCATTCGCGTTTTTACGATACTGAAGATTTGTGGCGGCGGTCTATGACCGTCGTTCCAATAGGTCGGCGCTCATAGAGCAACGCTACAGCAAAAGACATGAAACGGATTCTCGTGATCCGGGGCGGAGCGATTGGCGATTTTATTTTAACGTTGCCGACGCTAAAGGCATTGCGTGACGCGTACCCTTACGCGCACATCGAGATCCTGGGTTACAAAAATATCGCTGTTCTGGCGGAGCATCGGTTTTACGCGCAAGCCGTCCGCTCGATCGAATACGGACCGCTCGCGAGCTTCTTCGCAAAGAACTCGGAACTTTCTGCGGATCTGGCCGATTATTTCGCAAGTTTCGATTTGATCATCAGCTATCTTTACGATCCCGATGGGATCTTTGAGATGAATCTGAGCCGGTGCGGCGTCGAAAATCTGATTCATGGCCCGGCGAAGATCGAGAATAGCGAGCACGCGGCCGAACAACTAACCCGCCCCATCCGAGAGATCGGAACGCCAATCAGCGATTTCGCGGCCAAATTGTATCCTTCGAGTGAAGATCGACATGTTGCGGCGAAATTTCTCGGCGATGATGCGGGCCCAATCATCGCCTTTCATCCCGGCAGCGGGAGCGAAAAGAAAAATTGGCCGCTCGAAAATTGGATCGATCTCGGGAATCACTTGCTCAGCCAGAAAGATTTTGGCGGATCAATCATGATTGTTTGCGGCGAGGCAGACGACCAAGTCGCGCGACTCGAATCGATTTGGGCAAATCGACGCGTTCGCTTTGCCAACGGTTTACCATTGCCGCACGTCGCAGCCCTTCTTAAAAATGCGATCTTTGTCGGACATGACAGCGGAATCTCGCACCTCGCCGCAGCGGCGGGTGCAAACTGCATTTTGCTGTTCGGTCCCACAGATCCGGAAGTTTGGGGGCCAAGAAATGAGAATGTGCGCGTGATTCGGGCGCCCGAGGGCGATTTGCGTCAGCTCGATCTCGATCCAGTGCGCGACGCGTTGGATCACGCGCTGATGCGCATCGGCATCAGCACATACAGAAATGGCGTCTGAATTTTCAAAACGCCCGGGCTCATCTCGTCGATCAAGTCGAGAAAAACTTCGTCCTCGATCAGATTGCGCAATGGCGCCATTAAAAATTCCGGATTAAAAGCGATGGAAAGATCGCGACCTTTGTAAGCGACGGGAAGCGATTCTTTGGCTTCGCCGACCTCGGGGGTGTTGGCGGTGATCTCGATGTTGTTTTTGCTGAAGTTCAGTTTGATCGAGTTCGACTTGTCGCTTGCGAGCAGGGAAACGCGCCGCAACGAATTCAGGAAAGTCTCGCGCTCGAGCGTGACGCGCTCTTTCGCTTCCGATGGGATGACCTGCTTGTAATTTGGGTAGTTGCCTTCGATCAACTTGGACACGAGCAACGTGTTGTTGAGATCGAACGCAATCTGGCCGCTGCCCATGCTCACTTTCACCTCGCCGTCTTCGGCGAGCAAGCGCTGCAACTCCGTTACCGCCTTTGTCGGCACAATGATGTCGGCTTCGTGGCTGCGTGGGAATTCCAGTTCGATGTCGAGCATGGCGAGCCGCCGCCCGTCCGTCGCCACGAGCGTGAGCTTGTTTTCCTTGAAGCTGAAAAGCACGCCATTGAGCACGTAGCGGGTTTCGTCGGTCGAAATGGCATACGAAGTTTTGCGCAAGCCGTCGCGCAAATCCTTTTGCCGGATGGTGACGACCTTGGCGCCTTCGAATTTCGGCAGTGGCGGAAATTCTTCCTCGGGCAAGCCCAGAATTTTGAAAAAACTTTGACCGCTCCGGATCGACGCGGTGTTTTTTCCATCGACATCGAACTGGATTTCGCTCGAGGGCAGCTCGCGGATGATGTTGAAGAGGCGGCGCGCCGGCAGCGTGGTCGCGCCCTCTTTTTCCACCTGCGCTTCGAAACTGCCGCGAACACCGACATCAAGATCGGTCGTGGTGAGATGAACTTCGTTGCCATTGGCTTGCAGGAGCACGTTGGAAAGAATCGGCAGCGTGGTTCGAGTGCTGACCACGTTTTGGACTTGTTGCAGACCTTCGAGCAGTTTTTCTTTCGTGACGCTGAATTTCATGAGGGCAAGGAGCGCTTAAGATGTAAGGCTTCCGATTTTATTCGGCAACCGTAAACTCTCCCGCGCTAAGATCGACAAGTCCACTCAGCGTTGCAACGAACTGTCGATGAAAGAAATTGTCTGACGAAGGCTGTCCTGCTCGTGCATGCGCTTCTTTACCAGTTTGCAGGCATGAAGGACGGTGCCGTGATCGCGTCCGCCAAATGCGTCGCCGATTTCGTTGAGCGACGCTTTCGTGAGCTCGCGCGCCAGATACATCGCGACCTGCCGCGGAAAAGCAATATTGGCCGGGCGCCGTTTGCTCGTCATATCGGCCAGACGCACGTCAAAATGTTCGGCCACGCGCCGTTGAATTTGCTCGATCGTGACGGAATGCCGCGCTTCCTCCTGCAAAATGTCCTTGAGCAGATGTTCGACGACTTCCTGGGTGAGCTCCTTTCCACTGAGTGAAGCAAAAGAGGCGACGCGCATGAGCGCACCTTCAAGACGACGCACATTTGTGCGAATGCGATTGGCGAGAAATTCGAAAACATCATCGCGCAGTTTGATCTGCATCGTCCGCGCTTTCTTGCGCAAGATCGCCATGCGCGTCTCGATGTCCGGTGGCTGAAGCTCGGCGGTCAGTCCCCATTCAAAGCGCGAAACGAGCCGCTTCTCCAGGTTTGCGATCTCCGAAGCGGGCCGGTCGCTTGAGAGCACGATCTGTTTATGACCGTCAAAAAGCGTGTTGAAGGTGTGAAAGAATTCTTCCTGCGAGCGTTCCTTGCCGCCGAGAAATTGAATGTCGTCGATCAAAAGCAGATCGGCCTGGCGATAACGCTTTCGGAATTTCACCAGATTGCTGTGTTGAATCGCGTCAATGAACTCGTTGATGAACAGTTCGCTCGACAGATACATCACCTTCGCACCTTTCTTTTTCGCCCACACATATTGGCCGATCGCCTGCATGAGGTGCGTCTTGCCAAGGCCCACGCCGCCGTAAATAAACAGCGGGTTATAAGTCCTGGCCGGTAACTGCGCGACCGCCAGACTGGCCGCATGCGCGATCTCGTTGTTAGGACCGACGACAAACGATTCGAACGTGTTTCGTGGATTGAGCCCGAGCGCGCTGCCGACCGATTTCGTGTCGCGAGGCGAGTCTGAGGCCACCTCCTTCAACGCAGCCGCGTCCTCAGCCACCTGGACTAAAGTTCCAGGCGGCGAAGAAAATCTTACTTCGCGCGGGCCGCCAAAAGCGGTGACGATGGCCGCTTGCAAGGCAGCCATGTGATTACTCTCGATCCAAAATTGGTAGATGTTGTTTGGAACACGGAAGGTGAGCGAGCTGTCGGTGGCGTCGATCAATTCCACGGCGGAAAACCAGCGCTTGAATGTATCGGCGCTGACCTGTGGCTTTAGAGCGGCGGACAATCGCTGCCACAATTGAGTACAATTCTCGTTCATAGCGACTTGTTAACAGCGTTACACAATTGCCACAAAGGCTCTTACGGAGGGAAATTGGTCAGCGAAACGACGCCGATGGTTGGGCGCCACTGCACCTGCAGCGCAGGGGAAACGCTCAGAAAAAATACCTAAAATGCCTAAACACGAGGGAAAAACGCTTCCCGCGCACTTCCGCAACGCCGGGGTTGCGGCAAGATCGACATCTGATTTGCGTCGTCGGTGTAGAAAGGTTAAGGCCTCGCTCATTCTCGCTTGTAGGAGTTTTATCGGAAGCTGTTCACATCTTATTAACATCCACTCCCTTTTCGCCCTGCCAGCGGCTTCAGATTAGAAACCGCGGTCTACATCGACAAGAAAAAATCTTAATTTTATTTTCGTCGCACATTAAAAAAAACCTTGACTGAAAAATCAAAACGAGCGTGGCCGAAAACGGCAAAAATGGTCCCTTCGTGCGGAGTTGACTCCGAAAGTCCCGCGACGGCGGGACGAGTTGACCGAATTAGCGCACACGCGCATTTTTGCCCCCTTTAAAGCACGTTTCGCCTTCGCTCCCCGTGCCAGAAATGAATTTGAACCAAATTAGAATAGCGAACTGGAAATCCGGGCGCGCTGTTTCTTCCCGGTCGCGGGCAGAATAGCCATGCGCATCTTTCTCGTCGTCTCGGTCGCGATTTTTTTCGGCATCTCGTCCATCGATGCCGCCGATGAACTCCTGCCGCCGTTTGGTTTTCGCTGGAACGACCCGATGACGCGCGTGGAAGCGGTTTTAAAAGGCGCGAAAGCACAGATCGTGTCGCGCGAAAAAAAAGAAAGCCGCGAAGTGTGGACCGTTGAAGGCCTCGTTCATCCCGGTTTGAAGCGCACGCTCTTTACTTTCAAGGGGAGATCGCTCTTCGGCGTCGAGCTGCAATATGAATATCCCGATTGGACGATCGAGCGTTACAACCAGCGCATGGGAGAAATCCGAAAATATTTCGATGAGAAGTACGGGACGGGCAAACTAGTCTCCCGCTCGCGCGACACCGATACCGAAGTCATCCAAACACTGGTCGGCTACCAATGGGTGGTGGGCGCGACGATGCTCGAACTCTTCTATTTCTCCGCCCAGCACGACACGCTCGTCTTTCGCACGATCACAGTCGATTACAAAGCGCTCTAGTAATATTGTAGCGGCGGTCTATGACCGCCGTTTGAATCAAATAATGCGACACTCATAAAGCGCTGCTACGGTAGCGCTATTCGCTTACAGCGCGTTTCGACCAGCGATTACCTCTCGATGTTCGATGCCGCGCTTTGTTTCTTTTTGCAACCGCTTCAAACGACTCGATAAGCTTGCCTTCGCCGCCGAGCTCATTCGATCGATAAAAAGAATTCCGTTGAGATGATCGGCTTCATGCTGCAAGGCGCGCGCCAACAAACCAGTCGCTTCGATTTCGATCGTTTTATTTTCCAGCGTTTGCGCGCGCACACTTACAGATTCCGCCCGCTCGATTTCACCCGTGACCTCGGGAAAACTGAGGCAGCCTTCTGTTCCAACTGCGCTGCCCTCGCTCAGAGTAATCAATGGGTTGATCAAGACCAGCGGCATCGCCGCCTTTGGATCGACATCTTCGCCGTTTAACTTCATCGTGCTCGGCCGATCTTCGACTTGGGAAATGTCGAGCACCGTGAGCTGCAAAGGCTCGCCCACTTGTTGCCCGGCGAGGCCGATGCCGTTCGCGGCGCGCATGGTCTCGAGCATGTTCTGCGCAAGCTCGCAAATACGATTGTCGATCCGATCGATCTGTTTGCCTTTCGCGCGCAGGATCGGATTGCCATACTGCAAGATCGACAATCTCATTTTTCCTCACGCATAAACGACGGAAGATTTTTCACGCCCGCCAGTTTCAGAGCGTCCATCACTTTGACGATGGTGCCCCACGATGCCTTTTTGTCGGCTTGCAGGGCAGCGTCGATTTACGATCGGCGGGCAAATCGCGCACCGCGGCCTCCAATTCGTCAACCCCGACACTT